>NC_008826.1:0-300000 GCF_000015725.1 Methylibium petroleiphilum PM1 | reverse complement strand
GTCGGAGGTGAACATGGTCGGCGTGCCACGCACGTTCAGCGAGTCTCCCAGCGCGACGTTGCGCTCGAGCGGGGTGGCGCAGGCCTTCGCAGCAGGGGGCGTCTTGCCACCGATCATCTGGTCGATCCAGACCTTGTTGCGCGCCTTCTCGCCGGCACACCAGATGTTCTCGGACTTGGCCGGCGCGCCGGGGTGCAGCGACGCCAGCGGGTACAGGAAGGTGTAGATGGTCACGTTGTCCAGCTTCTCCAGCTCGCGCTCGAGCTGACGGCAGAACGGGCAGTCGGGATCGCTGAACAGAGCCAGCTTGCGCTCGCCCTTGCCGATCACGCGCACCATGGCATCGGCCATCGGCAGATCGGACCACTTGATCGGGGGAGCCTCGGCACGCTGCTGCTGCGGCGCCGGCGCGTCCTGGATGCCGAGCTCGGTCTTGCGGGCAGCGGTCAGGTCCGAGCGCGCCTCCATGTCGTACATGGAGCCGAACAGGAACGTGCGACCCGACTCGTCGACATAGGCCAGGTTGCGGCCCATCTGCACTTCGTAGATGCCCTGCAGGGGCGTGGCGCGCACGCCGGTGAACGTCGTCGCCGGGTACTTGACCTTGAGGTTCAGGAGGATCGAGTCGGTCTTCGCGTCGGCCAGGGCGGCGCCGGCGAAGAGGGTGGCGGCCGCGGCGGCCAGGGTGAGGATGGTGCGTTTCATAGGGGGCTGGAGAGGTGACCGTTGAGTTTGCGTTTCGATTCGGCTATTATTACACGTACTTGTTATGTATTGCAACCGGGCGCCGATCACCCCTCTGAGGGCGCACCACAACAAAGGTTCCCCAGACCGTGAAGTCCGAACGAGCTGCGCTGCGCGCGACCCAGGAGTGCTACGAAGAACTGCAGCGCGCCTATGACTTCTTCAACGAACGTCTCTTCGACAACGAACTGCCGGGCGCGCTCATCACGATGCAGCGAACCGGCCGGTCGCTCGGCCACTACTCCTCTGCCAGGTACGTGGATCGCAGCGGCGCCAAGGCCGACGAGATCAACATGAACCCAGGCTACTTCGCCACCAGGCCGATCGAGGACACGCTGTCGACGCTCGGTCACGAGATGACACACCAGTGGCGGGAACATGGGGGCAACCCGCCGCGGCGCTGCTATCACGACAAGGAGTGGGCCGCCAAGATGAAGCAGATCGGCCTTCACCCGAGCAGCACAGGCCGGCCTGGCGGCAAGGAAGTCGGCGAGAAGATGTCGCACTACGTGCTGGCGGACGGCCTGTTCATCCAGGCTTGCAAGGAGCTTCTGCGCACCTCCTTCGGCATCGTCTGGTTCGATCGCTTCCCGATGGCCTGTCCGAAGGACTTCGACTACGCCAACGGCGTGACTGTCAGCGTGCCGTCGAAGCCTGGCGCGCAGACGGACGGGCCCAAGCAGGACGCAGCCAGCCTCGAGCACGACGATGCTGCGACCGATCAGGAAGAAGGGGCTTCGGACGGTGGCGGCGAGACGGACGGGGCTGATGGGCAGGTCGTGAAGGTGCCAATGCTCTCGGCGCCGCCCATCGACGCCGGCCTGGACGTGGCGATGGTCGAGAGTGCCGAGGAGCGCGCGGGAGGCGCGCCGGCCGGCGCTGCGACCAAGGCGAATGCCTCCAATCGCCTGAAGTACACCTGCCCGGGCTGCAAGACGAACATCTGGGCCAAGCCCAACATCAACGTCGACTGCGGCGACTGCAGCGCGCGCTTCACCGCGGGCGCCTGACCAGCTGAAAGAAGAAGCCCGCCGGATCATGCGATCGCGGCGGGCGTGGGGGTTAGCGGATCTCGTAGACCCAGATTCGTTGCCCGAATCCGGTCACACCAAACGACCAGGTCTTGCCTTCTGCGGTCGGCTGCTCGAGCCGACCCGGCAGGACCCGTGACGTGGCGTCGACCTGGGCCGCGAGTTGGCGTGCGGCGTTGGCCGCGAACTCAGCCTCGACGGTCAGCTCGGTCTTCGTGAGGTTTTGCTGTCCGTGGTGCAGCACTGCGCGCAGCTTCATCTCCTGCCCCACCATTACAGGCGGATCAGGTCGGCGATGCCGGCCTCGCGCAGCTTTTCCGCGGACTGGTAGGCCAGCGTGTTGCTCGGGCCGCGGCGCTCGAAAGCCTTGGCGGGAAGCGCTTTGAAGTGCTTCAGGGCCTCCATCACCAGCTGGTACTCGCCGATGAAAGCCGCCTTGTACTCGCCGATCTCGACCGGCTTGTTGCGCCGGACAAACCACAGCTTGACAGTTCTCTTGCGGCCGGAGCCGTCGCTGGGCACGCGCCCCTCTTCGTAGGTGTAGATGATGGTCTTCATGGGTTCTCCTGTTGGGTGAGCGCGGGATGCGCTTTGCACTTGCCAGAGGGGATGGCGGACAGGCGCGTAGACGAAAAAAGGCCCACCGTTTCGGGTGGGCCTTCTGAAGGCGGCTAAGGCCGATGGGTTAGTAGATGTAGACGTACTTGTCGATGCCGACCGTAGTCCACCGCACGTACGTGCTCGAGGAGTTGCTGGATGTGTACGTGGGCGACTTGATGGCCACCACGCAGCTCGCACCGGCGGCCAGCGTAGTGCCGCAGCTGTTCGATGCAATCGTCCAGGAGGCGCTGGTCTTGGTGAAGGAGCCGATCGTCATCGTGGACGCCGTCTTGTTCGTCAAGCGCAGGTTCCAGGTCTGCGGCGTGCAGTTCCAGCTTTGCCCACCCACGTCCCCCGTGAAGGCGTGGTTGTACCAAGCGCTGGTGGCTCCGCATTGCGCCTCTTTCCCTGTGACAGCAAGCGTCTGCACTTCCAACTGCAGTGATTGCGTTCCGGTGCCGGTTACGGCCAACGCATCCGAACCACCGTTGGCGGAGGTCAGCGTCACGTTGCCGTTGAAGGCCTGGGCAGCCTGCGGCGTGAAGCTGATCGTGAACGTGCAGCTGGCCCCGGCAGCGAGTGAGCTGCCGCAGGTGTTGGCGCCGATGAAGTAGGGATAGTTCGGCGCGAAGGTCGGGGCAGTGATCGCCAGCGAAGTCGCTGCGACGTTGCCGCTGTTGGTCACCGTCTGCGTTGCAGAGACAACGGTGTTGCCGACCGTGACGTTGCCGAAGGCAACACTGGACCCGGAGAACCCGACAACCGCCGCCTGGCTCTGACCGGACAGCGAAGCCGTCTTGGTGCCGGCCTCAGTGCCCACCGACAGCGTGCCGCTGTGAGCGGTCGTGCCGGAGTACGTCAGGCGCACGACGATGCTGCAGTCCGCGCCCGCAGCGAGCGACGTCGAGCACGTCGTGGAGACGAAGCTGAAGCCAGAGCCGGACACCGACCCGGCCGTCGGCACCGTGACCGACATCGGGGCGATGCCGGTGTTGCTCAGGATCGCAGTCACGTCCTTGGTCGAGCCTGCTGCCATCGTGCCGTGCGCCGGAGCGCTCAACGTCGCCGAAGCGGCCCTGCCGGTGCCAGACAGCGACGAGGTGTCGGTCGCCGCGTTGGCGGACGTCACCGTCAGCGTGCCCGAATGCGAGGCTGCGCTGGGCGCCGAGTAGCGCACGGTGATCGTGCAGCTTGCGCCGGCGGCCAGGCTCGTGCTGCAGGTCGTCGCATTGATGGCGAAGCCGGTGCCCGCGATCGAACGCGCCGTGGTCGTCGCCGCGATGTTGCCGGTGTTGTTCAGGGTCGCGACCAGATCCTTGGTGTCGTTGACCTGGATGGTGCCGAATGCCAGCGACGACGTCAGGCTCAGGATGGCCTGCTGGCTCTGACCCGACAGGTCGGACACCTGGTTGCCTGCGCCGGTCGCGATGGTCAGCGAGCCGGACGCAGCGGCGGTGCCGCTGGCCGTGTAGCGAACGGTCGTCGTGCAGTTGGCGCCGGCCGCGAGGCTGGTGCCGCAGGTAGTGCTGACGAACGAGAAGCCGGTGCCGGTCACGCTGCCAGCGGTCGGAACGGTCACGCTCAGCGGACCAACGCCGGTGTTGGTCAGCGTCGAGGTCAGCGTCGGGGTTGCGCCCGCCGCCTGGTTGCCGAACGCGATGTCGGTGATCGTCGCAGCCTGCGCCGCGCCCGCACCGGTCACAGCCACCGTCGGCGAGCCGCCGTTGGCCGTGGCCACGCTCACATTGCCGTTGTAGGCCTGCGCCGCGCTCGGGCTGAACGTGATCGTGAAGGTGCAGCTACCGCCGGCCGCGAGGCTGGTCGAGCATGTGTTGCCGGTGATCGAGTAGCCCGTCGGCGCGCTGATCGACAGCGAGGTCGCCGCGATGTTGCCGGTGTTGGACACCGTGTGCGCTGCCGAGGTCGAGCTCTGGCCCACCTGCACGCTACCGAACGCGCGGCTGGTCGCCGAGACGCCCACGATCGCCTGCTGGCTTTGGCCGGACAGTGCAGCGACCTTGTTGCCAGCGCCGGTGGCGATGGTCAGCGAGCCGGACGCGGCAGCGGTGCCGCTGGCGGTGTAGCGCACGGTGGTCGTGCACGAGCCGCCGACAGCGAGGCTGGAGCCGCAGTTCGTGCTGACGAACGAGAAGCCGGTGCCGGTCACGCTACCCGCAGACGGCGCGGTCACGCTGATCGAGCCCACGCCGGTATTGGTCAGCGTCGAAGTCAGCGTCGGCGTCGCGCCGGCGGCTTGGTTGCCGAACGCGATGTCGGTGATCGAGGCCGAAGGCGCCTGGCCTGTGCCCGACACAGCCACCGTCGGCGAGCCGCCGTTGGCCGTGGAGACGATCACGTTGCCGCTGTAGTCTTGCGCAGCACCCGAGGTGAAGGTGATCGTGAACGAGCAGCTGCCGCCGGCCGCGAGGCTGGTCGAGCAGGTGTTGCCAGTGATCGAGTAGCCCGTCGGAGCGCTGATCGACAGCGAGGTCGCCGCGATGTTGCCGGTGTTGGAAACGGTGTGCGCAGCCGAGGTCGAAGTCTGTCCTACCTGGACGTTGCCGAAGGCGCGGCTCGTCGGGCTGACCGAAACGATAGCTTGCTGGCTCTGGCCGGACAGCGCCGCGACCTTGCTGCCAGCGCCAGTGGCGATGGTCAGCGAGCCGGACGCAGCGGCGGTGCCGCTGGCGGTGTAGCGCACGGTGGTCGTGCACGAGCCGCCGACAGCGAGGCTGGAGCCGCAGTTCGTGCTGACGAACGAGAAGGCGGTGCCGGTCACGCTACCCGCAGCCGGAACGGTCACGCTCAGCGGACCAACGCCGGTGTTGGTCAGCGTCGAGGTCAGCGTCGGGGTTGCGCCCGCCGCCTGGTTGCCGAACGCGACATCGGTGATAGAGGCGGACTGGGCCGCACCGGAACCCGACAGCGTCAGCGTGTTGCCGATGATCGAGGCGGCGGTCAGGTAGATGTTGGAACCGCCATAGGCCTGCGCCGCGCTCGGGCTGAAGGTCACATTGACCGCGCACGAGCCGCCAGGCGTGACGTTCGCGCACGCCGAAAAATCGAAGCTGAAGCCCGCCGGCGCGTTGGCGAGCGTGTTGTTGGTAGCCCAGTTGTAGGCCACGCTGCCGCTGTTGGTCAGCGTGACGCTCTTGGTCGAGCTCTGGCCGACCTGAATGCTGCCGAACGACAGGCTGGTGGACGCCCAGTTAGGGATCGCCGAGTAGATCGACCAGTTGACGGTGGCCTGCGCGGGCGCGACGTCGGCCCCGCTGGCAATGAAGGACTGCGAGGACGTGCCGCCGTTGTTGGCGTTGCGGGTAAGCGCCACCGTGATCGTGCAACTGCTGCCGGCTGCAACACTCGTGCAAGTGTTCGCCGACACGCTCAACGGGCTAGCCAATGCGGGGCTGGCCAGCGTCATCGGCGTGTTGCCGTCGTTGCGATAGGTGAAGCCGCCCGTGATCGTGCCCGTCTGGTACCAGTCGGCCAACAACACGGTCGCCGGCGAAGTGAGCGTCGCCGTGGACTTCAGCAGTCCCGTGCCAGATACCGCAACGGTGGGCGATCCCGCGTTGTCCGAGGCCACCGTGACATTGCCCGTGTACGCCTGAGCCGCGCCGGGCGCGAACTGGATGCTGAACTTGCACGACGCACCCGCGGCGAGCGAAGACGAGCATGCCGGCGAGCCAGCGACGATCTGGTAGCCCTGAGGCGCGGTGATTGCGATGCCGGTAGCGGGGATGTTGCCGCTGTTGGTGACGGTGTGCGCCGCCGAAGTGGGCGTCTGGCCCACCATCACGTTTCCGAATGCCTCGGTCGAGGGCGAAACGGCGAGCGAGGCCTGCTGGCTCTGGCCAGACAGAGAAGCCGTCTTGGTGCCGGCCTCGGTCGTCGCAACACTGAGCGAGCCCGCGTGCGCCGAAGTGCCGGAAGCCGTGAGCTGGACCTTGATGGTGCAGCTGGCGCCGGCCGCAAGGGTCGCACCGCAGCTGCCGCCCGTGGCAACGCTGAAGCCAGCGCCGCTGGCGCTCGGCGCGCTCAGGGTGAGCGGGCCAACGCCGGTGTTGGTCAGGGTCGCATCGGCCTGCGCGCTGGTGCCAGCCGGCACGTTGCCGAAAGCGACCGCGCTGAGCGTGGCGCTGGCGTCCTGGCCAGAGCCGCTGACCGCAAGCGTGGCGCTTGAGGCGGAGCCGGTCACACCGACGTTGCCGCTGTAAGCCTGGGCAGCAGAGGGAGCAAAGGTGACGGAGACAGCGCAGTTGCCGCCCGCGGGAATGCCGGTCGCGCAGCTGGGCGCCGAGACGCTGTAGCCGGCCGGAGCGTTGAACGACAGTGCGCCGGTGGCAATGTTGCCGATGTTGCGCAGCGTGAAGGCCTGAGTGCCCGTAGAGGCGACCTGGACCGAACCGAAAGCATAGTTGGCCGGGTTGAAGCTCAGGACAGCCTGTTCACTCTGGCCAGAAAGCGCGGCCGTCTTCGTGCCTGCCTGGGTAGCCACGGACAAGGTGCCCGAGTGCGCGTTGGTGCCAGAGCCGGTCAGGCGAACGCCGATCGAGCACGTGGCGCCGACCGCGAGACTGCCGGAGCAGCTGTTGCTGGTGAGGTTGAAGCCGGAGCCGCTGACAGAAGCGGTACCAACGGTGATCGCGCCAACGCCGTCATTGCGAAGCGTCGCACTGATGTCCTTGGTCGCGCCCGCCGCCACCGCACCGAACAAGGGGGCGGTAAGGGACGCTGCCGCATCCTGCGCCGTCGCGCTGAGCGTGGCCGTGCGCGAGAACGAGTAGCTGCCGACGCTGAAGTTGACGGCGAACGGGCTCGTGGCAGAGCCCGAGCTGGTCGGCGCGAAGGTCACCTGGTAGAGGCAGCTCGCGCCGGCGGCCAGCGTGCTGCCGCAAGTGCCGCCGCTGACGCTGAAGGGCGACGTCGGCGTGCCACGCGAGAGGCCGAGGGCCGAGGTGCCGGTGTTCGAGACCGTGACGGCCGCGACGGAAGAGTCGCCGACCTGGGTTGCAGGGAAGGCGGCCGGCGCGACGGTGACGGAAGGCACCGAGCCGGAACCGGAGACAGAAACGAGCTGCAGGCCGTTGGCCGCCGTGCTCGACACCGCCACAGATCCAGTGCGTGCGCCGTCAGTCGACGGCGTGAAGCCCAGCGTGATCGTGCAAGTGCTGCGGCCCGGCAGAGCGGCCGGGCAGTCGGTGCTCTGGCTGAAATCGGGCGCACCTTGCGGCATCGAGACCGACAAGTTGCCGATCGACGAGAAGCCGTTGTTGGTGACCGTGAGCTTCAGCGGCGCGGCGGCAGTGCCGACAGCCACTTGGCCAGCAAAATTCGCCGGAGACGGCGCGACGCTCAGGTCGCCAGCAGGCTGCGATGTGATGCCGACGACCGGCACCTTGATCATGTAGCGTGGCGCGGCAAGTACGGGCTGGGCTGCGAGCGCCAGCGATACGAGCGCGAGCAAGAACCGGGAGCGGCGTTTTTGCATGGCTTGAGGGGGTGAGGTTGGGGTTTGCTTGCGAGTATTCTGCACGTGCTTAACACGTACTTATACTGTCAGTGTATCGCATTTGCCGGTGCGTGTCTATTCCAAAGGCCGACCCGCGGGCGCGCAATCGAAGTTGGCGCCGCTCAGTGGCACGTTGAGGCCGCGAACGAAAAAGCCGCCTCATGGGCGGCTTCTCCTGGGCGGCAAGGAATTACTTGGACGCCACCTTGACCGGCGCCGAGGCGGCGCCGGCGGGCCCGGCCGCGCGAGCCGAGGCGGGCATGGGCGGGATCGTCGAGGCTTTCATCGGGTCGATGCCGGGCGCCGACGCGATCTTCGACACGGGGGCCACGACCACCTTGCCGGGGTTGAGCGCAGAGCTGGCAGGTGCCGAGGCCTTGGAGGCTACTGCCGGCACCTTGTCCTGCCGTACAGCCTCCTCCTTGCCACATCCAGTCAGCGCTGCAGCGAAAAGGAGGCTCGCCGTCACGGCGAGGATTTGGGTAGTGGGACGCATGATGGTGTGTACCTTGTCTGGTCTTGTGGATTGCGTCAGAGGACTTCCGATGCGAAGTCAGCCAGGCGCGAGCGCTCGCCGCGAGCCAGGGTGACGTGGCCGCCGTGCTCCCACCCCTTGAACCGGTCGACGGCGTAGGTGAGGCCGGAACTGCCTTCGGTGAGGTACGGGGTGTCGATCTGCGCCAGGTTGCCCATGCAGACGATCTTCGTGCCCGGGCCGGCGCGCGTGATCAGCGTCTTCATCTGCTTCGGCGTGAGGTTCTGCGCCTCGTCCAGAATCACGAACTTGTTCATGAACGTGCGGCCGCGCATGAAGTTCATCGACTTGATCTTGAGCTTGCTGCGGATCACGTCGTTCGTGGCCGTGGAGGCGCGATTCCAGTCGCCGCGCGCCGTGGTGTTGGCGGCGAGGAACTCCAGGTTGTCGTCGATCGCGCCCATCCAGGGCGACATCTTCTCCTCCTCGGAGCCGGGCAGGAAGCCGATGTCCTCGCCGACCGAGACCGTGGCGCGCGTGATGATCACCTCGCTGTAGCGCTTGTCGTCGAACACCTGGGCCAGCGCCGCCGCCAGCGTCATCAGCGTCTTGCCGGTGCCCGCGTTGCCGGCCAGCGTCACGAAGTCGCAGTCCGGGTCCATGAGCATGTTCATCGCGAAGCTCTGCTCGCGGTTCTTGGCCACGACGCCCCACACGCTGTTCTTCGGGTTCGAGTAGTCGCGCAGCGTCTGCAGCACGGCAGACGTGCCGTGGTGTTCGACGACCTTGGCGTACAGCGGCTTCTCGCCTACCTGCTCCAGGTAGACGAACAGGTTCACCGACATGGCGGAGACCAGCGGGCCGCGGACGCGGTAGCGGGTGCCTTCGCGGGTCTGCCAGCTCTCCATGCCCTTGCCGTGCGTCTCCCAGAAGTTCGGCGGGAGCGCCAGGTAGCCGGTGTACAGGACATCGCCGTCGTTGAGGGTCTTGTCGTTGAAGTAGTCCTCGGCGTCCAGGCCGAGAGCGCGCGCCTTGATGCGCACGTTGATGTCCTTCGAGACGAGAACGACCTGGCGATCGGGCTGCTGGGCGCGCAGCGCCTGCACCACGCCGAGGATCTGGTTGTCGTTCTTCGTGTCCGGCAGCCCCATCGGGAGCTTGATCTCGAGGGCGCCGGTCTGGAAGAAGATCGAGCCACGCGCCTCGCGCCGGCCGGTCTTGGACAGCGGCAGGCCCTGACCTTGTGTCAGGTGGTCGCTGGCCAGGGCGTCGAGCTCACGGCTGACCTGGCGCGCATTGCGCGAAGCGTCCGTGGTCCCCTTCTTGTTGTTGTCGAGCTCCTCCAGCGTGATCATCGGGAGGTAGACGTCGTGCTCGTCGAAGCGGAAGATCGAGACCGGATCGTGCATCAGCACGTTGGTATCGAGCACGAAGAGCTTGGTCTTGGCGCTCACGGGCGCACCGCGCTTGGCGGCCGGCTTGGGCGCCGCCTTGCCACGGGCCGTGGCCTTGGCCGGAGCGGGCTTCGCCGGCGCCGCCTTGGCAGAAGTCCCGCCGCCGCCACGAGCTTCGGAGCCGCGCAGCTCCAGAACGGGAACGCCCGGCTCGCGGTCGCCGCGCTCCGGTTCAAGGTCCAGGGAAGCCGCTTTGCGGCGCGGGGGCTTGGGCAGAGGCATCGGCAGTGGTGGGGTGGTTAGTGGATCGGAAGCAAGCATAACGCTTGCGCATACGTGTAGTGTATCGCACAAGCATAGATAACGCAAAAGAGAAGCGCCACACGTCCGAAGACGGGTGGCGCGGGGGTGGGTTAGACGACTACCAGGCGTACGTCGGCAGCTCGTTGGTGACGGATCCATCCGAATCCAGGCGGATCCAGCCGAAACCGTGCTTGCGAGCCCAGGCCATGATGTCCTGGATGTCCGCCGGCGGCGCCGGGTCCGTGGCCTGCTGGAACTCCTCGGTCGGGACCGAGAGGAACCAGCCGAACTCGTAGCCGGCGCAGTGGTGGAACCAGTGCGGGTGCCAGGCCGAGGGGCCGGCGTGCAGCAGGTCGTTGGTGGCCTTGGTGATGTGGGCGGTCGAAAGAACCGGGATCTGCATCACTTCGACTTCCAGGCCGTCGAGGCTCTGGGGGGAGGCTTCGTTGTCGCTCAAAGGGCAACTCCTGAGTTGATCCAAGCGGGATTGCTTGGCGATCTGGAGATGCCTCACAGGCAGAGTGACGGCGGCGGCGGTCGCCGCAGGCGCGGGTCAAGGCGGCGGTCTCCGCAACCGAGATCCGGGAAGTTGTGACAATAGATGTGGAGAATTTCCACAACTCATCACCGGAAAGAAAAGCGCCACCGAGTCCGAAGACCAGGTGGCGCGATGGCTTGAGCCTGAGGTCAGGCTGCCTTGAGCTCGCGGAGCGCGAAGGGTTGGATCGAAGCCTCAGCCTCACTGGCAAAGCGTTTGAGCGCCTGGCCGAGCAGCTTGAAGATCGAGATGAACGGCGGAACCGTGACGGATTGTCCGAGAGCCTCGTGCCCGAAGGTCAGGCCGACACCTTCGACCAGATCCTCCCAGACACCCTTGCAGCGCGCGTGTTCACGCACTGTGGGCAGCCTCAGAAGGTTGCTGTCGTCCGGATGCTTCCAGAAACTGCCAGAACTCTGGCGCTTCCACAAGGACTTGTTCAGGCAAGGCACCTTCTCGCTGTCGGGCGTGAGCACCGTCATCTTGAAGTTGTTGCCTTTGGCCTCGTCGCGGGCACGCTTGTCCTTCAGGTAGGCCATCTCGCTCCAGCACGGCGCGTCCACCGGCACTTCGTCCATGATCTCGCCGAGACGGCGACTCACGGGCTCCGGCCGCTCTAGGCCGTCGAAGCTGAACTCGATCCCCTTGGTCACCGCCACGACACACAGGCGCTCCCGGTGCTCGAGCACGTTCCATTCGGCCGAGTTGACGATCGTCTCGTGGACGTCGTATCCCAGGTCCCGCAGCTGGTTGCGCAGGATGAACATCGAAGCAGAGGTTCCCCAGACGGGGACGTTCTCCAGCACGATGGCCGACGGGTTCACCTTGGCGATGATGGCGAGGAAGGCCACGATCAGGTGACCGACTTCGGGGTGCGCTTCCGCGTGCGAGGCGCCCCGCTTCGCGCGCCCTGCCCTGCTTGCGCCGGAACAAGGGATGCCGCCGACCAGAACGTCCACCTTCGGCAAGCGGCTCATCGCCCACTCGTCGAACGCGAGCTCCTGCATCGGCGCCGTCAGGGTCACGGTGTGCTGGTCCACGATCGGGTTGTGATCGCACATGTGCTCGACGCAGTCTTCCCGGATCTCGTTCGCGAAGGCCAGGCGGCACTCCACGCCGGCCTGTTCAAGGCCCTCGTGCGCCGCACGGTCAAGCACCCCGATGCCGCTCGAAACCGAGCCGGTGGAAAGGGTTCCGTTCGCCAGTCCGTCCTTCAGCCGAATGACGCGCTCGCGCGCGCGCAGTTCGGAGGCCAGCGGCAGGATGCTGATGACACCCTCCTGGACGATCACGCGGACCGCCTCGATACCCGTGAAGATGTCGAGCAGTTCCTTGCTGTTGATGTCGATGACCGGGATCTGCCGGTCGCCGCGCTGCTTGCCAGAGACGATGCGAACACCATCTTCGACCGCCTCCAGCACCAGGAGTGCCCGGCCGGTGTCGACACGCGTGTTGAAGCGCGTGCCCGGCAGGAAACCTCCCTTGGTCGGCTCCCTGCCCTCCAGCCAGAGCCGTGGCGAACCACGGTGGCTGCCAATCTTGCGTACTGCGTAGGTATGCAGTGAAGTCATGAATCTCTCCTTGCATGGTCCAGGGCGGAATTGCCCTGATACGAGGGGATCGCCCACACCCGAACACACGCGGCCCAAGGGCGACCAGGCAAGAAGAAAAAGCCCCGGCATCAAGAGATGCGCGGGGCTTGGGGGGTTGGGTCAGTCGGCCGAGGCGCTCGCGCGTTCGGCTTCCAGGTAGCTGCGAAGCGTGGCCTTGACGCTGTCGAACGCGTTGCCGCTGAAGTACATGCCGGCGAAGTCACCCGTCGTGACGCCCAGGTGATCCTGGATCATCCGGCAGGCCTCGTCGAGCGCGGCGTGCGTTGCGGCATCGAGGATCGACTCATCGGCCCTGCTCTCGATCTGTTCGGCGTCGAAGCCGGCGGCCTTGGCCAGATCCCAGGCGCTGTTGAAGAGCGCCAGGTCGGCATCGCTTTGCTCCTGGGTGCAGGCGCCGGACTCCACATCGGACGGGAAGAGAATCTCCCGCCCCTGCGTCGCCTCGAAGGCCTCGGCCATCGCCATGTTCGCGTCGCAGAAGTCGTGCGAGGCGCAAACCAGCGGGTCTGTCGAGGCGGCGTTGCGCGCGACAACTTCCGCCATCTCCTCCGGGCTCAGCCATTCGTGCAACTTGGCAGCGAACGCCATCGCCAGGATGTAGGCCCGGACGGGCTTGGGGGTGCTCATTAGGTTTGGATCTCCAGTTGAACCGGAGCGCGGGATGCGCTCTCTCTTGGCACTGGGGTGATCGGGCACACGCACTGCGACGCCACCAAAGAGAAAACCCCGTCACGCAAAGCGATGACGGGGCGGGCCTGGCCGGAGGCCGGGCAGATTGAGGATCAGGCGGTCGCGAGTGCCTCCAGCCCGCGGCGGACGATCTCGCGCTTCTTCGTGAGGGTGAGCAGCGTCTCGTTGGTGATCGTGTCGCCGAAGTCGTGGCTTCGGATGGCCCGCTCCACGAGATCGCGCGGCGCACCGTACACCTGCTCCGGGAAGGTCAGGCGCCCCATGTCCTGGTTCTGCGACAGCGTGGGCTTGGAGCAAGCGCGAACCCGCACCCCGATGCCCAGGCAGTAGGCCCGGGCGTGCCTCTCGGCCTCGGCGGGATCGACGCCCCAGGTGAACAGGTAGACCGTCTTGGTGAACCCCAGCGGGCCGGCGTGCACCTCGTCCTCGAGGTGGACTGTGACGAAGTAGATCATTGGTTTCCTTGGTAATGGAAGCGCACCCATTGCGCTTGCTTGACGAAACCGGGATGACGAACAGGTGAGTGGAGTTGAGTATGCGTCGGTGATAGGCATTCCCGTGAGCAAGGCAGCATCCCGCTGCAGCACCCACCACTGGAGATTCCACATGCAAGTCATCATGTACCGTGAACGGGAGGTGCCGGGCGTCGGGGCCCTCGAAGACATCCTGCTCGTCACCGACGGGCGCGGCGAGCTCAAGAGCAACTGCGTCCCCGGCTCCGCCAAGGCGCTCGCCGACCAGGCGGTCTTCTTCGGCCGCCCGAGCAACGCCGAGAAGATGTCCGAGCAGGCCTTCAAGATCCTGATCGACCGCCTGAATTCGCAGGCGGTCAACTGATCGACGCCGAACCCACCCACGGCCGCCCCTTACCCGGGCGGCCGTTTCCTTTTGCGCCAAAGAAAAAGGGTCCGCGCGCGAGCGCAGACCCTGGGCAGGATCGAGGCAGAGCCCCGTTCTTGCGTGGTTGACCATCAAGCCCTGGCTGGAGGAAGCTGGAGCGTGTAGGCGTCCAGGATGCCGACCTGGTTCGGGTTCGGGCCGGAGACCAGCGGCAGGCCGCAGGCCATGAAGGGTTCGATCGCGTCCAGGTCGCGCGAGCTGCAGACGACGTGTTCGCCGGCCAGCGCGCGTGCCACATAGCCGCACTGCGCGATCGACGGCAGCGCGATGCGCTCGCCTTCGACCACCAGCGTGGGCGTTTCGCCGTAGGTTGCGGCCATGTTGGCCTTGTTCTCGGCTCCCATGGTCTCGAACTTCAGGGCGTTCAGGTAGTCCGCGACCCAGGCTTGCGGCCAGCGGATCTCGCACTCGCCAGAGTCGCCCCACCGGGAGACCGTCGCCATGCCGGCGCCAGGCATCCCGTTCAGCTGCAGCTTGCACTGGCCGCTCGGCGCGGTCACACGCAGGACGGACAGGATCGAGGTCTTGTAGTGCCGATGGATGCTCGGCACCACCAGGCCGATCTTGCGCTTGCCGCGGCCCTGGACGCACCACATCTCGTCGGCGCCGTGATGGGTGCTCTTGCGTGCGCCGATGACGCGAAGCCGGGACGACGAGTCGTCGACAGCGCGGTCCAGCAGCACCTGCGTCGCCACCATGATCACTGCCTGGGGCATCGTGAACTTGGCCACCTCGGCGCAGGAGGCTTGCTCGACCATCAGGTTGAGTGCGACGCCGCCCTCGCTGGGCACCAGTTGGTTGTTGCTCATGAAGATCTCCTTGAAACAGGCGGAATTGCCATGCTCGAGGTGATGAAGATCACCGATCAGGAAAAGAAAGGCCCTGGGGCGTCCGAAGACGCGCACCAGGGCGGGAGGGTGATCAGGTCGGGCCGCAGCCTTCCCCGTAGGCCCCTGCAGGCAGGGTCCAGTTCTCGACGATGATCGGCTCGTTGTACTCGGTGGACATGGCCAGCGCGATGAGGCGCTCGTCCATGTTGTACGGCGTGCCGGCGGCGACGAGTTGCTCGACGCTGAGCGTTCGGTGGATCGTGACCTTGAACTGCTGTTCGTAGTCGACGATGCGGATCACCTTCTTCGGCGCGATCTTCGCGGCGCTCGCCCACTGGTCCTTGCTCCCGAAGATACAGAGCATGCACGAGGCACGTCCCCAACCAAGCCTGTAGCAAGGGTGCGGAGCTATGCGCCAGCGCTCGATGATCTCCCAGACTTGCTGCTCCGTCCACGCATGGACGGGGCGCCAGTGGTCGATCCATCGCTTGATGCGTGCGCCTGTGCGGTTGTCGGTGCGGTGCGGCTCGAACGTCTGGTACTTCGCCCGCGATGCGGACTCCTGCGCTCGCTCACCGGTGATCACCAGTGTCTTGCCTTGCACGAACTTTGGATTGTTCGTGATGTAGGCAGCGCCGACGCCGATCTTGAGATACGAGCTGCACCAGCGCACGTTCAGCGAAGCAGCCAGCTGCGGAAACTTCATTCGCGTGCCCACCGGACCTTCGCCTCCGATCGCCACCATGTCGTTGCCGACCGGGACCATCGTGGGCGCTGTCGGCTGGCCGTTGCGCAGCATCTCGCGTTCGAAGCCGCCTTGCTTCCAGCTGAACGTGATGGGAATGCCCATCGCGTCGGCGAAGGCCTTGCAGTAGGCCTCGGTCACCGGCCAATCCATCAGCTCGGAGCCTTCGCGGCCGTCGATCAGGTGGTGGTGCAATTCGATGCGTTCCTTCGGGACGCCGAGCTCGAGCAGGTGCAGCACGCACGCGACCGAGTCCTTGCCACCGGAGAAGAAGATGAGCACGCGCTCGTAGTCGAGCGGGTTCACCGTTTGGAGGTCTTTCGCCCCCTCCTGCGGCTCTTCGAGAGCCAGCTCGTGTTGATCAAAGCCCATGAGGACCTCCTTGGAGATAGGGCGCGGGATGCGTCCTTGTCCTGCGGGATGCGATACGCGCGCACGCAAGAAAAAAGGCCACACCCCATGGGGGTGCGGCCTCTCGGATTGCTTGCAACGAAGCTGGGTCAGAGACCCGTTACGTCACTGCATCGCACGACACTTCGCCAGGATCTCCCGGTGGGTCAGGTCGATTCGGTCGATCAGCCTGTAGAAGCGCCAACCGTCTCGAGCCAGGATCACACCGGTCTGGCCGAAGACCAGGTCGGGGAGCCTGAACGACTCGGTTTGACCGTGTCCGTAGCGGCCGACAGGCGGTGTCTTGGAACACAGCATGTCGTTCCACTCCTGACGGCCGATCGGTTTCGGCGGCTGAACGAACTCCTTCTCGATCAGTCGCTGCGCCGCTTCCCAGGACGAGACGACCTCGGCATCCGGGTACCGCTCGCGCATGCCGTCGAGCGTTTCCTGGCCGTAGATCGACATCCCGGTGTCGGGGTCGACGTAGTCGATCAACGCTCTTGCAGAGACGCTGAGGGCGACGTGGCATTCAGTCAGTTCCATTGTCTAATCGGACTCCTAGTTGCCCAAGGGCGGGATTGCTCTTGGTAGAGGAGTAATGCCTAACAGGTAGGTGTACTGCGAAAGAGTATAGGCGATACTGGCAGTGTCCGACTGGGCCGAAGGGCTGTGCGCGGAAAAAAAGAAGCCCACCGGATCAAGGATCACGGCGGGCGTCTCGGTCAAGCTGGCTGAGCGTCGTACTCGGCCAGGAGGCGATCAGCCTCTGCGTGCGATAGCTCGCGCGCGTTGATGCGCTGCACCAGGTCGGTCAGGAAGTTGCCCCGCTGAAACAGCGAAGTCCCCTGAAGCCGGTCCAGTGCACCGGGGTCGTGGCGGAAGAATCCGTCATCGGCAGCTGCCGAGACGAGCTCGTCCTGCGTGTTGAAGATGCTGTGGCCGGAGAAGCCACGCTCATCGAAACGCTGCATCCGCCACTTGCCGGGTTCCGTCATGTCGGGCAACAAGAACACCCAGCGCTGACCCGACTCGCAGGTCAGGATCGCGCCGTTGCTCACATCGCCGATCGAAGCGGTCCTTTCGGCCCGCTTGCGACGGAACTCGGCGAGCAGGTCGTCGAGCGAGTCCATTCAGTTCAGGTGCTGACCGTCGATGACGGGCAGGCCTTCCTTGTTGGAGGGGCGCTGGCGCAGGAGCGCCGGGACACGACCTTCGCGGACGCACTGAGCGGACTTGGCGCGCAGCGATTGACGGTCGACCAGGTACCACGCCGCGTTGTTGCCGCGGGTGTCGCCCAGGTCCGCTTGCGACTGAACAGAAATGCCGTTGAGGTTTGCGTACATGAGAAGTTCCTCCAGAAGGAAGGGTTGATGGGTACACGGAGAGGAGGAACAGGTAGCGATAAAGCAAAGAAAAAGCCGCCCAGGTCGATGTGACCGGGCGGCTTTGAGGGTTGGCCAGAGGATCTGGCTGCAGGCTTGCGTTAGGACTTGTCGATGGACCACCAGCCGCGGAACTCGGCTTCTCCGTCATCGGATGTCACCAGGAGCTCGCCCTGGTTGAAGCCGTTGCGGATCAGATGCTCCACGTGCTCCTCGGCGGACTCGTTCAGAGCGCTCGGAGCGCCGTCGCCGCGCAGATGCCAGCGGACGCGGTGTTGCAGGATCTCGGTGAACGAATCCTCGTTGCCGTCTCCGGCGTATGGGCGGTTGTGGCGTGCCCAGACACGCTCGCCGGGCTCATAGTCGACGTGCTGGCCGTAAGCGGTGACGACGACTTCGTAGAAGCCATCCATCGCGCTGCCGGCTGCGTACGCCTTCGCTGCTTCCAGCGTTGTGAAGCCGTCCAGGCCGCCATCGTTCGACTCCGGGCCTTCCCAGCGCGCCTTCGTCGAATAGCCTTCGACGTCGAACCAGCCTTCGCTGGTGTCACGCTGCTTCTTGACGCCTCCCGGCGCCGCCCAGTTGGGCAGTCGCAGGGTCAGCTGCACTTCGGGCGCCCAGGTTTGGTAGTCGTCGGGGACGGAGTTGTCGTAGATCGACTCCTCGAGGTCGTCCATCGCGACGCGGTCGAGGTCGACCCAGCCACCCAGTTCGTTGCGGATCTGTGCGTGGATCACGCCTTCGTCGTCGCCGCCCAGACGGAAAACCCAGCGGGTCTCCGAACGGGTCTTGCCGATGAAGATGTGCTCCCATCCGTGCGCCACCAGGTAGTTCGCGAAACGATCCTCGTTTGCGTGTGCCAGAGCGAATCTGTCGATCCACTCCTGCTGCCGTTCACCGACCGTGTCGAAGTTCACCTTGTAGTGCGCCCCGACCCACTCCGCGACTTCAGCCAGATCCACCGGGTGGCCAGTGGAAGCCTTCGGCCCCTTCACGAGCAGCTGCTCGTTGTTTCGGTCGAACGACTCGATCCGGGCGTACTCCGCCGGCGATCGCTCGCGCACCAGAGCCAGCGCCTTCGCGGCCGCCGAGGCCGGGTTGCGAACTGCCTCGCGGATGACGAAGAGCCAGGCCTCGTCGTCGCCAGGGAACACCATCGAGTCGTCCTCTCGCTGGATCTGCAGTTCAACGCCATCGGCATCGAACAGGTTCCAGCCCTGCTGCCCCGCCTCGCGGCGCTGCGCTGCCGTCAGACCGTTGTCATCGGCGTCATCCTTCGGCTGGTCGGCCTCGGACTTCGCGACGAGATCGCCGGAAGCGTTGAGCTCCATGCCCAGCACATCGCGCGCCGACTGGAGCCATTCGTTGACGATGACGTCGATGTTCGGCTGCTTGGTCCAGATGGGGTTCTGGGAGCCGAGCGCAAACAGCGTCTTGTACAGCTGGTCGTAGGTCGGCTGACCCTGAATCGCTGCGCCATCCTTCTGCCCGGTCTTCGCTTCGCGGATCGCGGTGAGCACCTGGTGGGTCACACCGGTCTCGTCGACGACGCGGTCGAAGTCTGCGCCGTGCGCGAGGCGGTCGAGGACGCTGGAAACGAGCTCCAGCGCTTGCAGCATCGTGGCCGAGGCGGACTCGACGTGCGACGCTGCGGCCTGGACGGAGCCGGCCGGCTGCTGACCGAGCGATGCAAGCATCGCGTGCCAGTTCCGGTGGCCCTCCGCTGCTGCGAGGATCTCGCGCGCCTGGTCGATGACCATGGCGGCGCCGTTCTTGGTGAAGCCCAGGGTGTTGGCCTTGGACATGATGCGCTTCGCGCGCTTTTCGATTTGAGTCTTGCTCATGGGATTTCCTTTCCTTGTGAGTCGGCCAGGCCGACGGATGTGGGGAGCGCGAGTTGCCACGCCAGGCCCGGCCTTGAAGGTCCGGAATCGGTGTGGTGTGGGTGGTGGTGGCCTTGCGGCCGGTGCTGGTCTTTCTCCATTCCCCGAGGTGGGGCGCGCTCAGAGCGAGGCCAGGTGAGAGGTGATGAGCAACAGGGGGACGCACGCGCGTCCTGGCGCAAGAAGGAAAAGCCCCGGAAGCGCAGAAGCGCGACCGGGGCGAGAGGGGTTAGCAGTCCAGATCGGACGCGTCGACGTCGACGCTGACCTTGGCCTGCACGTCCTTGACGCGGCCCGACCAGCTGTGTCGCAGCTCGGGGTCGCTCAAGTCGTCCAGGGCGTGATTCAGCGCCTGCTCCGCGCTGTCGGCGGTGACCGACACCTCCACGGTGACCGTGAAGTCGGGGCCTGCGAGTTCGATTTCGGCGTCTTCCAGCACGGCCAGATGCTCGGCAAGGCGACGATCCATTCCGGCGTCGCAGGCGGCCTGGCGCAGCTCGGCGAGCGTCATGTTGTCGAAGCCGCTGAAGCCGCGGCGCAGGAACGAAACGAGGTGGCTGTCGTCGCGATCGCCGGTGTAGCTGTTGGCCAGGTCTTGCGCCAGGGCGGCAATGACGGTTTCGCGGGCGGTTTGGATGATGGTGTTCATGGGATCTCCGTTGGGAGGTCGAGACGTTCGACCCTTGCAGGCTGGTGATGGCCAACAGGCAAGGCGAGAAAGAAGAAGCCCCGGCTGCGGTGTGCAGTCGGGGCTTGAGGGGGTTGTGGTCAGGCGAACAGGCCGAGCCGGTACTGGTCACCCGCGGCGGGCTTCAGTCGTTGGGCTGCTGCCGACATCCAGCGCGTCATCTCTTTCGAGCGGTGCGCGAGCGTGTTGGACACGCCGGTGCGATGCGCTTTCACGCGGGCTCCGAAGTCGTAGGCCATGCTGTCGCAGCTTCCGACCCAGTCCAGCATCTTCAGCTCCGAAAGGCATGCGCCCTTCACGCCGAACATGTGTACCTTCGAGCCGCTCGGAAGCTGGCCTTCGAGTGCCGCCAGGATGGCATGCAGACCATGCGTCGGGTGGTTCAGGCTGCGCCGGCACACAGAGCCGACACCGATGAGCGCGGGCGCGGCAAGCCATGGCTCCCAGCGTTGCCAGACCTGCATCAGCAGATCGAGGCTGCGCATGTAGTCGCTGGCCGACCAGCCCTGCAGAACAGGGACCGGAGGCCGCACCAGACTCGCCACCACGCTGGGCGACGAGGTCTTCGCCAGCTCGTTCTGCCAGTCGTAGACGATACGCAGGCACCCCTCGAGCAGCGTGGCGGTCGCGTTGATGCGGTAGTCGATCTCGCTTTGCGAAGCGGAAATCTCCGGCTCACAGCAAAGATCGGGCTGGCTATACCAGCTGCACCCGCTGAGGTTGGCCATCTCCAGGTACTGGGCGTACGTCCACGGGAAGATGCCGGCCATGCCGGCCTGCTTGCCCTTGGACTGCCACAGCTTCATCGCGGTGTAGCCGGCCGAATCGAGCGCGAAGTCGAGCTCGGTCAGATCGGTGTACTCGGGGAACTTGAACTCTTGCGACTTCAGGTCCCAGAAGGCGTTGGCCGACACCATCACCGGGTAGCCTTGCTCGAAGGCGTGGAAGGCGAGCTTGCCGCCTTTGTGCGGAACGCCGACGCGCATGACCATCTCGTCGTCGAGCACCGCATTGACCTGCCTGACAGGCATGCCGGGTTTATCCATCGGGAATCTCCTTGGGTTGTGCGGCTTGCGGCCGCGGTTGCAGGGTCCAGGGGGATGCGCAACAGGAGGCGCGACGCGAAGCGTTCAGCTACAGCCTGAATCGGATCGGTGTTGACAGGCTTATTGCTACGTGTACAATGTCGAACATTCGCTAGTGCAGAACCGACGCCGCAATGACTGGAGCGGCAACCATGGGAACCCGTGCCCCAGCGCTAGCAGAAAACGTCATCGCGCGAACGCCGCGAATGTCCGGAAGCAGAGCCCGCGCCAGAAATGGCGGCGGGCTTTTCTTATGGGCGAGGAGGAATGCAGGTCACCGTGTCAGCCGAACAACTCACCCCAAGCCAGCAGCGGCCGGCCTCGCCATGCGTCGGCGTATGCCGCATCGAACAAGCATCCGGGCTGTGCGCGGGCTGTCTCCGCACGCTTGACGAGATCGCCGCATGGTCGAAGCTCGACGAAACCGGGCGCGAACGCGTATGGGTCCAGCTGGACGAGCGCCGTCTGCCCGGAGCGCGGCGCGCAGCTTGAGGAAGGCGAAGAAAAAGGCCGCCCGGTGTGGGCGGCCTTGAGAGGGTTGGCGATCAGGCCAGCGCGAGCTGTCCCTGCGACTTTTCCGCAGCGGACGTTGCAGCCTTGAGCTGGAGCGCCGGGTCCGGCTTGTCGATCACGGCGACGACGGTGTTGACCATCGTGCCCGACTCCTTGAACGAGCCTGCAGGCAGGTCGATCAGCTCGCCGAACTCGGCCACGTATTGCCGGAACTGCGTGCTGTACTTGTCGCTGTTGAACTTCACGCCGGCGGCCATGACGGCCACGAGACGCCCGCCGGGCTTCAGGAAGTGGACCGCGTGCATCACGTGAGCGATGTCCTGGTGCTTCGAGAAAGGCGGGTTCATCACCACGGCGTCGAATTCCGGCTCCACTCGGGTCTCGAGGAAGTCGGCCTGCGACAGCGAGCAGCCGAACTGGTACAGGTGCGAGACGTTGCTCTCCATCAGCTCGATCGCTTTCACGGTGCAGCCCTCGTCGAGCAGCGCCTTGACGATCGCGCCGCGGCCGGCCGAGGGCTCCAGCACGCGCATGCCGGGCTTCAGCTCCGCCATCACGATCAGCTCCTTCACCACCGCCTCGGGCGTCGGGAAGAAGCCGAAGTCGTCCGGCTCGGCGTAGGCGCCTTCACGCATGCATCGCCTCAGACTGCTTTCCAGCCAGGTGGCTGACAGGCCTTCGAACACGTGCGCCTTCAGGCCGCTGTTCCACGCACCGCCCAAGGAAGAAAGGACGCGTGCGACCTCTTCGTAGACCAGGCGATCGAGTCGGGGCAGGCCTTCGAGTCGGTTCTCGACCTGGCGCGCCGCGCGCAGTGCCGTCAGGGCCGCCGGCGAGATGCTGCGCTTGCCGGGGGCAGGCGCGGGCTTCGGCCGGTGGACAGGGTTGCGGATGTCGGTGGCGATGGCGTCCGGGAAACGGCTGCCGAGCACCATGTTCATCTTGTCGACCAGGTCCTGGCGCTTGAACACGACGTGAGCCGTGCCGGTCTTCTTGAACCACTTGACCGTGAAGTACCCGTCCTCGAGCACGTCCGAGCCTTCCGGCTGCACACGACGCCCGAGAGCGTCGTCCCAGTAGTCCGCCGGGCGGTCGGCCAGGTGGATCCTGTTCCTCATGCCGTTGCGAACGTCAGGCTCCGGCTTCCCGTCCAGCACGCACATGGCGCGCAGAAGGTCGTCCAGCACGTCGCACCGGCGAGAGTTCAGGAACATGCCCTTGTCGGTCCACAGGTTCGCCAGGATGATCTTCTTGCCGAAGGCCATCGGGCTGTTGGTCTTGTGGTCCCAGGACAGCGAACGGAACACAGCGACCACGCCGTCGACGAACATCTCGCCACGCTGGGCGTAGAGCGCCTTGAACGTGGACGTGACGTTGTCGAGCGTGAGCTCCGGGACGTCGTTGTTGATGATGTTGGTGTCCCACTTGTCGCGGTCGGCGCTCGCCATGAAAGAGCGGATGCCCGACTCCAGCAGCAGCTTGGCCCAGATGCCCGAGTCGATCTCACGGATCGCTTCCGGCAGTCCGTCGCGCTCGAAGAGCCGACAGTCGCGGCCGCCCAGAAGGGACCGCAGTTGCGAGCCGCAGAGCCCCGCGATCTCCCCGTCGACCTCGTTGACGGTGTCGAAAAGAGCCTTCAGCCGTGCGACCGCGGCGTCGCGCTTGGCGACGACGTTCTCGATGCTGATTGATTTGATGAGTTCCATCTGATCTCCATTGAAAGGAGGCGCGGGATTGCGCCTTGCAGAGCGGAGATCGGTCACACACGCACCTACCTGCGATGCCGTGGAATGCGCAATCCAGCTTGCGGCTATTGTATCTTGCCGATACTGTGCGCGTATTGTGATGTGTTAGAATGCGCAGACCACGCCACAACCCACCCGCCGCTCAACACGGCGGATCACCCGCGACCACCCCAACCCGCCAAAGCATGCAGGCCGCAGAGCTCAGCACCGACATACGCAACGAGAACCAGAGCCCGGGCGGCTTCACCGTACCCAAGCCGCCGCAGTACCCGGCGCCTCGCTGGGTACCCAAGGGCGAGGTCATCCGTGCGGGCGGGCTGGAGATCGGCGGGATGGTCTACTTTGGCACCCCGCCGGCCGGCGGCTCGGGCGCGGAACTGTCGCTGATCGACCCGACGCTGCAGGTGGCTGCCGTCGGGGACTTCTTCAGGGTCTCGCTCGCGCTACGCGCCAGCTACAAGGCGCTGACGCCTGCGGAGCGCCGCGGCTACCTCGCCTGGCTCGCTCAGGGTCGCAATCACCCGGACGTCGACGCCCGGTTGGTGTTCCTCTACTTCTACGGCCTCGAACGAAGGCTCACCGTCGACGTCCACGAGGGCAAGTGCTCGCCGGCGGAGATTCCTGCGCTGCTTGAAGAACTGGATCGGCTTCGAGCCGTCTACGGCGCGCGCGAACAGGCGCTGGCAACCGCGGTGGAGAGCCTGAGCTACTGGGTGCAGAACACCGGCTGCCCGCCAGCTCTGTACGCGCAGAAGGATCCGGCGTTTCGCAAGGCCCACGGGCTGCGCGCCTACACCCAGATCGCCGTGGGCCAGGCAGCGGCGGCCGGCGTGCCGCTGTCGGCGAGCTTGGCCAGAACATGGTCCATCGAAGCCGGCAGTTCCTACCTGCGTGCCGACGTACGCCTGCACCGCAACGAGTTCTACGGCCTCTTCGAAGACCTGTACGCCGGCGTGCACGGCGCCGGCGTGGTTCTGCCGCGGACAGGCAAGCCGATCAAGCTCCACTACAGCCCCCGCTCGATCGGGCTGATGGAGCACCCTGCCCTGGCGCGCGAACTGCCCGGAACCATCGACCCGACCGACTTCAAGGACCACCTCGCCAAGGTCAAGGCGATCTTCGACGCGGCATCGGCCGAGGTGGAGCGGTACGCGAAACTGGTCGTTCGATCGCCTCACCTGCTTGGCACGCTGGACTACCTCCAGCAGCTGCCCACCAGGCTGTGGCCGCAGAAGACCAAGGACGCCATGCGCGCCCTGATCCAGCATGCCGCCGAGGGCCTGCGCCCATTCCAGGCATCGGCGCTCGTGCAATCGATCGACCCCGAAGCCAGATACTCGAAAGCGGCCGCGGCTGGTGCCCAAGCACTGCTGGAGGGTGTCGGCCTGAGCACCTACCCTCCCCTCCTGATTGGTGGCACCCGAGCCATCAAGGCCGACGCCAGCGTGGTGCTCGTGCCCTCGCAGCTGCTGAAGGGCGACTGCGCCGAGGCGGCGGCGGTGGAGCGCGCGCGCATCGCGCTGGCTTCGGCGGTCACCGTGCTGACAGCCGACAAGGCCATCGAGGCGCACCAGGCGCAGTGGCTGGAGGCGAGCCTGGAGGGCTGGCACGAAGAGCCGCTTCGCGCGAGCATCCAGCTTCGCGCAGCACTGCGGATCGCCATCGCGGACCCGCAGGGGCTCGCAGCAATCAAGAAGGATGCCCAGCCCCTGGACGAAGACCAGCGGCGCGCCGTCGGCGACTTTGCGGTGCGCGCAGTGGCGTGCACAGGAGAACCTAGCCCGGCACAGGTGAAGCTGCTGACGAAGCTGCTCACGACCCTGGGGCTGGATGGCAAGACAGTGCCGGCGCAGCTGCATGCAGCGGCCGCCGGCGGCGCTCCGCGCAAGGCTGATGCACCGCTGGCCCTGGACGCGGCTCGCATCGCCGCGCTGCACTCGGATACCGCGCGCGTGGCCGCGATGCTGTCCAGCATCTTCGTCGACGACGAGCGCGAGGAGGATCCCCCGCAAGCCGTCGCGACTCCGCAAGCCGCGGCAGCAGGGGACACACCGCCTGCCGAGACCCTGCTGGGCCTCGATGCCGCACACAGCGCCCTGGCCGCACAGCTGATGGAGCGCAGCTCCTGGAGCGCCGCCGAAATCGCCGCTGCCGCCGCCGCGCTGGACCTCATGCCGGCCGGCGCGATCGAGCGCATCAACGAAGCCTGCTTCGATACACACGACTTCCCGTTCACCGAGGGCGATGACCCGGTGGAGATCAACCCCGAGATCCTGGAGATCCTTCGATGACAACCATCCGCACCAAGGACCGCGACGCGGTCATCCAATCGCTGCGCGCCGGCGTCGTGCCGCGCGCCGGCCAGCACCTGATCCAGGTCGGCCGTGCTCGCGAGGTCGAGACGCTCGTGCACGACATCGAGCGCATCGCCAACGGCGGCTCGGCCTTCCGCATCGTCCTGGGCGAATACGGCGCCGGCAAGAGCTTCTTCCTGGGGCTGGTTCGCTCCGTCGCGCTGGAGAAGAAGCTGGTCGTGGCCTCGGCCGACCTGAACCCGGATCGCCGGCTGCACGCCAGCGGCGGCCAGGCGCGATCGCTCTACGCCGAACTGATGCGCAACCTGTCGACGCGCTCGCGGCCCGACGGCGGCGCGATGGGCGCCATCGTCGAGAAGTTCATCGCCACGGCGAAAGAAGAGGCCAAAGGCGGCGGCGTCACCACCGAGGCGGTCATCCGTCAGCGGCTCGAACAGCTGACCGAGATGGTCAACGGCTTCGACTTCGCCGACGTGATCGCCGCCTACTGCCGCGGCCACGAAGAAGGCAATGAGCAGCTCAAGGCCGACGCCATCCGCTGGCTGCGCGGCGAGTTCACGACCCGCACCGACGCGCGCAGCGCGCTGGGCGTGCGCACCATCGTCGACGACGCCTCGGTGTATGACCAGCTGAAGCTGTTCGCGCGCTTCGTGCGCCTGGCCGGATTCGCCGGCTTGATGATCTGCCTGGACGAGATGGTCAACCTGTACAAGCTGGCCAACAAGCAGGCGCGCGACGCGAACTACGAGCAGCTGCTGCGCATCCTCAACGACTCGCTGCAAGGCAGCGCGGTCGGCCTGGGCTTCGTCCTGGGCGGCACGCCGGAGTTCCTGATGGACACGCGGCGCGGCCTTTACAGCTACCAGGCGCTGCAGAGCCGCTTGGTCCAGAACAGCTACGCCGCCGGCGGCCTGGTGGACTTCAGCGGCCCTGTCGTTCGCCTTGCGGCGCTCACCCCAGAGGACTTCTACGTCCTCTTGCAGAAGATCAGCCACGTGCACGCCCTCGGCGAAGCCGAGAAGCGCCTCATCCCGGATGCGGGCATCAAGGCGTTCATGGAGCACTGCGCCAAGCGCGTCGGCGACGCCTACTTCCGCACGCCGCGCACCACGATCACCTCCTTCATCAACCTGCTGGCCGTGCTCGAGCAGAACCCGGGCGCGCGCTGGGAGGATCTGGTCGGTGCCGTCGACGTCCGCGCTGACGACGGGGCACGCACCGAGCAGGAGGTGGAGCCGGACAGCGGCGACGCGCCCGCGGTGGCTTCGGCGGCCGTCGAAGACGACGAGCTGGCCACGTTCAAGGTCTGAGCGCCAGGCCGTGAGCGACAGCAAGTCCTTCTTCCTGCTGGACGAGAGGATCCGGCGCTTCATCTGGACGCAGGGCTGGGATCAGCTGCGCCCGGCACAGGAAGCGGCCATCCCGCTCATCGTCGAGGCTGATCGCGACGTCATCGTGGCCGCGGCGACCGCCGCCGGCAAGACGGAAGCGGCAATGCTGCCGGCGCTCACGCACCTGCTGCGCCGGGAGCCCGCTGACGGCCTGGTGGTCTACGTCAGCCCGTTGAAGGCGCTGATCAACGACCAGTTCGGCCGCCTCGAGGCCCTGTGCGCCGACCTGGACATCCCTGTGTGGCCCTGGCATGGCGACATTGCGTCGAGCCAGAAGACACGGTTCCTGAAGGCGCCGCGCGGCGTGCTGCTGATCACGCCGGAATCGCTGGAAGCGCTGCTCGTGAACCGTGGCCACGCCATCGCCGGCACGCTGGCGCGCCTAGCCTACGTCGTGATCGACGAGCTGCACTCCTTCATCGGTTCGGAGCGTGGCAAGCAGCTGCAGTCGCTGATGCACCGCATCGACCTGGCGCTCGGGCGTCGCGTGCCGCGCGTGGGGCTGTCCGCCACGCTGGGCGACATGAACATGGCTGCCGACTTCCTGCGCCCGGGCTGCGGCCGCGGAGTGGCGATGGTCAACTCCGGCCGCGGCGCCGGTGAGGTCAAGGTCATCGTCAAGGGCTACGAAGAGCCCTTCGTGCCTCGCGAGGGCGACGCGCGCGGGCCTCGTGAGCCCAGTACGCCGGCCCAGGTGGCGCAGCACATGTACGGCGTCTTGCGCGGCGCGAACAACCTGGTGTTCCCGAACAGCCGGCGCGAGGTCGAGCGCTACACGCACCTGCTGAACAGCCTGTGCAAGGCCGATGGGGTGCCGCCGGAGTTCTGGCCGCACCACGGCAGCCTGTCGAAGGAGATCCGCACGGACACCGAGGCGGCGCTCAAGCGCACCGACGGCGTGGCCACGGCCATCTGCACGAACACGCTCGAGCTCGGCATCGACATCGGCCCGGTCAAGAGCGTCGCCCAGGTCGGGCCGCCATCCTCCGTCGCCGGCCTGCGCCAGCGCCTGGGGCGCTCGGGCCGCCGCAAGGGGGAACCGGCGATCCTGCGCGGCTACTCGATCGAGGACGCAGTCACCGTCGAGTCGGACCTGGACGTGCGCCTGCGCGTCAGCACGGTGCAGCTGGCCGCGATGGTCGGCCTGGCGCTCGAAGGCTGGTTCGAGCCGCCCGTGACGAACGGCGCGCACCTGTCCACCCTCGTGCAGCAGCTGATGTCGCTGATCGCGCAGCGGGGCGGGGTCATGGCCGCCGAGGCCTACCGCGACCTGTGCGGACCGCAGGCGCCCTTCTCGGGCGTCGGCAAGGCCGACTTCGCGGCACTGCTGCGCCACCTGGCCTCCAAGGACCTGATCGTCCAAGAAGAAGCCGGCCTTCTCCTGCATGGTGGCGTCGGCGAGCGCATCGTCAACCACTACAGCTTCTATGCGGCCTTCGCCGCGGAAGAGGAGTACCGCCTCATCTCGGGCGGCAGACCGCTGGGAACGCTGCCGCTGTCGCAGGCATTGGTGGCCGGGCAGCGCATCCTCTTCGCCGGCCGGACCTGGCGCGTCGATGAGGTGGCGGAGAAGGAGCGCACGATCTACGTGACGCAGACGAAGGGCGGCGCACCGCCGCTGTTCACAGGCGAGTCGGGGCGCGTGCACACACGCGTGCGCCAGCGCATGCGCGAGATCCTCCGCGGCGAGGTCGAGCCCGGGTTCCTGGATCCAACCGCTGCTCGCTTCGTGGCCGAGGCCCGGCGCGCCTACGCCGATCTCCAGCTCGACCAGGTCGTGCTGGTGGATTCGGGCGCGCAGGTGCGGCTGTTCACGTGGCTGGGCGACGCTGCGAACGAGGCGATCGTCTTCCTGCTGCTCAGCCGTGGCCTCACGGCCACCCTGGCCGGGCCGGGCATCGACATCCAGAAAGGTGAAATGTCCGAGCAGGGCATCGCCGCGGTCCTCGCCGACCTGGCCGGCTGCGAGATCCCGCAGCCAGAGCAACTCCTGGCCGGCGCCGCGAACATCGACCGAGAGAAGTGGGACTGGGCGCTGCCGGACGTGATGCTGCGCCGCTCCTACGCCAGCTTGCGCCTCGACCCCAACGAGGCGAGCGCCTGGCTGGCCGAACACGCCAAGTCGGCGGCCTGAAAGAGAAAGCCCCTGTCCGAAGACAGGGGCGGAGGGGGTTAGGCCGGCTGTGCCGACGGCTCCATGAAGCCCAGCGCAACAGCGGCGCGTTCGATCTGCTTGCGGACCATCGGGAAGGCCCATTCGCCGTACGCCGCGTTCCGCATGTAGCTCATGCCTTCCGGCCAGCCCACGATGCGGTAGAAGAACGCCTCGTCGTTGCCGACGCGGGTCTCTGCCGTCAGGCGACGCTCGTAGACGATCGAGGCGAACTCATCGTAGCTGGAGACGTCGACCAGGCGGCGAGCCAGTTCGAGGTCACGGGCCGACAGGTACTCCGGCGTTTCCCAGGCGGACTTGCGGACCAGCTTCTTCACGCAGAAGAACGGGTGTTCGGTCTTCTTGGTCATGGTCACTCCAGCCCGCTGGGGATCTGCCGGCCCGTGGCCTGGTGGAGGATCTGGGTCGGAGCGGTCGAGGCACCGCTCAAGGGGGCGTTCCGGCGGCGGTAGATCTGCAACTGTCCCTTGAGCAGCGCGTCCCAGGCCTCGTCTTCCGCGTCCTTGCTGAGCTTGGTGATCAGGTGGGCGTCGACGACGCGATACAGCCCGTCGTTCTGAAAGGTCAACTCTCCCAGGCCGACGGCGCTCGCGTAGACGGATGTCCCGGCGAGGTATCCCTCGGCCTTCCAAGCGCGCCAGACTTCGATTGCGGTTGCGCCCAGAGAGGGCCTGGCCGTGGTGGTGGTGATGGTGTTCATGAAACTCCTTGGGTGTGAGGCAGGATTGCCGTTACAGACCCGAGATGAAGAACAGGTGCGACTAGGCGCAGTGACGTGATCGCATGCGCTCGGCGGCGCCGAGAGCACCAAAGAGAAAGACCCCGCCAGCATGGCTGGAGGGGTCTTCGAGGTTGCAAGCTCAGAAGAACTTGAACTTGAATTGCAGCGCGACCGCGCCGTCGACTGCGCCGTCGAGCGAGGGGATGTACGTCAGGTTGACACCCACGCGCTTGTACTCGGCCGACAGGACAGGCAGGACAGCAGGGAAGAAGCCGCCTTGCATCTGGTCGGGGTAGCCGTTGACGACACCGACAGCCAGACCAGCCTTCAGCGAGAGCTCGCCGAAGTTGTAGGTCGTGACGTCCGGGGTCCACACGCCTTGGATGTACGTGCTCCGCTTGAAGACGGAGTTCTTGTACGTGCCGACGGCGAGCGTCCAGTTGCGGTCGATGCCGTACTCGATGCCGATGCCGGTGTTGGTCTCGTTGTAGCCGCCCTTGGGGGCGAACTGGTCCGAGGTGTGCTTGGAGAAGAAGCCGCTGGTGACCCAGAAGTTGCCACCTTCTTCCTGCTCGACCGGCTCGGCCGCCGAAGCGGAACCCGAGAAGACGAGGAAGGCGAAAGCAGCGAGGGCGGCGATGGTGATGCGTTGGAACATGACTGAAAACTCCTAGTGGGTTGAAGAGGTGCGCCGGCGGCGCATTTGCTTTACGAGAGGTGATGTCGAACACCCAGACGGAAGCCTCTTCTATCCAGTCGCATACCTAACACGTCGCAATACGGCCAGTGTATCTATCGACACTTGTTTATGTGTAACGAGAGGCGGGGAGGCTCGGCGTAGCGCGCTGGCGCCGTGAACGAGTGCGCAAAGAAAACGCCCCGGCAGATGTCTGCTCGGGGCGTGGAGGGGTTAGGTCGACTGCTTGGTGCGCAGGGAGCGAACCTCGCGGTAGCCCGCGTTGCGTTCGGCGCCTTCGGCCGAGCTCAGCGCCAGGCGGACACGTTCGGTGGCACGCGGCGCGTTGGCGGCGGCCAGCAGGTCGCGGGCCTCGCGCAGCTTGGCGATCGCCAGGCTGACCATGTCGCGTTCGGTCGCGGTGCCGGTGCCGTTCAGGGCGGCCGAGGCGCGTTGCGCCTGCTCCCAGCTGCCGACATCCATGCCGTTGTTGTAGGCCGACTCGGTGTCGTCGTAGTCCTCTTCAGTCGGCGCCGTCTGCGGCGCCTGGGCGATGATGGTCTTCAGCGCGTTCTCCAGTACGGCGACGCGGCTGGCCAGTGCTTTGCTCATTTGGGTTCTCCGGGGTTGAAGGCGCGGAACTGCGCCTGGTACCCCGGTGATGCGACACGCGCAGGCACAAAAGAGAAGCCCCTCGCTGACCGAAGTCAGGAGGGGCGTGGGGGTTGCGTCTCAATGAGACAGAGCCGCTTCGCGGTGCCGGTGTGCCGGCTGCGCGTGCGGGTTGAGTGCCGAGAAGTCCAGGTCCGCCGGACCGTAGAACTCGGCCATCGACAGCAGCTCCAGCTGGAAGCTGTCCTCGTTCGAGCAGACGACGAGCTGACGCTCGCAGTCGCTGTAGGTCATGATCTGCATGCCCGCGACGTCGACGAAGACGCCGAAGTACCAGGCGTCGTGCAGCGTGCGGTAGACCTGCCAACCACATTGCGTCAGACGGCGCTCGTAGGCGCGCGCACCGCCGCGCACGAAGCCGAGTTGCGCATCGGCCTCTTCGTTCATCAACACCGTGTTGCCGCGGGCGTTGATGGTTCGCGATTGAACGACTTCTTCGTTCGTCATAGCGTGTACTCCGTTGGGTTGCTCAAGCACCATTGCCCGAGTACCACGGTGACGAAATACACGCGAACGGAAACAGAATCAGCGATCGCCTTGAGCGTCGTCGGAGGCAGCGTCAGGCGACGCTTGCTCCAGCGGAAGAACTGCCATCGCGCCAGATCGTGTGGCGGGCGCGCGATAGACGGCAGGCGCGGCCGGCGGTACCGGCGAGGGCGCGTGTCGATCGACCCGCGAAGCAGCAGGGGCGGCTTCGGTCCTGGCCGCAGCAGGCTCTTGACGCTTCGGAAGGATCTCGCCGAGCTTGGGCGTCGTGACGCCGATCAGCTTGGACCCTGCGTCCACCGCATCGCCCAGCATGCCCGCGGTGTCCTTGGCCGCCGTCCAGCCCGAGTCGGCCGCCTTGGAGATCGTTCCGGCCAGCTCGCCAGCAGAGTCGACTGCACGCGTGGCGGCCTGCGCGCCGGGGCGAACGGCCTGGGCAGCGCTGTCGATCGTCAGAGGGCCTGGCTTGTCGTGTGCCGCTTTCAGCAGCACGCCGCCGGCCAGAACCGCGGCACCGAGGAGAATGAGTCGAATCACTTGCGAGGCCTGCGCTTGGGTCGAGGAAGAGGTTCGGGTAGATCGCGCGGACAGATCTCGAGCAGGTCTTCCGGGCGATCTGGCATGTCGATGCCGGCATCGGCCAGGATCGAAAGGACGGCCTCGATGTAGTCGGAGAACTCGGCGTGATCGAGAGAGGTAGTGCTGATCGCCTGCAGCGCAACGACGCCATCGGCGCCCCGGACCTCTTCCAGGCCCAGGATCTGTTCCTTGAACTCGTTGTGCAGGTACTTCTGCGCCTGGACAGGCGTGCCAGCCGGGAGGGTCGCGCGCGCGGCGTGCCGGATGATTGACCAGTAGTAGCGCCGCTGGATGGGGGACTGCTGCAGCGGTGCTGCGGCAGGCTGGGGCGGTGCGGACTGGCTCACCCCAGAATCATATCAGTATCCGTTCTCCGCATCTAGCGTATCGTGACGTGTAGTAGGGCTGTGCGGTCTCATCGCTCATGTGGTGCATCCCCTTGCGTACGAACCAACACCCCCTCCACCGGAGCCACCACATGAACCTCGATCTGCACACCGCAGCAGCAGCTTCTGAGCCGACCCTTCTCGCGCAGGTTTGCGAGCAGTACGGCCTGGATCCGGCGCTGCGAGACATCTCGGAGACCTTCTGCGGCCAGTTCCATGTGGACGGGCCCGAAGACCCCGCGCGCGTCGCGCTCATCTCGGCTTTCGAGCTCGGGACGGCCGGAGCGCACGGGGCGGTCTGGGATCGAGAGCATCCGCCGCACGATGCGGTGATCGACAAGCTGGCAAGTCGCCTGCTCCAGACCTTCTGGGGCAACATCCGGGAGGTCGCACCATCGACCAAGCCGGACGACATCTCCAAGCTCATCCGATCCTCGCTGCTGCACTGATGCTCCAGACGCCGCCCGCCGTGACCTCACCGTCCGGCGGGCTTCGTCTTTTGCGCCGCGCGCGCAAAGAAAAACCCGAGCCTCATGAGAGGCCCGGGTCGGGTGGTTAGGCAGCTTCGAGCATGTCCTCCACCGTCTCATCCAGCGTCGACAGGAAGTCGGTCTGGCTGGAGTCGGTGGTGGCCTTGTGGGCCCACGCCTTGCGCGCGTTCGGTGGCAGTTGGCTGAAGGAGATCGTCTTGGCCAGCAGGTCCTCGATGTCGTACTCCAGGGTCAGACCAAGTCGGTCCTTGTAGGCAGTGCGCCGGCAGACCTCGTCGTGCTCGCTTTGCTGCGAGTGCGACACGGTCAGCACGCCGTATGACACGTACCACTTGTAGGCCTCGGTGATCCCTCCCGGGAAGAAGCCGTTGTCGAACTTCTCGAGCATGCGATCCATCTCGAACTCGAGCATGAGGCTCATGCTCTCGATGTCCACATCCAGCGACTGTCCGGTTTCCAGGTCCCACGCGGTTTCGCCGCTCGGGAGCACCTTCAGGTCCGGTGCGCAGCCACTGCCCTCGGTCAGCGCTTCCATGTAGGCGTCGCGCAGGCCGGTGAGGCCAAGGTAGTTCGCCGTCTCGTCCCAGTCTTCGCCGACGTAGAGGAACCGCGCGTCGGGGACGTCGGTCTTCGGTGCCGTTTCGATTTCCGGGATCTCGTAGCGGACGCCACGCTCCCAGATGTCGCGCTTGTCGGCCCAGACCTGGTAGGGCTTGGCCACGCCGTTCAAGCTCTGGATCGCGTCCAGCGCCAGCAGCATGTCGTCGGGCAGGATGCGGAACTTCGGACGTTCACCGGCGCGTCGTGCGCGCACAGTTTCGTCGTAGTCGAGTTGCATCATGTACCGCGTCAGCTCTCGGATCGTCGACGGGTGGAACGTGTCCGGCTGCACCGCGATGAACCCCGCGCGGATCGTGCGACCCACCCAGTGCCTGCGGCTCCAGTCGTACCTGATCGCCCTGAGAAACTTGTTCAGCCGATTGAGGCCTCGCGCGTACTCATAGCGTTCGTCGTGCTCGAGCATCGCTTCCAGGCTCTTGTCTTCTGCCTGGAGGCATACATAGCACCCATGACGCGCGCCGCAGCCGCCCTTCTTGGCCTTCGCGCCCTCGTGGATCGCATCCGCCACCACTGCGCAGGACGTGCCTGCGGCGTGAGAGTAGATGCGCATCGTCTCCTCGAAGTCGGTGAACGCGGTCCAGACACCAGAGGTGACCATACCCACGTACTCCCAGATGTCTTCGCTCGACCACATGGCCACCGGGCAAAGAACGAGTTCGTCGTCCTTGTTGCGCACCGGCACGTCAGCGCGATCGCCGCGCGCCTTCATGTGCATCGCACGCCGCTCGCTCTCGTCGAACCTGGTTCCCAGCAGCGTCACCGCTTCCGGGAGGTTCTGGTCCTTCAGCTGTCGGAACAGCTTCCGGCGATACGAACGCTGGGGCACGATCTTGTAGCTCACGGTGCAGTCACCCTTGGTGCCCGCCCAGCTCGGCAGCGCGCGCCCGCTGAGGATGCTCAACTGGAACGAGGATGCGAACGTCGGCGAGACGATCTTGGTGTGCACCCTGATGCCGCGCTCCTTGCAGAACTGCCGCACCTTGGCCAGCTCGGCCCGGTAGTGCTCCACGATCTCGGGGTTCTCCACGAGCGTGTCGCCCGTAGTGAAGATAACGAACGGCTTGCCTCCCTCGGCAGCGAACTCGGCTGCGGTGTTCAGCAGCAGGGCCGCCACGACGGACGAATCCTTGCCGCCCGAGAACGCGCAGACGGCGGGCCGGCCTTCGAGGAAGATGGCCTTGATGGCCTTGGTCGCGGACTCGACACGCTCCTCGATCGAGGGCATGACTTCGTCCATGCGGAACAACTCAATCGTCTTGGTATCCATTCAAAGCTCCTGATGGAGCGAACCCGACCGCGCCTTGCGGGCACGTGGGGTCCGCAAAGGTTGTGGTCGGAATGACCGGATACGGGGAGATGACGAACAGCGGCTGCTAGGGCGAGGCCGCGCCGGCGCAAAGAAAAGCCCGCCGGTCCAAGAGGAACGCGGCGGGCGGAGGGGTTGGGCGGTCAGGAAGCGCTGGGGCGCATCAGCCGCATGGCGTAGGTGCCTTCGACTTCACGCTGGGCCAGGCCCAGGAAGCGTTCGGCAGCGGCAGCGATGCTGGCATCGTCTGCGTTCGCGAAGATGCAGACGCCGCAGCTCGCCAGGACATCGCGTCCTTCGCTGTAGTAGCTGCCGCCGATCCAGTGCCTGCCGTCGTCGCCGGGCCAGCACCAGGCGGAAGCCGCCTTGACGCCGACTGCCGTCTCGAAGTGCTTGGCGACGAAGTCGTCGCGTCCAGCCTTTTCGGTCCAGCCGCCGGCACGCAGCAGTTGCAGCACCTTCTCGGGCACGTTGGGTTGCAAGCTCATGGCCAGTCCCGTCACGCCAGGTCGAGCTGCTCGGTTTCGTTCTGGGAGTTCGCAGCCTGGTCCACATGGAACCGGACGTACTCATTGCCAAGGTGACGAAGACCGTACAGCTGGCTGTCGTTCAGGTCGCCCAGCTTGACGTCGACGTTGCCCAGCGCAGGAAGGCCCAGCGCCGTGCACAGCTCGTCGAACTTGCCGCGGTGGTACCGCTCTTCTTCTGGAGGGCGCACGAGCGTGACGCGCGTCGAAGCCGGCAGCACCGTCTTGCTCTTGAGCACCTTGCGGAACTCGCGCAGCGCAGGCTCCGCGGAGCCGGGCGTCGCCATCTCGAGCTCGATTACCTCGTTCGACACGAAGCTGCCCACCGTGCTGTATTCCCAGCCCGTGAGGCGCGCGCCGTCGCGACCGACGATCACATGCTCCTGCTCGGTGCCACAGGTCGAAGCCCCCGGGAGGGTGTAGACCTGCACGTCCAGCGAAACCTTCGCCGGCGCCGGAATCGGCGTGCCGATCTCCGGGAACGGGATGCTGCGGTACACCGCGTTGCTGAAGAAGCGCCAAGCGTAGAAGCCCTCGAATCGACCATCGGTCAGGTCAGCCAGCAGGCGCAGGGCGCCGTCGGCGTTCATGTCGATGGTCAACTTCGGGCCCTCGGCGGCCGGGAAGCCATACGAAGCGAGCAGAGCGTTCACCGCGTCGCGGTGAGCCTCCGGCAGCTTGTACAGGCCGGGCCCGAACTCGCCTTCGACCAGGCCCTTTTCCAGGCGAACGGGGTTCGCCAGGTGCTCGCGCCAGTGCTTGATCCAGGCCGATGGCGTGCGGGCGTCACCCCGCAGGCTGCCGCCCTCGATGGCGCCGGCAGAGCGGATCATGCGCGCGATACAGGCCTCGTAGGTGCCGAAGAACGTGGTGCACCAGCGCGGGGTGCGCGGGTGCACGTTCGACTCGTAGCTCTGCTCCGACAGCAGGAAGAACACGGTGCCCTTCTCGTCGACGCAGGCCGCGGCCGCCTTTCCGACCACGTAGGTGGAACTCATCTTGATCTCCTTGTGAAAGAGGGCCGCCCGGGATGGGCGGCGTCAGCCTCATGGCAGGGGATGCAGAACACGCAAGGCCACGCCGAGCGGCCAAAGAAAAGCCCGCCGGATCAGGTGATCGCGGCGGGCGGAGGGCTTAGAGGCCGGACTCGCGGCAGAAGCCGAGAGCGGTCTGGTGCCGGTGACCGGCGGCCATGAAGTGCAGGACAGCCAGGCGATGGTGGTCGCCTTTGCTGTAGGCGTGCTGGCGCAAGCGTTCCTTGTGCGCCTCCGAGAACTCGTCTCGGCCGATGGCGGACACCTTGTAGTCGTGGATCCCGAAGTTCCTGCCGAACGTCGCCTGCGCGGCCTCGTCGGCCGTGTCGGACCAGCCCTGGCGGTGCTTGAGTGCGAGCTCCACGTGGCCTCGCGCGATACTGCGATGCTGCTCGGCGGTCAGGCCGGGCATGTAGCGACGCAGCAGCCGGCGACCGCCGGCCGGGTCCATGGTGCTCATGACGGACACGCGGCGCGTGTAGCCGCCCCAGCCGCGGCGCGGCTCAGCGTGGTACGCCGGATGGTCGAGGCGCAAGGCCTCTTGCTCGATGTTGCTCATGTCGATCTCCTTGGGTGAAAGGTGCGGTCGTGCACCTCATGCCCTGGGGATGCGCTACACCTGGCAGCAAAAGAAGAACCCCTCGCTGGCATGGCCAGGAGGGGTCGTGGGGGTTACATCAGCGCGGGAACTGCTTCGCCAGGCGCTCGTAGATCTGCGCGATCGAGTCGACGCAGTCGCCGCCGTTGATCGGGTCGTCCGTCGCGAAGCCCATCTCGACCAGCTCGCCCATCAGGCGGTCCAGGGCGCGGGCCTTGCGGATGACGGTGTCGTCGATCTGCGGGATCAGCTTCAGCAGCTCCTTGGCGACCTCGATGTGTCGGTCGGCCTGCGCAGCGTCGGCGGCGCGGTCGGCACTCTCCGGGCTGCTGAGCAACTCGACCAGCGATTCGAGGGCGTAACGGGTGACGTCACGGCGCTCGGCGTTCAGGTCGGGCACACTGGTGCCGATCACGAGCTCGCGGTTCTGCGCCAGGATCTGGCCGAGCACCTCGAGGTTGATCTCGCGCTTGACGCCGTCCGGGAACAGCTGATCGGCGAACACCGTCGACATGTCCTGCGTGAGCTGGTCGGCCGTCGCGTAGACGTCGGCCCAGCCTTCGGCGTGCTCGTCGATGTAGGCCTCGCGGTCCGAGTCGCTGTCGAACTCGCGCTGGCCACTGTCGGCCATCTCCGTCGCGCACAAGCGCTTGGCATGGTCCGTGTCCGCGGCGCGTACCGTGGTCGAGTAGGTGCCTTCGCCGTCGATGTCGTCGGCGTTGTAGGGCATGGTCACGTTGAAGAATTGCATGTGGTCTCTCCGGGAAAAGGGCGCGGAATTGCGCCTGGTACCCCGGGGATGCCGATAGCCGATGCATACGCGCCGTGCCGCAAAGAAAAGCCCCGCAGGCGACCGAAGTCGCGAGCGGGGCGGTGGGGTTAGGCCGTGAAGTAGCCGGCGGTCGGGTCGAACCGGTGTTGCCATGGGTAGGCAACGGTCAGTCCGAGCTCGGTCGCGAGCGTCTCCTGGCAGATCTCGGCGAAGTTCATTCGCCGGTAGGCCGCGTTCAGCTGGTCGATCATCGGGCTGTCAGGCCCTTCGATCTCTCCGTTGTCCGGCACGATGTACAGCGCACCATCCTCGTCCAAATACCAGTGGCCGGCATCCAGGTCGGGGTTGCGAACGCAGCAGCCTGCTTCGTTGTCGTAGCCGATGGCCATGCTCTGTCCTTGGTAGGTCAGCGCAGGGCGGCGGCGTCGGCGCTCTCTTCGGCGGCCGCGCGCTTGGCGTAGGCCGCGAAGATGGGCATGAGCCCCATCTCGCGGATGAAGCCTTCCAGGTGGATCACCTGGCTGGCCTCGTTCCAGCCTTGCGCGTTGCAGGTCGCTTCCCAGTCGCTCTCGCCGAGCGGTTCCGTCACGTCGCCGCGGATCTTCTCCGCGTTGACGCCCAGGGTCAGGGCGAAGTCGAGGTTGGGCTCTTCCACCGGGGGCATGTCCAGCCCCTGGCGAATGACCTTGCCGCTCTCGGTCTTGTACGTGAGCGACGGCTCGAGCCAGATGGCGCCGTTCGAGTCGCAGTAGGCCGTGTGCCCGCCGATGGCCACCGTGTCGGGGTAGTTGCCGTCGTCGTAGTCGTCGCCGCACTCGTGGGTGAAGCTGCCGTCCTCGTCACGGTAGAAGTGCCGCACCGAGTGGGTGCTGAGGTTGCCCTCCAGCGTGTTGACGATCTCGGTACCGGCCGGCGAGAAGGCGACCAGGTCGCCGAGGATCTTGAACTTCTTGGTCATGGTGGGGTTTCCGTTGGGTGAAAGGGTTGGTCAGATGTCGCCGGTGGCGTTGCGGTAGGTGTCGCGGACGGCCGGCAGGCCGGCGTAGGCCAGGCGCTGCTCGGGGGTGAGCAGTTCCCACATGGCGCGCAGGAAGTCCTGCAGGTCGCCGACCTCGTGGTCGGGTTCCGAGTCCTCCCCGTGCTGCTTGGCGGCCTCGATGAGGACCTCCAGCGGCTCGAAGTCGACCGGTTCCGGCTGAGCCTCGGGAGCCGCCAGGACCTGGATCTCCTTCTCGGGGAAGGCGATCACGTTGGCGAACTCTTCGCGGTCGGGTTCGAACTGGTCGCCCAGGAACGCCTGGAACTCGGCCTCGCCGAACTGCGCGCCGGCGGGGACGCCGAACGCGTAGTGGCTCGAACCGTGGCGGTGATCGTGCTGGCCGATGACCAGGCCGAACGACGCGCCTTCCAGCTTCTTCGCCACGGCCGCGGCCGCGTCGACGGCATCGCCGCTGGTCACGGTGTAGCCGTCGGCACAGCCGTCGGCGGCGGACATGGAGGCGATCTCGGCCACGAGGGCCAGCAGGGGCTGGACTTGGGAACGGGTGTACATGGGTTTCTCCTTGGGTGGATGCGGCTTGCGGCCGCGGGTCTAGGTCAAGGGTGATGAGGAACACCGAAGGACAAGCCGGCGGGCCCCGGCAAAGAAAAAGCCGCCCGGTGAGGGGCGGCTTTGAGGGGTTTGCTGGGGTCAGACCACCAGCTCGAACTGCTCCTGCTCCTGGCGTCTCACGACGGCAGCGATCGGATCTTTCGGTTCCTCGGGCTGCGGCGCGGGCGCTGCAGCGGCGACTTCGGTCGCTTCGACCATCGCGGTCGTTTCGTCGGCTTCGTCGCCGGGCTCGTCTTCCAGGGTGACCAGATCCAGGGCGTGCAGATCTCCCGCGCGCATCTTGATCCCCGCCTTGCGGCGGATGGCCACGTAGCGCATCACGGCATCGTAGGTGAAGCCGGCGATCCGCGATCGTTCGTCGGACAGGATGTCGTGGAACGCCTGGTAGAACTCCTGCGGATGGCCGTGGCCGGTCGAGTCGTCTGCGTCGTGCAGGTACTCGTGCAGAAGCAGGTGCTTCAGCGCATCGAATGCCTTGAACGCGTGCCCGGCGGAGCCTCCGATCTTCAGGAACTTGCGCTCGATGAAGATCTTCGTGCGCCCGTCCGTGAAGCCATCGACCGTCTCCGATTCGCAGACGCGGATCTCGCGGTCCGTGTTGCAGCCAGGCACCGCCGCGCGGAACTGGTAGGACAGGTCGCGCAGCACGCGAAGCACCAGCTTCTCGTGCTTGCTCAGCTCCTTGTCGTCCACGATGTGGTGGTTCTCGCTGATGACGCCGGCCACCTCATCGATCGGGCGCAGCATCTTCTGCAGCTCCTCGAGGTGGTACGTTGCCGAGTAGCCGGCGCCGTGCCTGACTGAGCCCATGAACGTCGCCAGGTTCTTGGCGATCCGCTCGAAGATCTCGGGCAGCGCCATGTGCCGCGCGCGCTCGATCGTCTTCGGCGAAATCACCAGTGCCAGCTTGCGCTGGTGGACCTTGTCGGCCTTGAGCGAGTAGTCGTCCGGCACTGCGATTGCGTTGCCAGCCAACCGCCCTGCGCGGTGCAGGCCCGTCAACGAGTGGTGCTTGCCACTGTAGTCGGTGAAGACCTTGGCGTTCTCCAATGCGTCCGTCATCTCCTCCAGCGTTTCGAAGCTGCCAGAGAGCAACCGGCCGAGCATCATGTCGCGGTAGGCGTCGTTCTGCGTCGGCTTCTTCTCTTCGAACTGCTTCGCGTGCGCTCGGACCTTCTGCGCGATGCGCTTCCAGACCGCACACTCGGCCAGCAGGATGTCGTTGCGGGCGAAGTTCACCTCCAACTGCTGCTTGGACACGACGATGCCGCCGATGCCGTAGTCGCCGAAGTAGTTGCGCACGTGCACGCCGAGGTTGTAGACCTCCAAAGCGCGCGCCTGGGGTCGGAGCAGGTAGTACGCATCGTCATCGACGAAGGTCCACTTCTCCTTGTCCAGCTTCACCGACACCCGGTCACCGTTCACGAGGACGGGAATCGGGGCGTACTTGCACAGCTCGCGCAGGTTGTCGGTCACCCGGATCACCTCGGCAGGCGACAGCGGGTCATACAGCTCGCCCTCGATCTGGCAGCCCTTGTGGGGCTTGCCGTCGACCGCGGTCAGGTCGTATGCCAGGCCCATGTCGCGGATGTCCACGGCCATCGCGAAAGCGCCTGAGCGCCAGCGATTGCGGGTGAAGGCCATGACCTGACCTCTTCCCATGCGGAAACGGCCGTAGCGGGCGTCGCCCTTCTCGTGCGGCGTGCCGAACGTCTCGAACCAGTTCTCGATCTCCTCGCGCGACTGGAAGCCGCGGCCGTCATCGCTGACGGTCAGGTGGGTGCCAGTGAGGGTGACCTGGACCTTCGTCGCGCCGGCATCGATCGAGTTCATCACCAGCTCGAGCACGGCCTTGCCGAGCGTGCCGGCCTGCGACTTGATGATCGACCAGAGGATGGACTTGTCCATCCGGAATTCGCGCCTCTCGGCGGCTTGGGTGTTGCGTTGTTCCAATGGGTTCTCCTTGGGTTGGTGCGGCTTGCGGCCGCGGTTCAATACCCAGGGGGATGTGGAACAGAGGGGTGCAAGGAAATGCCCGCCGGTCCATGTGGAACTCGGCGGGCAAGGTGGGGTTAGTGAAAGGCTCCGTCACCGGAATGGTGTTGGAGCCCGGGGTCAAGCGGCGGCGCGGAGGCCGGCCATCGGTTTGCCGATCAGGCTTGCAACGGCCAGGATCTCCCCCGGACGAGCTGCCTGCAGCTTTTCTGATCGGCCTCGCTTGCAGTATTCGTCGACGGACATCGTTCGCCAATCGGGGGCGGGCCGGTCGCTGCAAAGATGCCAGCCGTCATGAGGGGTCGAACGACGAAAGACGTCCACCCCCACAGAGCGGTGCAGGCCCACGCCAAAGTAGGCTTGGGCCACCAGCTTGACTTCCGATCCGTCGTTCCGGGTGATGACCCGGGTTACCTTCGTGACCAGTTCTTCCATCGGTCTTCCTTGTTTCAGCGCCCAGGTAGATCGGGTGGCCCTGTTCGGCCGCCGACCCACCAGCGCGGGTTGGTGATGGTGCCTAGCGGAATCCCAGAGCCACCGCGGTGACCATGGGGTCCTCGTCGTGCGTCACGGCAACGACATGTCCGAGCGTCATCGGATTCGTGATGGCCGAAGCCACCGCGTCCAGCACGTTGTCATGCGTCGAAGCGGCATATTGCCCCGACGAAAACCAAACGCGGATCATCGGATCTCCCTTCAGGCCTTGATGAGCTTCGCGTCGGCGAGGCTCTTGGCCAGCTGAGACAACTGCTCGAACCCGGACGGGTCGATCACGTCGACGAGCCACTCGCGACCACGCTCCAGGCCGTAGGCCAGGCGTGCGTAGATGCGTTGGGTGTCGTCGGCGCCGATGAAGCGCGCCCAGACGGCGTCGTTGTTGGCGGCCGAGGTGTCGTGGTCGACAACTTCGAGCGCGCCGCCGGCGATCACCATGCCATCGAGCGCATCGATCAGGTTCTGGAGGTAGTTGGGCTCCTCGCCGTGGCCGGCGTGGCAGGACAGGTACAGGCTCAGCGTGCCGTCCTCGGTCAGCTCGATGCTCTGTTCGTAGTCGTCGGCCAGCGGCATCTCGCCGAAGTTCGGAACCGACTCGCCTTCTGCCAGGTTGATGTTGAAGTGGTCCGTGAAGAGCGTGATGGACGCCCAGATGAACGGCAAGGTCACATCGGGCTTGACCTTGAGCGTGGCGCGGACGGCCATATCGTGGCTGGACATGAGAGTTTCTCCTTGGGTTGGTGCGGCTTGCGGCCGCGGTTGAGTGCCCGAGGAGATGCGAAACAGCAGAGCGCAAAGAAAAGCCCGCCGGTCCATGAGGAACGCGGCGGGCGGGCGGGGTTAGACCACGAGGACGGGGATCGAGCCAGGCGTCGCCCGCGACCACAGGTGCTGGGGCACCACGCAGTAGCGGTAGAACGCCGACTTTTGAACGGCCAGGACAAGCTGGCCGTCGATCCACTGCTCGCGATACCTTACGAACGAGCTGTGCACCGGGTTGTAGAGGCTGGGCACCGGTGTCGCGCGGAAGCCGTGCTGACCCTCGAGTTCGCGTTCGATGCTCTGGCTCGTCAGCGCGTCCAGGCAGTAGTCGGCCACGAGCAGGCGCTCGCCGGGCTGCTGTTGGGCAGCCGCCAGCGTTCGCGCCCGCGCCGATACGTCCTTCGGCGACCAGGCCAGCTCCTCGTACGTTGCGGTCAGGGGGACCTTGACGTCGCGCTTGGTGCCGTTGCCGGCCCGGAAGCGCACCGAGAAGATGACCTCGAACGGCTCACGGTCTACCTCGTGCGACTTGTCGTGGAGTTCGGTGGCGATGCTGCCCATTCAGGCCGCCTCCAGCGCGCGCTGCAGCGGCAGCACGCGGCACAGCACGTCGGCCACCCACTGGGTGTAGCCGCGGTCGGCCAGCGCCGGCGAGGCGGCGTGAGTCAGGCTCCGCCGGCGGCGGTCCAGTTGCGCGCGGCGCGCCGCGGTCTCCTGCTCGTGAAGCGCGTCGGCGCCGTCGTAGACGGCCTGCGCTTCGGCGCGGGTCTCGCCACCGCGGAGGTGCGCGCTCAGGTAGGCCCGGCGAGCCGCGTTGCCGCGCTCCTGCATCTGGTCGTGCAGGCGCTGCAGACGCCGGCTGCGCTCGAGGCGCCGCAGCGCGGCGGCGGCCTTGAACTTCCGGCTGTTGAGGTTCAGCAGGACCTGGGTGACCAGCTGAGCGCCGATCTCTTCCTTCTTGGGGACGCTGAAGGACAGCACGAAGTGCGAGAGGCGATCGAACTGCAGGCAGAACGCCCACGAGTCCGGGCCGTCGATCACGAAGTGCTCGACCGCGGTGCCGTGCAACGGGTCCAGGGACACGCCGCGCAGCGTCTCCAGCATGAACGCTGCCTTTGCGGTCGACGAATCGTCCGCAGCTGCAGCGGCTTCCTGCATGCCGGCGCTGGTGAGCAAGGTGACCTGTTCCGGGGTGAGCATGTGGCGGCCGTGGTGAACGACCTGTTGCCACGCCTGAAGAATTGACATGGGATCTCCTATGGGGGTTGATGGGAACGCAGGCACACGCGAAGTGCCTGACCCCCGGAGATGCAGAACGGCCGCGGCTACGCGCCGTCAGGCCCGGCCGACCACCGCGATGATGATCTGGCCGGGCCCGGCGAAGAGGACGAGCAACGCGCCTGCGACGAGGAAGGGGCCGAATGGAATGCGCAATCCACCAACGCTGCGGCCGGCCAGCCTGATCGCGAGCGCGGCGAGCGCCCCGAAGAGCGCGGCGATCACGATGATCGGCAGGATCATCTGCCAGCCTAGCCAGACGCCCAGCGCGGCAAGCAGCTTGAAGTCGCCGTAGCCGATGCCCTCCTGGCCGGTGGCAAGGCGGAACGCCCAGTAGACGGACCAGAGCGAAAGGTAGCCCGCGACCGCGCCGAGCAAGGCGTCGGCAGGCGGGATGGTGGCGCCGAGCGCGGAGGCCGCAAGCCCGGCCCAGAGCAAGGGCAGCGTGATCGCATCCGGCAGGAGCTGGGTTTCCAAGTCGATCGCCGCGAGCACGACGAGCGCCGCCGCGAATGCGCACCACAGAAGGGTCGCCGGCTGCGCGCCAAGGCGCCACGCAAGCGCCGCGAACAGCATGCCGGTGGCGGCCTCCAGGATCGGGCCGCGAACCGGGCGGGATGCGGCGCACCGGCCGCAGCGTCCGCGATGCAGAAGCCAGCCGACCACAGGAGCGCGCTCGAGCCAGCTGAAGCGGTGGCCGCACGTCGCACACGAAGCGCTGACGCTGATGTCCTGGCTCTCGATGGCCTGGCGCACCCCGTCGGCGGACTGCGACAACCGAGCTGCGGCCGCGGGGTCAAGGCCTGCATGCGCGCGCAGCGCGTCGGGGTCGGAGAGTTGCACTGCCGCCTCGCCAAGCCACCGCATTTCGAGCACGCGCGGCAGCAGGCGCGCCATCACGGAAAGGGCCATGCCGACCAGCAGGCCGGCTGCGCCGAGCGCCCAGGGCGAAAGCAGCCAGCGGCTGTCGATCAGGTGGAACAAGGAAGGCATGAAGGTCGAGGGTCAGAGAAGCTCGTGCGGGGTCGGCTTCGGGCGGGAGACGGCCGGCGCGGAGGCGGCGCCGGGCTGGATTTGGTGGTCGGCGCGCCGACGGATGGCGATCAGCGTGCCGGAGGAGACCCAGTCGGACTTGCCGGCCAGGCGGTCGAAGTCGTCCTGCGTCAGGTGAATGACGTTGTTCTGGCCGCGCGCCAGCAGCGGGCCGGTGGAGCCGTCGCGGTTGACGAAGTGCTTGGAGATCAGGCACTGGTCGGGGCTCAGGCAAACATCCTTGAGGCCGCGCGGCTTCTGCAGCTCGTAGCGGTACCAGATCTCGCGTTGGTCGCCGGTGGTCGAGCGCACATCCTCCAGGGTCAGCAGCAAAGCACTCAGCGTCGCGACGGTCTGGCCGGGCAGCGACCACAGATCCAAGCCGTCCGCCACCATGAGCAGGCCCGCGAACACCTCGGCCGACATGGGCGGCTTGGAGTTCAGCGCGCGCAGGCAGAACGCAAACGACCTTCGCAGGTTGGCATCCTGGAGGTAGCTCGTGCGGAATCGCTCGCCCGTCACGGCGTCGCGCCGGGCCTCCTTGAGCCAGGCGAAGCGACGCTCGTTCTTCGAGTGCAGCGGGCACCGATCGGCCGGGTCCGGCTCGCCAGCCTTCACGGGCGCGTGGGCAAAGTAGGCGCCGCGCGCGGATGAGTTCTTGCCGCCGTGGTACGTGGGCGCACCGCAGCACAGACACCGGATGGTCCGTTCAGGGGAGCCTTGCGGGGGCTGCCCCAAGGCGCTGGCGCGAATGCGCTTGCCGTCGACGAGTGCAGATTCCATCCTAGATTGCGTTTGATGCCTCTTTGAATTATACTCACGTGTTATGGATGACCGCAAGCCACCCCTCGCGTACACGGGCATTGGGTCGAGGAAAACGCCCGGTGCCGTGATCCAGCTCATGCAGGGCATCGCCCGCCGCCTGGCTGCGCGCGGCTTCGTGCTGCGCTCGGGCGGCGCCGACGGCGCGGACCTGGCGTTCGAGACCGGCGCGGGCGAAGGACCCAAGGAGATCTACCTCCCCTGGCGCGGCTTCAATGGCAGCCGATCCACACTGTTCAACCTGACCAACAGCGATGCCGCCGCCGAGATCGCGGCCACCATCCACCCGGCGTGGCCCAGGCTCAAGCCGTCCGTGCAAGGACTGCACACGCGCAACGTCTACCAGGTGCTCGGCCAGGATCTGGCGAGCCCGTCGCAGTTCGTCGTCTGCTGGACGCCCGATGGGGCCCAGACCGAACAGGAAAGGAGTGCCGAGACGGGTGGGACCGGGACGGCGATCGCGCTGGCCAACCGCCGCGGCGTGCCGGTGATCAACCTGGCTCGCGAGGGCGCCATGGAGCGACTGACCGCGCTGGTGCTCGGGGACGGCCTGCTGTGAGCCTGTCGCCTACCCATCTCCTGGACCCCGCCTTTGTGCGGTGCCTGCAAGCCGCCGCCGGCAACGGCGAACTCGTCGCCAACTATGACCGCCTGCGCGGCACCAACCTGAGCCGCCGCGGCGCGCCGATCGAGCTCGAGATCGATCGCGCCAGCGGACGGCTCGACGCCGACATCAAGGGCTTCATCGACTTCGTCCACGAGGCCATCTACACCCGCCTGGAGCCGCAAGCGCTGGCCCAGCTGCGCAACCACGAAAGATCCGAATGACCCGCGCTCTCGCCCTCTACCGGCGCCACTCGCAAGCGGCGCTCGTCGAGATGCAGTCCGAACTCTGTGCCGACCCGGCCAGCCGCAACACCGCCGGCGGGCCGCAGCTGTACATCGACAGCGTGCGCCGCAAGCTCTCCGACATCGCCCAGGCCATCACCTACCACCTGGATGACAAGCGCGCCGCCGCGGGCAATCCCGTGCCGACGAACGGCTACTCCGGCCGCAACTCGAAGCGACGACGATGAGCTGCCGGCCGTTCCTCCCGCGCGCATTGCGCGCCTTCGCATTTGCCGCCGCCCTCCTCTCGCACGGTTGTAGCAGCCCACCTACCCTGGGAGCGATCGAGACCCCAGAGCGCCAGGCCTGGCAACCCCAGGGGCTGCAGGTGACCACCGAGATCGACGAAAGGCCGACGCCGGCCCAGCCGATCCTGCTGATGGCAGGGATCAGCCAGGACAACGTGATCCAGCCCGAGGAGATGAGGATTCAACTCGTCGGCGCACCGAAGCTGGACGCGAGCGCATCCATCGGGGTCGTGTTCGACGACAAGACGCGCACGTCAATCCAACTCGCCGGCTACTGGCGCCACGACGCCAGCGACAACACGCTGGTCATCCCCGCCGACGCAGTGCGCGAGCTGCTCGGCCGGCTGCCGAACACGCCGGTGCAGGTGATGCTCGGCCTGGCCGGGAGCGATGGCGACTTCGCCTACGCAGTGCGGTTCGAGCTGCGCGCGCCGCCGCCGCCGGTGGTCGCCGAGGCGGCGAAGGGTACGCCCGCCTGATCGGCATCACCCTGGATCAGGAGCATCCCGCCCCTGGAACCCATGGAGAAACGCCACATGAAGGCCATCAACATCTTGGACCGCAACGGCACACCGGTGACGGTGGGCGCGAAGGTCATGGTTCAACGCTGCGTCGGCCGCTACGGCCGCGTCGACCAAGTCGAAGGCACGATCGAGCAGTTCGTCGAGCACCACGGCGCCGTACTGCGCCTGAACCAACCGGCCCGCCGGCGCATGCGCGACCACGAAGTCTGGGTCAAGCCCGGCGAGCAGCTGTACGTGTCCTTCCCTGGAAAGCTCGATGGCGACAGCCTGACCTGCTTCAACCGGTTCGAAGACTTCGAGCACGGCCACGAAACCTGGGTCCAGGTGATCCAGTAAACACAAAGCCCCGGGCGTCCTATCGGACCTCGGGGCTTCTTCTTTGGTGCGCGCGTGGCGCCGCGCGCGGGGCATCAGGCGGCGCGCGCCTCCTGTGGCGACGGCGACAGGATCTGGCGCAGAGGCTCCCCGCCGACGATCTCCCGCTCGAGCAGCGCCGCAGCCAGTTGGTGCAGCGCGGAGGCATTGGCCGTGAGGATCTCGCGCGCACGGCGCTGGGCGGCGGACAGCAGTTCGCGCGCCTCCTGCAGCGCCTGCTCCTGCGTCTGCGGACCCAGAAGCTCCTTGGGGACGCCCGCCATGCTGAGCAGGCCGAAGTTCGGCGAGAAGCCCAGGGTCGAGACCATCGAGATCGCCAGCTCCGTCGCTCGACGCAGGTCGTCGGAAGCGCCGGATGACACGTCGCCGAAGATCGCCAGCTCGGCCTCGCGCCCGCCCAGCAGCATGGCCAGCCGGCCGGACAGCTCGCCTTCGGCGTAGAGCGGATCCTCGTTGTCGCGCGACACGTAGGTGGCGCCGAGTGCGCCGCCGCGCGGCTCGATCGACACGCGCTCGACGTTGCCGGCGCCGGCCCGGTGCGCGACCAGTGCATGCCCTGCCTCGTGGTACGCCAGGCGCTTGCGCGTGTCCTCGGTGAGCACACGCGGTGCTCCGGTGACCTCGCCGCCCAGCTGGAATGCCTCGACGGCTTGCGTCAGATGTTCCTGCGTGACAACAGGGCTGCCAGCCTCCGCGGCGCACGAGGCCGCCTTGTTCACGGCGTTGGCGATGTCCGCCGGCGACATGCCGGAGGTCATGCGCGCCAGCGCGGCGGTGTCCAGGTTCGGCTCGGCAGCGACACGGCCGGCATACAGGTCGAACAGCTGGGCGCGTTCGGCAACGGTGGGGAGATCGACGGGGATCACCATGTCGAACCGCCCCGCGCGGCGCAGCGCCGGGTCAAGGTTGTCGGCGTGGTTCGTCGCGGCGACCACAATGACGCGCTCCTCGTCGGAGAAGCCATCCATCTCGACCAGCATGCAGTTGATGATCCGGTTCATCTCCGTGGTGCTGGCGTTCTGGCCGGCGCCGGAGCTGCGGCGCCCGATGCCGTCGATCTCGTCGACGAACAGAATGCACGGACTACTCCGGCGAGCCTGGCGGAACAGCTTGCGAACCTTGAGAACGCCCAGGCCGAAGAACATGCTCGTGAAGTAGGAGCCGTCCACGGCGATGAAGCGGGCGCCGGTCTCACCGGCGAGTGCCTTGGCCAACAGAGTCTTGCCTGTGCCGGACGGGCCGGTCATGAGCACGCCGCGCGGCGCGCGGGCACCGACCTGCAGGTAGGCAGCCGGATCCTCCATGAAGCGGCCGACGCGCAGCAGCGCCGACTTGGCGGAGCCCGCGCCGACGACGTCGTCGAAGCGTTCGCGCGGCCGCTGCGCCAGGCGCACGCGGTCATCGTCGCCGCGCGCCTGGATCTGCACGCACAGCAGCATCACGAGCGCCACGCCGGCAATCCAGAGAGCCGGGCCGGAGATGCGCTGGAACACCGCCACGATGCGCTCGACTCGGCCGCGCCAGTCGACGTCGACCGCTACCAGTGTGAAGCCCTTCGCAGCACTCTTCTCTGCGAGGTGGTCGGCGGCCGTGCCGGCGCAGGAAACGGCGGTGCAGCCCGGCACCAGCGCGCTGAGCTTCGTTCCGTCCTTGAGCGTGTAGAGCAGCATGGTGCCAGCGCCGCCCGAGGCGATGCCGACGTCGGCCAGGCTGCCGGCCTCCAGTGCGAGCTGGAAGTCGCTGACCGGACGCGGGTTCTTGACCCAGTCGTCGGGCGCCTTCTCGAAGGCGGCGGCGGCGGGGCTCTTGCGGGCCAGGGATTCGGCCTCGGACATCCGCTCCACGGCGTTTGAGGCGAGGAGGGCCGCGCCGATGGCGAGGGCGGCAAGCAGCGGGCCGCGGCGGCGCTTCAGCAGCGCAAGCAATCTGGTTGGAAAGGACATGATTCACGCCTAGTATACCTACGTGTTATGTCCCAATCAGGATCAAACTGTTGCGTCAGTGCAGCCGTGGTTCACGGGGATAGTGGTGAGGCAGGCGGTGCCAGGCCAGGAAAGAGGGGCGCGATCCGAAGCCGAAGCGCTTCCAACGACGAATGATTGACGCGGGCCAGCAGCCTCTTCCCAGTCCCAGACATCGCGATGCCTTCGACCTGACCAACACGCGCGAGCGCCTGCACGCCGCCCCGAATCCGATCTAGGTCGTGCGGGCCGAAACCAGGGGCTCCGGCACCCAGTGCATCAAGATCCCTGTCAGCCAGGTCCTCCCAAGTGAGTATTTGGGCTGCCCTCATGGCATTTGCGAGCCTGGAGTCGCCGAAGGGCGTGTAAACCAAGTCTCCAGTGAAAAGGCCGCGCTGCCGCGATGTGGCTTCGAGCGTCTCAGCTTGCTCGAGGAAGAAGAGGTAAAGCTGCCCCAGATGACTTTGCGCAGCGCTGAGCTGTTGAGCGAGCGAGGCTCGTGGGTCCGTCATGACCCTCGCGATATGGAGCATCTCGGATGAGTCACAGCCGAAACAAGAGAGGGATAGCGCCATGCGGCCGAGCAGCGAAAGGTCGTCAAGGCGCGCCTGGACAGCGGTGATGTTGGTGTTCATGATTGAGATCATGTGCGACCGAGGCGAGATGAGCAAAAGCCGAAAATGCGAGCGCTGAGCGCGAATAAAAGGGCCGTTGATGCAAACGCGGCGGTGTGCTCGCAACTGAGAATGAACGCAAGGGGAAAGGCGAATGCCAGAAAGCAAGTCCATCACCATCGTCGCGGACAGTCGTGAGACGGTCGGAGGCATACCGGCGCGCCTGGCCCAGATGCCCGGCGTGGTCGTCGAGAGCGCGCAGCTGGACTCCGGCGACTTCATCGTCGCGCCGGGCGTAGTCGTCGAGCGCAAGCGTAACCACGACTTCGCCGCGTCCATACTGGACGGCCGGCTCATGCCGCAGGTGAAGCTGATGAAGGCAGAGTTCGAGAAGGTGGTCGTCCTGATCGAAGGCGACGTGCACAACACCTCTTCCCGGATCGCAGACGCGGCGCTGCACGGTGCGATCTCCTGGCTGGCCATGCTCGAGGGCGTCTCGCTCATCTACGCGCGCGACGCCGCGGACTCGGCCGGGCTCGTGGCCACGATGGCGCGCCACCTGCAGCACGGCCTGGGCTACGAGATCTCGCTGCGATCAGGAAAGCCGAAGGACCTGCGCACCCTGCAGCAGTTCCTCGTCGAGGGCCTGCCAGGCGTCGGCCCGGGGCGAGCGCAGGCCATCATCGCCCACTTCGGCAGCGTGCACGCCGCGCTTGTGGCCACGGAACAGGAACTGGCGGGCGTGCCGGGGCTAGGCGCGAAGACAGCCAAGAAGGTGCACGAGGTCCTGCACGCAGCCTGGTAGGCGCGCCGGCGCCAGAATGACGAAAGGGGCGCCCCTTTCGGAGCGCCCCTTCGGTCTGGGTCAGCACAGCCGCGAGCCCTTGGGCAGGCGGCTGGCCAGCCACTCGTGCACGTCAGCCCGAATGCGTCGGCCCTCGAGCAGGAAGGTCTCGAAGAGCGACGGCACGTAGGGCAGGTACAGCAGTGGCATGCCGGCTTCCTCCGGCGTGCGGTCGGCCTTGCGGAAGTTGCACGCCGAGCAGCTCGCCACGCACTCCATCCAGCCGTCGCGCCCGCCGCGGCTTTGAGGCAGGATGTGGTCGACGGTCAGATCGCGGTCGGGGAAGGTGTCGCCGCAATAGGCGCAGGTGAAGCGATCGCGCCGCATCAGCTTGTCCCGCGCGAACGCCGGCTCGATGTCGAAGAGGTTGACCTTCGCCGAGCCGCGCAGCGCGATGATGGGGTGGACCTCGATCAGCGACTGGCGGCCGGTGGCCATGTTGATGCCGCCGCGCAGCGTGGTCAGCGGGCCATCGCCGTCGAACCAAGCCACCGAGTCGGTCGCGTAGTGCAGCGCCGCTGCCTGAGGCGAGATCCAGGCCTGCGGGGTGCCGTTGATGTCGAGCTGGAGCACGTCGTGATGCAATTGAGGTTCCTCCTTTCCGATGAGTGGGGCTGAAGACCCCACCAGCTCGGAAAGGGCTCTCCGTGTGCGCTGGTCTCCGTCGCAGGCCTCGAACCTGCACGCCTTGCGGCACGAGGCTCTCGACCTCGCGCGTCTACCGATTTCGCCAGACGGAGATGTTGGTGGTAGTCCCCGAGAGTTTCGAAATCTCGACCTTCGCCGTGTGAAAGCGCTGCTCTGCCTCTGAGCTAGGGGACTGGATGGTGGCAGGCGCGGCAGGATTCGAACCTGCGTACACCGGGTCAAAGCCGGCTGTCTGAGGCCACTCGACTACGCGCCATCCGATCACGCATGCCTGCTGCCGTACAACAAGGCATGAGCCATCGGACGAATCAGTTGGTGCGGTCGCAGGGCATCGAACCCTGGCCTGCCGGTTAAGAGCCGGCTGCTCTACCCCCTTGAGCTACAACCGCGATGGGTGAAAGTGGCGTCTCGTGCGGGGTTCGAACCCGCGATCTCCGAGGTGAAAGCCCGGTGTCCTGGACCACTAGACGAACGAGACGAAGAAGGCACCGACCAAGAAAGGAGGTCGGGAGTTGATGATCTGGCGGAGAGCGCGCGGATCGAACGCGCGCGGCGCTTCTCAGCACCGGCATCGGCTTAGCAAGCCGCCCCCTTGCCGCTCGGGCAGCTCTCCTTGTTCTTGCGACACGCCTTGCGGTGGCTCGACCATCCACCGTTGCCGCGTACGGTCTTGCCGCAGCTGCAGGTGTGGATGCGAGTGGCGTGCTTGCGCGCCGCGGCGCGACGCTTGTTGGAAACGATGTTCATGCCCATGTGCAGGCCTCCTGTCCAGTAGTCGGAGGCCGTGACAGCCGCGGCCCCTCAACACATAGTCGGAGGCTGGGACAGGCAGGTGGTGCCCAGCGAGGGAGTCGAGCCCTCACGCCTTGCGGCGGCCGCTTTTGAGGCGACTGCGTCTACCAGTTCCGCCAGCTGGGCATGATCGAGATGGGGTGCAGAAGCGGCCTCGAACCGCCGACTACCAGGGTCACATCCTGGGGCTTTGCCAACTAAGCTACCTGCACCACTGGAAGAAGATGGTCGGGATGGCGGGCTTCGATCCCGCGGCCTCCTGCTCCCCGAGCAGGCGCGCTGCCTGGCTGCGCTACATCCCGAAGTGGCTGTGGTCTCGGTGACAGGGCTCGAACCTGCGACCCTCGCGTCCCAAACGCGATGCGCTACCAGCTGCGCTACACCGAGGTGGATCTGGTGGTGATGGTCGGCGTGGCGGGCTTCGATCCCGCGTTCTCCTGCTCCCGAAGCAGGCGGATTGACCTGGCTTTCCTACACGCCGTTGTGTGTTCTTGGTAGCCGCTGTTGGCTTCGATCCAACGACCCCCGCCTTATCAAGACGGTGCTCTACCAGGCTGAGCTAAGCGGCCAAGGTGACCCAGCGCTCTCGCGCCAGGTCAGGTGCGGACGTATCCGCGAAACGTCATGCTGATCCGCGGCCCGCAGATGAAGCCGGCCTTCGGGATCCTGTGCATGTGGGTGTCCTGCATGCCGGGTTTCATCACGCACAGGCTGCCCGACTCGAGCAACAACTTCTCGACCGACAGCGTGTCGCTGTTCGGACGGAACCAGATCTCGCGCTCCGCGCCGACGGTGACGATCGCGATCGGGCGCTCGTCGTCCATCTCCGGCGAATCATCGGCGTGCCAGCCGAGGTGATCGCGAGCATCCTCGTACCCGTTGAGGAAGCAGACCTCCATGGCCGCGCCGACGCGCGACTCGACGGCAGCCTTCACGGCCGACAGCGCGGGGTGCCACTCCTTGGGCAGGTACTCGCGTACGCCGGCGCCGCTGCCGTAGGTGTACGGCACGGCCACGTCGTTGCAGTAGAACTCGCGCCTTGGCGTCGAGCCCCTGCGCTCCCAGTCGAGCTCGGACCACAGGGTGTTGAACAGGGAGGCAGGATCCGCAACGAAGCCCGCCTCGTAGGTGACTGGCGCCTTCATGGCGTTCCTTTCATGCGTGTGGTGGCTCCCCGACTTGGTCTCGAACCAAGGACCTCCTGGTTAACAGCCAGGCGCGCTACCAGCTGCGCTACCGGGGAATGGGTTGTGGTGCGTCCGGACGAAGTCGAATCGCCGGCCTCGGCCTTCGGAAAGCCGCGCTCTGTCCACCTGAGCTACGGACGCGTGGTGTTGTGGTGCCTCGTGGCTGGATCGAACAGCCGACCTACCCGCTAGGAACGGGCCGCTCTGTCCGCTGAGCTAACGAGGCGAGATGCCGAGGCGCGCGCATGCACGCGCATGGACTCGACGGGCAAGGTGAACGGCACGGCAGTCGCTCGCGTCGCCAAGGACGTCGAGCAGCAGCGCCTTCTCCGGCAGGTACACCAGAGAGAAGGCCGTGTCGTTCGCGACGATCGACGGCGTGTTGTGCACCAGGTCGAGCGCCTTGATCGTCTTGGCCTTCGGCCGCGCGCGCGCCGTGTGCGCACGATCGACTGCCTTGCGAGACGCGCGGTTGCCGTCGGCCGGCGTGCTGACGTCGGACAGGTCGTCGACCAGGCCAGCGACTTCGCCACCGAACTCGTGCTCGAGGAGCGCGACGCTGACGCCGCAGTCCTCTTTCGTGTCGTGCAAGAGCGCCGCCATCACCATGGCCTCGTCATGATCGAAGCGTTCGACCAGGCGAGCCACCGCGACGGGGTGCTCGATGTAGGGCCGCATCACATAGCGGCGAAGTTGTCCGGCGTGCGCGATGTCCGCGAACCTGAACGCGGCACGCGCGCCCGGGCTCGAAAACACGTGCATGGCGCACTCCTTCTTGTGTGGTGGACTCGACGATCCGATTCGAACGGATGCGGGCTTTCGCCGCCTGGGTTGCAACCAGGTGCCTTCGGCCAACTTGGCTACGTCGAGATGGTGATGATGGTGCTTGGCACCGAGTTACGGAGTCGAACCGCAAACCTTCGGCTTTGGAGGCCGCCGCTCTGCCAATTGAGCTAACCCGGTATGAGACTGGTGGAGGTGACAGGCATCGAACCTGCGACATCCCGCTTGCAAAGCGGGTGTTCTGCCAACTGAACTACACCCCCAGTCTTCAGAGCACGCTCGATGCGCTGAAGACTGGAGCGGGCGACCGGATCCGACCCGGTCTGTTCCGGCTTGGAAGGCCAGACGTTCACCACTTGACCGCCCGCATGTGCCTGATGACTCGGTCGTGAGACCGCTCTGCACAGGCTTCGAGGGTCCGCCTCTTTGGGCGTCGCACCGGGTTGCGTCCGGCCGGCATGCGCGGTCATCTTGCGCACGTCGTCGCGTGGGTCAGTGGCTGATCTCGGTTGGCGCCGCCTATCGTGGCGACTGCGCCGAGGGCACTACTGCCCTTCCCTGCTTCTTGGGTCAACACCACAGGGCCGGGTGCCGACACGCGGTTGCCCGCGCGAGTCTGGTGGATGGTGAAGGATTCGAACCTCCGCGTCCTTTGGGGAACCTGGGTTACAGCCAGGCGCGATCAGCCACTCTGCCAACCATCCGTTGATCTACATGCCCGCCTCGCGCAGACGCTGGACAAGGTCCTTGCGCTGCACATCGGCATGGCGCTTGCGCGATGCGTGCGCGCCGGCGGCGCGGCGGCCGGCCAGCGGCGCGAACACGTTGCGCGGCTTGAGCGTCGCGATGCGCTGCACGATGCTCTTCTTCATCTCGATGCTCCTTGGTGATGTTGATGACGTGGCACCTCGTACACGGGTCGAACGTGTGGCCTCCCGGTTCGTAGCCGGGTGCTCTTCCGCGCTGAGCTAACGAGGTAGCGAACTGGAGGATGGTGCGAAGGATTCGAACCCGCGGAGGACTCTCGCCCTCTCCTGTTTTCGAGACAGGTGCCTTAGACCACTCGGCCAACCATCCATGAACTGGTCCCCACGGTCCGAGTCGAACGGACACGCCCGATGGGCACTCGGTTCTGAGCCGAGCGCGTCTACCTGAATTCCGCCACGCGGGGGATGTTGAACAACACACCGGGCAGGAGGCGGGCCTTCTGTTCCGGCAACGAAAGTGCGAGCGCTGCGCTCGCGATGTGTGGTGCCGCAGGAAGGGATCGAACCTTCGACGCTTCGCTCTTCAGGCGAACGCTCTACCGACTGAGCTACCGCGGCATTGATGTGTCGCCCGGCAGAGTACCGCACTGAACCGGCTGCGCCGTCATGCGAGTTCTGGTCACGCTGCAGGACTGACCTGGCGCCCCGTGCGGAATTCGAATCCGCGGCTTCCGTCTGGACAGGACGGCACTCTGGCCTCTGAGTTAACGGGGCATGTGGCTTCCGGTGACGAGCTCCGGACCCGCTCGGTGGTGCGGGCGATTTCCGCTGCTGGACGCCCATGAAGTTCGCGGCGCCGCTGTGCAGCTTCTACTACCTGGTTGCGAGGGAGCGACTCGAACGCTCGATCTCTGGCTTATGAGGCCAGCGGATTGCCAACTTTCCCACCCCGCATCTGACTGGTGCCCTCGGCGACGATTCGAACGCGCGACCCCCGACTTACTAGGTCGGTGCTTCTTCCGGCTGAGCTACAAGGGCGATGAGCTTTCCATCTCGGCTGTGTCCGCACGCGAGGTCGCCCGGCAAGCCAGGCCATTCGCTGCACACAGGCGCGGCCGCACCTGCACACATGCACACCGAGCCGGCCCAGTGCTTGTGCACGGGCACACCCGAGATGGAGCGGACGACGGGTCTCGAACCCGTGGCCTCGAACTTGGCAAGTTCGCGCGCTACCAACTGCGCCACGTCCGCATAGTGCGAAGCGATGATCCCAACCAGTTTCGGGGTCGCCTCGCGCTGAGTTGTTAAAGAGCATCCTCGTCGGCCGTTGCCGGGAGGCGCGATCCAACGATCGCTGCAGTTCGGCTGCCAGGCCGCGCTGCGGGTTGAAGGGTTGAAAACAAAAAGGCCCGGATCCTTTCGGAATCCGGGCCTCTTGCGAGCTTGGAGGTGTGCGACTACGCCGCTCCCTCTCCCGGATGCACCTGGCCCTCGTTCCCACGAATCCACTGGTAGCGGACGGAGGGCGAAGGCAGGCGCTTTGCAAACGGAAGACCGTTGTGCATGCCACTGACACAGGCGAACGCGACCGCGCCCGACTGGGGCAGCCTGTTCGTGGTCAAGGGCAGTGTGCGGTTCACGGTGTTTCCTAGATTGCTTGGGTTCAGTTCTCTGCTTGGAGCACGAAGCGGGACGCCTCATGCAACGCATAGGACGGATTGTGAAGACTCTTAACGTCGGCGTCAACCCCTCTTGTGAAGATTCTTCGCATAAAATCTCTGTGAAGTATTTTCACAACACGCCGGCCTCCGTGTCTTCAGACCCTCACACCATCAGGCGCCAGAACGCGCTGTCGCTGTTCCAGCAGTTCGCGGAAGAGCGCATCGCTGCGGGCGAGCAGCCGAAGGGACTGGAGATCGCGTTCGCGGAGAAGCTGGGCATCAGTGGCGCCACCTGGAGCATGGCCAAGTCGGGCAGCCGTCCGATCGGCGACAAGCTCGCGCGCCAGTTCGAGCACCGCTGCGCGCTGCCGGCTGGATGGATGGACGAAGAGCGCGCGCCGCAGGGTCTGTCACAGGCGGAGCAGCAGTTCCTGGCCTCGGCTCTCGAGGCTTACCGTGGCACCAACAGCGATGGCCGCAAGCAGTTGCGACAGCTGATCAAGACCTGGAACCAACGCACGCGCTGAGCGCGCGCTGTCAGAACTCCTGGATGCGGATGCCGTGCCGGCTGAGCATCAGCTTGCGCTTGATCACGTAGGTCTTGTCCGCGCGCGTCGGCGGGGACTTCGTGTCGTGCACCTCGGTGCGGCCGTCGGCGTACTCCACGACGAAGTCGGCGTAGTAGCGCACAGCCCGCTCACCCTCTTGCTTGTCCAGCAGAACATACGGCACCTGGCGCTCGATGCGCACGACGCGGTCGCGCGGGTCAGCTGCCGTGCGCGCGAGCTTCAGCATCTGGTGGTGCTTCAGCTCCTTCGACGAGTCGTACTTCTCGCCGTCGAACTCAAGCCCTCGGCGGTTGCCGAACTTGTTCTTCCGCTTGGTGGGGGCCGCGCCGCCGGCGCGCGCCTGGATCATGGCCAGGTAGTCGGCGGCGGACATACGGTCGGTCACGTTCGGCATCGTCAACCCAGGATCGCGAGCGCCGCCACAGCGCCGATCAGGAACAGGGCCGGTGCTGCGATCCACCAGTCCGCGCTCGATGGCAGGCTGGCCTGGAAGGCTGTGACCGCGGCCCAGGCATAGGCAGCGTAGGGCAGGCCGAATGGCTGGCCAGGCAGCGTCGAGGATGCCCACCAGAGGCTCAGTGGCGCCAGCGCCATCGGAGCCAACGCGATCGGCACGGAGCGAAACAGGCCAGCGTAGAACGTCACGGACCCAAGGCGCCAACCGGACTCGGTCTTCTCGGGGATGATGGACGGCAGCGACGGGCGCGCGCGGAGCAACAGCGCGACCAGGTAGTGCGCGAGCTCGTGCGCGAGCGTGCCGGGCAGCGCGAAGAGGCAGTAGGCGGCGAAACCCAGCCGGGCCGCCAGCTGGGACAGCACGAAGACAGCGGCCAGCACCAAGGCGTCGCCGCGGCCGAGGTCACCGGCGAGGTGGTGCGCCGCCGAGACAAGCAGGTGCAGCGCGTGCCGGGCGTGGGCCAGGATGCTCAGGTCCAACCCAGCTCCTCGAGCGCGGCAGCGAGCGGGACTGCGCCGGCGGCCAGGCGCTCGTCGAGGTCGGGATCTTCGACGCAGGGCCCGCCCAAACGGTGGCGCACGCGCTGGAGCATGCGACCGAGGTAGTTCGAGCCGCGGCCGTTGACGATGCCCCAGCGCCGGCCGGCGTCATCGTCGATGCGGCCGGCTTCGATGATGGCGCTGTCGCCGGTCGACAGCAGCAGCTCGGCGAGATCGGGGTGCTGGTCGAACTTCGCGTCGAGGCACCGGAGCATCCACGGGAAGCGCAACCGAGACCAGCCAGGCCGCGTGTGGAAGCCCAGCAGCGCGTCGGCAGTGCGAGCCATGATCTCGGTCGGGTCTGCCGACTCGGAAGGGAGCGTGTGTGCCGCGATCGCCAGCAGCGATGGCGCCGGCGCGGCCAGAAGCCAGTCGCGCACACGCGCGTCGCGCGGCTTCAGCGCCTGGTAGGCGTGCTCGGTGGTCGCGAACGTGCGCCCGGCGATCAGGATCTCGCGGCGGAAGAGGTTGCTGAAGGCGCCGAACGGCCGCTCGGACGCCCTGTAGAACGAGATGGGGGCCGCGACCACGATCAGGGCTCCTGAACTGCGAGCACCAGCGGGGACTCGTAGATGCCGCGCACAGCCGCGCGCGCCCGCTCCTCGGTCATCTCGGCCAGGCCCTTGCGCGCGAGGCCCCAGCCCACGTCGCAATCGGTGAAGGACAGGCCCAACCGGCAGATGCCCAGGCCACGCGGCTGGGCGTGGAAGAACAGGGTCGGCCTGCCCTCGTCGTTCTGGTCGAGCGTGATGAGGACTTGGTCGGCGTCGTGGCCGAAGAGGCGGGCGAACATCAGGATTCCTTCTTGCGCAGCGGTGCCACGAACACCGACTGGGCGATAGAGCGATTGCGGCTTTCCAGCCAGACCAGCGGGGACAGCTGGGCGGTACGAGGCGTGTAGCGTTGGGACAGGATCTGCTTGCGCTTGGCTTTGGCCTTCTCCGGAGCCTCCCAGCGGCAGTCCCATTGGACGCGGTCGAGTTGCTGCCGGTAGAACCGCCGCCGCAGCAGCGGGCCGACGCCGGCGAGCTCGTCGAAGGCGCGGTTGAGCGAAAGGGTCGCGTGGGCATGCGTGTCGAGCGACGGCTTGCCATCACCCTTGACGCCCGGGCGGTCGACCGTGCCGCGATGGCGCTTGTGGTTCTGGCTGATGCCCAGCCGCATCCAGTCCACCTGATAGCTGGACACGCCCGGGATCTCGCCCTTGTGCACCTGCAGGGCCTCGCCGTCGAGGCATTCCTCTGAGACGCGCAGCGCCCACTCGAGCGGCGCCGCAAGGATCTCGCTGCCGCGGCGCGCGTTGTGGAATCGGGATGTGAACTGGGCGCGGATGGCGGCGCGCTGTGCGTCGTCACCGTAGGTGTACAGCACGTGCTCGGCGCGGGCCGTCATGTAGACCACGGACAGCTTGCGGCCGCCGCCATAGACACCCACCGGGATGCCGAGCGACAGGTGCAGCACGCTGCGTGTGTGGTTCGCGCGCTGGCGCTGGGCGCACGTCGCTGCCAGCGTCGTGAAGATCTCCGCGGGGATGCCAGCGCCGGGGCCGGCGCGCAACACCGGCTCCCACACCACTGCGTCCGCCAGGTTGCGCTTGATGGTCGCGTAGGTGCGCAGACGAATGGGCTCGGCGTCCTTGTGGAACCAGTCGTCCGCGCCGGAGTAGCGACGCAGCTCCGCCTCGGACGCCGGCAGCGCCTCATGCAGCCACGTCAGCGACTCGGAGACCTCGCGCAGGTGCCGCGCCGTCTTGGTCGGCTCCAGCACCACGCGCCGGACCCAGCCCCAGGACAGGACCGAGGGATAGGGCTCGCGATCGCGGTCGGACGCGGTCGTGTAGAGGACGTACCGGTTGGAGCCGGATCGTGTCAGCAGCAGCGGCTGCCGCCCGGGGTCGGCCGCGGCGCAGGCATCCAGGTAGCGTTGCAGCAGGCTTTCGATGCCGGCGGGCACGTAGCCCTCGGGTGCGACCAGGCTCAGCACCTCGTTCAGTTCGGCCAGCCGGTCCAGGCCGGGCAGCGCCGCGCCGCGGCGGGCCGCGCGCCAGTTGCGCACCGCCACGTCCAGCGCGGGCCGGGCGACGTGCTCAGGCAGGCCACCGTGCGTCGTGGCCTGCTGGAGCAGGTAGGCGCGCGCCGGCGCCTCGGCTTCGGCTTCGGCGGCCAGGAATGCCTCCAGGCGACGGAAGAGGCGCAGGTAGCCCACGCCCATCCCCCAGTTGCGCCGGCTGCCCAGGTATCGGCGGATCTCGTCGACCGAGACCCCGTCCAGGCAGAGCCACCAGGATTCGTCGCCGCCGGAGGACTCGCCTTCGAGGTAGCACTTCACGTTCGGCTCGGAGCGGTCGTGCCCCCACGTGTCCTTCGTGGCCAGCGTCACGTAGAAGCGCGCACCCTCCTGCTGGGCGATCTGCGCGGTCTCGAACTGTCGCTCGCGGAAGCGCAGGCCGTGACGGCGCTTGACCTCGGGGCTGTTGTTGATCGCGCCGTCGGAGTTCATCACGAAGACGCGCGAGCCCGACTGCACCAGCGTGTTCTTCGCCTTGATCCATGCCGACACCCACGGCAGGTCGTCACCAATCTGCGAACCGGCCTCCTGGTCGGCGTAGAAGCGCATGTACCGGGCCTGGAAGTCCGCGGTCATGAAGTTGATCTGCTGCTCCGGCGGATAGAACTCGCCCAGCAGTCGCAGCCTGTGGTCCAGACCGCACAAGAGGATGAGGAAGCGGCGGTAGTGCAGCGCCAGGTCGTCGAAGTCCTTCTTGCGCTCGCCGAACTCCACGTCGCGCAGCGTGATGGTCGAGCCGTCGACGCCGCGGAAGACGTTGCCGAGCTCGTCGGCCGTGGGGAACAGCCGGCTGGCGGCCTCGTGCGAGGGCGTAGCCGAGTAGACGACGTGCACCTTGCCGCCGTTGCGCACCAGCAGGAACACCAGCTGGTTCTGCAGGTTGTTGATCAGGTTGGCCCACATGTCCTTGCCGTAGCGGCGCTCGTGGCGCGTCACGGCCATCGAGATCACGCAGCGCTCGCTCGGAAACACCTGGTTGAGCAGCGCGTCGTTGCGCGCGAGTTCGGCGAAGAACTGGGGCTGGTCGCGCCAGTCGAAGGACATGCCCACGTCGGCCTGGGCGGCGAGCTCCTCCTCCATGTACCTTTTGCCCTGGACGATCATCAGCGGCACGTGGGTCGGCGCCTCCGGGCCGTCGCGCACCTCGAAGACGTCGACGCCCTTGCCGGTGTACAGGTCGAGCGACTCGATCCCCTGGCGGATGCGCTCGGCGCGCTTGAGCGCGTCGGAACTGCGAGCGAGCGCCACCGCCGCCTTCTCGGCCGCGTACGGCGCCAGCTCCTTGAGCGTGCCGGTGATTTCCTCGGTCTTCTTGGTCAGCCAGTTCGCCTGGGCCTGGGCCAGCACGAGCTGCCTGTCCGCGATCTCGCGCAGTTGAACCACCCCACCCTCGTCGATGCCGGCCGTCAGCAACTGCGAGACGTTCGTGCCCACCGCGACCTTAGGCAGCGCCAGCGGGTTGCCCTTGGCGGCCGAGCGGCGCGCGGCGCGCCGGTGGATCTTGGACAGGTTGCGGTCGCGCTCGCGGCGGTCGTTCTCTGCGCGCTGCTGGCGCTGGCCGGCCTCGTATTGGTGCTTCTTCTCTGCCTGGTCCACCTGAGGCTTGATCGCCTCGAGCATCAGCTGCGGGTTGGCCTGGGCGCTCACCAGCTCCTGCTGAAGCTCGGTCACGCGGTCCAGGATCGCCTGCTGCTCGGCCGCGCGGATCGCGTCGGCGTCCTGGCACGGCTCGAACGAGGCGATGAAGTCGTCGATCAGGAAGGTGTACTTGCCTTCGCCATGGCGCGGATGACACAGCAGCTGGACGGAGTGCAGCTTCTCCTCGAAGTCGATCAAGTCGACCAGGAGCAACGCGTCGCCTTCCTCGATCTCAGGGTGCTCGCCGAGGGTCGCCTTGGCGCGCCAGTAGTATCCCGGCTCGAGCACCTGCTCAGAGCGCAGAAGGTCGCCGCCGACGTCATCGACTACAACGTCAGGCCCGGCGGCAGACCCTTGGCGGACAGGGACAAGACTGCTGCCGCTCATCTAGATACATAACACGTGTGCATACGCTCATTGTACCGGTACGCGCGTTCAAGTTGAAGGGGGTGGCGCAAGAGAAAAGCCCCGCCCGGAATGACCGGGAGGGGCTTGAGGGGTTGAGGCTTGTGCCGGGCGAGACCGTCAGGCGTCGGCCAGCGCGTTGGCCAGGTACTTGGCGGGGTAGTCGTCGCTCAGGCCGGACTGCATCACCGAGTCGTGGGGCGAGATCGATGCGCCGCACTTCGGGCACTCGTCGTCGCAGCCGCAGCTGTGGGTGTCGGTCCAGGTGGCACCGCACTCTTCGTGCTCGTAGTGGTTCTCGAAGACGTCGAGTTGGGCGCGCAGCGCGGATTCGATCGTCGAACCGCTGACGCAGTCGCTGACGAACTCGGCCATGTCGCCTTCGCTCTCCAGCTGCCGCCAGGCGTCGCCGTCGACTTCGAACTCGTTCGCCACCTCTTCGCCCTTGACGAGCTCGAAGCGGGCGTTGACCGTCTGGTCGTCGCCGTCGATGTCCGTCCACTCACGGCTCCAGGTCATCTCGGACTTGGGGATGAGCAGGTCGGACACGCCGATGCGGCCGCCGGCCGTCGTCAGGGTCAGGGTCAGTTTCAGTTGGGGTTGCATGGTTTGCTCCAGGTTGGTGCGAGCAGGGCTCGCGGGGTCGTGATCCCTGGAGATGCGTAACGGCAAAGCGGAGGATTGAGTCTGCCGACTCAGAAGAGCGCAGCCTGCCTCGCTGGCGACAGGTCGCAGGCAGGCGCCAGACCTGCCTCGGACCGGATGGCGTCGCGGATCGGGTCGCCGTGGCAGCGATCCGGCGCGCACCAACAGCGCAGCGCCAGCCGCTCGCCGGCGAGCACACGCGTGGCCAGGCGCACGATCTCGGCATGCATCGGGCCGCCAGCGGCCAGGTCCGCTTCGAGATCGCGCTCGAAGGCCTCGATCACCGCCTGGCGGCCGGCCGCGTCGCGGTGATCGCGGAGCACGTGGCGGTTCCCCAGCACCGGGTTCGTCCGGTCGATGTCGATCACGACTTCGCCGGGCTCGGGCGCCGTGCCGCCCTTGCGCTTGCTGACGACGCGGACGTCGCCGGGCTGAATCACGCTCAGGCTCCGGTCGAGCCGAAGCCGCCCAGGCCGCGGGCCGTGTCGGTCAGCTGGTCGACCTCTTCGAAACTGCAGCGCGGCACCGGGATCACCATCGCCTGAGCGATGCGGTCACCGGCCTTCACCTCGAACGGCTCCTTGCCGTCGTTGTGCAGCTTGACCTTCACCGAGTCGCGGTAGTCGCTGTCGATGATCCCCGTGGTGTTCGCGAGGCGCACTCCGTGTTTGAAGCCGTGGCCGCTGCGCGAGAAGACTTGGAGCACGTAGCCCTCTGGGATCTCGAAGGCTAGGCCGGTGTCGAAGGCCACGGAGGCGCCGGGAACGATGCTCGGCGGGCCGTCGTCGATGCAGGCGTGCAGGTCGAAGCAGGCCGCACCGGAGGTGGCGTATTCGGGGACGCGCGCGTCGGGGCGAGTGCGCTTGATCTTGATCAGAAGGGTCATGACTTGTTCAGGTGGAGAAAGGCCGAGATCATGCCTCGACGGTACGGCGCAGTTCGAACAGCTCCGGCTGCCGCAGCGCGATGCTGGTCAGCTTGGCGCCGAGTCGCGACAGGGCGTCGTGGTACTCGGCAGACAGATGGTTGCTCGCGAACTCGTGCGCAGCCTCGTGCAGCAAGAGGTCATTGATCGCCTCCAGAGGCCCGGAGAACCACTTGTGACCGAGACGCCCGAGGTTCAGCGTCAGGCGGCGCGAGCCGTAGGCCCCTGCGAACGGCCAGGTGACGTCCGAAGCGATCGTGACGTGAACCGGTCCACCGACCAGGAGAGGGAGCACGCGGCGCGCGTACTCGACGACGGCGCGGATGTCGTCCGTCCAGTCCGCCTCGGAGACCGTGCGCAGCGGGTCGCCGTCCTCGCTGAACGGCTTGCTCGTTGGGGTGACCTGGCCGGCCGGACGGACGGCGCCGGAGCGACGCATCGCCTCCCATTCGGCCTTGGACAGCTGCGAGCCATAGACCAGCGTGTAGCCCTGCTCCACGGCGCGGTTGTTAGCCTCCGGGTCGGACGGGTCGAAGGCCACCCGCTTCTCGCCGAAGCGCAGGTCGGCCATGCGGCTGATCGCCGCGTCGGGCACCAGGTCGCCGTGCTTCTGAATCGCATCGCGCACCCAGCTGGAGTTCGCGTCGTCGGCCTGGAGCTTGTCGGCCATGTGCGCCACCACCAGCGCGCGCAGGCGCGCCAGGTAGCCCGGCGGCACGTTGTCGCGGTCCGGGTTGAGCGGGACCTTCTGTTGGACGTTTAGGTGCCAACGATCGCCGGTCTCGACAACCGGGACACCGAGCTCGTACAAGGAAGGAACCTCCCCCTCGAACGGCTCGTACACCTCGATCACCGTCTTGCGCTCGGTGCGGCGCAGGTAGCCCTCTTCGTCGGCCAACACGGTGGCCAACGTCGCCTCGAAGGAGGCGATCGGCGCCCGGCGCGGCAGTTCGTCGCCGTTGTAGAAGGTCTCGATGCCAGGCGGCGGGATCAGCTCGCGCACAGCGCGCGCGCAGTCCACGATCTCGGTGTTGGTGATGCGCAGCAGGCCGGTGAAGACCGAACCTCGGTCGATGCGCACGCGCGACACGTGCCGGCCGGTTGCATCAAAACGCACGGTGCCGGTCGTGGTGGAGATCTCGGCCTCGTCGCACAAGGAAAGAACGAGCTTCTCGCCGAGGTTGTACCGGCCGCGCTTGGCCGCGTCCGCCTTCTTGCCAGATTCGGCATAGAGGCGCCACGCATGCGACAGGTCGGAGAAGCCCGTCGGGTTGTCGTCACGCACCACCAGTCGCGCCGTGCGCGCGCCCGGGATTCGCTCCAGCGTCACATGGACGCGCGTCGTGTTCTCGTCCCATGCGTTCTGCAGCAACTCGTACAGCACCCAGGCCTTGCCCTTGCGCTCGAGCAGCTTCGCGAGACCCTTCTTGTCGACTTCGAACCAGTCCATCAGGCGTCGACCTCCTTGGCACCGAGAGCTTTGGCTGCTGCGATCAACTCGGGCAGCTTCTCGGCGGAGATCTCGAACAGCACCTGGCGCGTCGACTGCTTGCGCAACCAGAATTTGATCGCCTTGACGTAGTCCTCGGGCACGCCGGGGGGCGGGTTGACCAGATAGCCGCCGGTCACCTTGACGATGGCGGAGTCGGCGATTTCGCGCGCATTGAAGGTGGCCGGGTCGACCGGAAGGCTGTCGACATAGACCTCGTCCTCCTCGATGTAGGTCGTGCCGTCGTCGGCGCCCCAGATGATCGGATCGCTGTAGAAGCGCTTGTACTCCGCGCCGGTCACATGAACGTCAGCCATGCGCGCCGCCGCCGAGTAGTTGGTATGTCAGGTTCATGCGCACCATTGTACCTAACACTTATCGATACGGCACGTGCTTTGCATCGATGCAACGCGGCGCGGATAGCACGCGCTACGCGGTGGCACCTACTGGCTCAGAAGAACAAGAACCAGCGCGCACCGATCGCGCGCAGCAGCTTGCCGCGGCCGCCCTGCACGATGATCAGGCCGTTGCCCAGCTTGATGGTCTTGGCGTTGCCACGCGACAGCCACAGCACGGGCGTGGCGCCGACCGCCCTCGCATTGCGCAGCGTCTGGCCGACGGGATCGCCGCGCAGCGGCTTGCCATTGGCCATCTCGAACTTGGTCTCGCCCAGGCCCAGCCACGTGTGCCGCACGACGATGCTCTCGAACGTCTTGTGCTCGATCGCGAACTTCTTCTCCTTGTCCGGTGACTCGACGTAGAAGTCGATGTCCCCGCCGGTCTGCACGCGCCGGCCGGCCTGGAAGTGCCAGTCGCTCGGGAGATCCTTTGCGCGCAGGGCGGCGACTTCGATGCGCTTGCCGCGCCGGCGGTAGTACCCGCGGCGCAGCTTGGCCTGGCCGAACCAGGTCACGGCGACGGCAGCCACACCCAGAGGCAGCGCCGCGTTGCGCCAAGCCAGCCACAGCGCAGCAACGCCGACCAGCAGGATGATGAAGCCGTACTTGAGGTCGTTGGCCCAGGGTTTGAATTCAGCGTGGTTGGCGCCCATGGTGATGCGGGTGAAGGAGTTGAATGGAAAGAGGTGGCGGCCGCGATCAGGCGGCGAGTCGCGCAGGCCGCTCGGCAGCGGTCGGACGGCCCGCGCGCACGAAGCGGGCGCAGTGGCCGGCGTAGGTCGCCACGTCCGCCCAGTAGCTGGCCATCGGCGACTTCGCGGTCTGCCACGACTTGACCGAGCTGCGCTTGGCGTCCTGCCGGAGATCCAGCATCAGGTGCGCCAGCGCCGCGGCGGCCGCGGGGGAGATGTCGCGCGCCAGGTGCGCCGCCGGCAGCGCCAGCAACGGGTTCGGGCCCGAGAGCGCCAGCGGGAGCGCGCAAGCGGCGGCTGGCGACGGCTTCGGATGCGCCAGGCGCGCGGCGTGGCCGGCGTAGACGGCGCAAGCACGCCAGTAGGCCGCCTTGCGGACACGGCCGCGACGCCAGAGGCCGTCAGCCACCGCCTTCGCGCCGCGGCGCACGCCGTCGAGCAGCACGCGCAGCTGCCGGCGGTCGGCCTCGGGAAGCGATGCGAAGGCCGGCGCGCTGGCCAGCTTCAGCAGCGGGTTGCGCACGTCGGGCGCCGAGCTGCGCAGCGGGAGGGAATGGATGGATGCGTTCATGCTGCGACCGCCTCGGCCTGCTGCCGGCGCCAGACCCCGCGGTCGACGCTGACGAACTCGGGGTATGCCTGCAGCGTCTGCCGCACCTTCGCGCGGTAGTGCGGGTTGTCGGTCGGCCGGCGCCCCTCCAGCGCGCGGTAGAGCGCATCGAGCGGCGCGACGTCGTCGCTGACGTGGTCGAAGGCGGCATGCACCGCCTGGCGCCAGACGGAGCCGGCCTTGCCGGAGCGCTCGAGCACCTGGCGCGCGGGCTTGCTCAGCGCGCTCACCTCGGCCGCCTCGCGGTACAGGAAGAAGCCGAACAGGCGGCGATGCGCCTCCTTGGTGAAGACGGAGAAGACGATCGGCACGCTCAGGCGCGGGAAGATGTTGCGCGGCATCAGCTCCTGTTCGATGGACCACTTCTCCGACATCGACAGCACCTTGCTGGAGGTCTGAAGCACGTAGGCCGGCAGGATCAGGCCGCACTTGCCCCCCTCACCGAGCAAGGGGTGAGCACGGTCGAGGAACCGCGCGACGGTGTCGGCGTGGAACGGCGGGTTACCGACGATGGCGTCGACCTGCGCGGGCAGCGGGACGTTGAGGAAGTCGCCCAGCAGCACGGTGCGGCCGGTGGCGCGGCGCGCCTGCTCGGCCCAGTGCGGGTCGATCTCGACACCGATCGCGTTGACGTGCGCCGGCAGCGCGTGCAGGAAGACCCCATCCCCGCACGAAGGCTCGATCACCGTGGCGCCGGGCGCCAGGTCGGCGAAGTGCCGCTCGACGATCGCCTCGGCGACCCATCGGGGAGTGAAATACTGGCCCAGGCTCTTGCGCGCATCGTTGGCGCGCTCTTCGTTAGGTTCGATCCGCATTGTTTGCAGATGATACCTAACACGTGCTGATAATACAAGGCTAGTGCAATACGCTCGCTGGTGAGGCGTCGTGGAGCCTGCCGTCGAGCAGCCGGCCGGCGCTCGCCTTGCCCACCCGGTGCATGATCGTCACGGGGAACGCATCCTCGTCGCGCGCACGCATGAAGTCTCGCCCGATCTTGAGCTCGACCCCGTTGCGGTCCAGGCAGATGCCGCCGTTGACCCAGGTGCTGGCTTTGTTGACCCAGTGCTGGAAGTCCGTGAATTGGCGGAAGACGGCCCGGCCGTCGGTGAGCCGGACGGCGCTGGTGTGCCACTCGCCCCACTGCTTGAAGAAGAAGCTGACGCCGGCCGCCTCGCACTGATCGCGCACGTTGAACGCCCACTCAGGAAGCATCGGGCGCGCCTTGTGGCCGCTCTCTCCGCCGACGATCACCCAGTCGATCGCCGGAAGGTCGGCAACAGGCTCGCCGTCATCGTCCTCGCAGCCAGTGGTGCCGCGCAGCGGGTAGATCTCGGAGTGCCCGTCCAGGTCGATGCGCGTGATGTTCACCGGGCCCAGCAGCGGCTCCATGCTGAGAAAACGCACGGCTGCCGGCGTCCGCAGCAGCTTGATGACGTCGCGGTCGACCTCCTCCTGGTTGACGACGGTAGCGCCGAGCCAGACGTGCGCAGGCGGGTGGCCGTCGAGCCAGGCCTTGATCCACTGGTAGAGCGCGTCGCGTCGCGGGTCGGACGTGTCCGCCAGGATCACCGCCAGGCGGTAGGTCGCCGCCTCTTCGAGCCGCTTGCGCCAGTTGCCGATGCGCTTGGTCAGCAGCAGCCAATCCAGGTTCGGTGTGCACCGGATCAGGTCCAGCAGGTCGACCAGCCACTCGATCGGCACCTTGTTGTCCAGCCAGTCCGACTGCGAAGCGCTGAAGACGCGCAGACGCGTGCCCTTGGCCGCCGCCTTCTTGTTCCATCGCAACGGCTGGCGCCAGTTGGCATCCGAGGTGCGGTACCGCTCGGCGTGCGGCCCCCAGGTCTCCATGCCCTTGGCGCGCAGCACGCGCGCCGGCGTGTCCACCTCGGCGTAGCAGTGGTCACACGCGGGCGAGACGTGCTCGCACCCGATCCAGGCGTTGAACGTGAAGCCCAGCTCGCCCTGCGGGTTGCGGACCCATTCGATGACGGTTTCAGCCATGCCGCTTCCCTTCAGGTTCAGGCAGCGTGGCGCATCGCGCCGAACAGCTCGAACCCGTCGGCGTCGACGAAGCGGTTCGAGGCGCCCAGGACGTACTCGCCCATCTGCTCGGTGGTCAGCCAGCGGCGCCCGGCCATCTCGGCCGCCCTGGCGGTCGTGCCCCAGCCCGCGCACGGGTCGACGACGAGTTGGCCCTGCTCCGTGAGGTACTCGATGTAGAACTGGGCCAGCTTCAGCGGCATGGTCGCGCCGTGCACCGGGAGGGACTGCTCGATCGCCAGCTTGCGGGCGCGCTCCTTGTCGGCGCAGCGATGCGGCAGGATGCGGACGTTCTTCGGGATGCGACCGGCCGTCTCGCGGCCGAAGCTGCCCGGGTAGAGCCGGTACGCGCCGTCACCGTTGGTCTTCGCGCGCTTGGCGCCGCCGCCGCGCACGTAGGCCAGATGGCGCTCGCTGTGCGGCTCCAGCACGCGCTGGTTCTTGGCCATCCACAGCACCGGGTCGTTGCAGAAGATGTAGACCGGCTCCCAGGCCACGTTCAGGTGCTGCTGCGTGATGCTCGCCCAGCGGATCGGGCCCGGCGGCTTCGTCGGGTTGACCCAGGGGTCGAGCGCCATCTTCCACAGGCCCAGCCGGTCCTTCAGCGCGATCACCAGACGCTCCAGGTAGTCCGAGCGTGCCGGCGAGCCGGGCTCGAAGATGTCGTTCGACAGGTTCAGGCAGATGCTGCCGCCAGGCATCAGGTGCTTCGCGATCGGCTCGAGCAGCCGGATGGTCCAGTCCACGTACTCGTGCGACGTGGGGTTGCCGTAGGCGCGCGGCCGCGCCAGCGGATACGGCAGGCTGCTCAGGCACAGCGCGATGGGCTCGTCGACGTGCAGGAAGACGTCGCCGGCATCCGCCCACAGGGCCAGACCCAGGTCGGTGCTGAACCCGAGCAGCACGCGGCCGGGCTCGGCGGGCGTCAGCTTGCGGCGCCCTTTCGGGGTGATGCTCCAGAAGCCGCGGCCACGGTCGGCATCGCGCTGCAGCAGCCCGAGCTCTCGCAGGGTCTGCTGGTACCAGCGCACGCGGCGCTTGAGCATGCTGTGACCGGGCTGGTCCGGGCCCAGCGGGATCTGTTCCGCCCAGGCCTCCGGGTCGATGCCGGCGCGCTCGCCGACCTCGCGGTAGAGCTGTGCGTTGGACAAGGGCGCGCTGGCGGCCCCGTAGGCCTCCAGGACGTGGTCGAACAGTTCGGCTTGGCGAAGCGCGCTCATTCGGCGTCGCCCTCGCGGGTTGGCGCCGGCAGGCCGACCGCGGACAGGTTGGCCAGCGTCTGAAGGATCACGGCGGGCTTGACCAGGTCGCTGAGACGGCGCTGCAGCTCGAGGATGCGCGAACGGAACTCGGACAGCGCCTTGTCGTTGGCGGATGTCGCCGGGATGCAGGCGATCACGTGGCCGCCCTTGTCCTGGTACTCGCCGGGCCAGGGCTTGTAGCGCCAGGGCCCGAAGGTGCGGCCGCGCTCGTACTCGCGCATCAGGAGCGTACCGTCGCGCGTCACGCCGCGGTAGATCGTGTTCTGGCTGAGCGCGAAGCCCGTCTCCTGGTCGCCGACGAACGACTGGGCCGAGGCGATCTGAACGAGATACCACCGCTCCCAGGTGATTTCGTGGGCCGCCTCCAGCTTCGCCCACAGCGCGACCCGCAGCGCCTCGATGTCGCTGCCCACCAGGCGGATGTCGAGCTCGCGGCAGATGACCGCGAACTCCACCGCCTTCACGGTGCGCGGCAAGGCCTCGTCGGCCAGGTCCTTGAGCAGCCGGACCTCGATCTTGATGACCTGTTCCTTGACCAACAGCGGGCGCTTGTCCTCGCTGCGGTGCATCTCGCCATCGGCACCATGAGGCTCGTCTTCCTCGCCGCGCAGGTGCGCGCTGAGGTCGTCCTCGATGCCGCGGTACTTCCAGGTCCAGGTGTCGATGAGCGCGCCGTCGCGTCCGTTGTTGCTCTTGCGTGCCATGCTCAGGGCTCCTCGGCCACGAGGGGCTTCAGGCAGTCGCGGTAGTCGTAGCGCTTCGTGGCGAGCAGCTCGAAGTTGGGGCGCTCGATGGGGATCCAGTTCTGGGCGCCGCAGCACGGCTCGAAGCCGCGCGGGCCACCCATCGCCGGAGAGACGCGGCCGCGGCGCTGGCCGTCGGCGGCGTAGATCACCACGTCGATCGATCCGTCGGAGTGCACGTCGCGGATGCGGCCGAGCATCGGCTTGTACACCTCGTCGGCGCTCATGGCCCACATGCCGGGCTTGAAAGCGGGCGCGGCCATCAGACGAGCCCCCGGAACTGGCCGCAGCGGCGGAACGTCTCGACCGAGAACGGCTCGTTGCGGCGGCGGCAGAACTTCACCGTCAGCTTGAGCAGCCCCTTGATGTCGCGGCCGGCCAGACAGCCGAACGACGCCACGAGTTCGTCGATCAACTGGTCGCTCAGCTCGGCGCCGAACTGCGTGCTCAGGATCCGCCACAGGCGCTTGCAGTCCTCTTCGTTCGGCTTCTCGTACCTGATGACCGCGATGCAGCGGCTGACGATCGCGTCGTCGATCTCGTCGCCGCGGTTCGTCGTCATGAACAGCAGACCGTCGAACGTCTCCAGCACGCGCAGGAAGACCGCCACGACGGCGTTGTGGTCCAGGTCGTTGCCACGGGCGCGGACATAGACGTCGCCCTCGTCGATCAGCAGGATGGCGCCCCAGCGCTTAGCGCGGTCCAGGACCGTGCCCAGTTGCTTCTCCAGGGCGGCCGCCTCCACGCCGAGCTGGCCGGAGTGCACGCGGTACAGCGGGCGCTCGGCGATCTCGCTGTAGACCTCAGCGGTCAGCGTCTTGCCCAGGCCCGGGCCGCCCTTGCAAAGCACGATCGTGCCGCCGGACTTGCCCTCCACGATGTCCTCGACCAGGACGTCCATGTCCTGCGTCAGCACGTCGACCAGGTCGCGGTGCACTTCCGGCAGCACCAGCTTGGCGCCGACCGACTTGTCGTACTTGTAGATCTCGACCTTCGAGGCGTGGACCCACGCGTGCATGTGCCGGTGAAGGTCGTACATGAAGATGAACGGGTGCATCGGGACCGTCGAGAAGACCTCGTCGTCCTCCATCGAGGCGCGCAGGCGAACCGAGCCCGAGAAACCCACGCGGTAGTCCTTGCGCGGGACCGTGTCCTCGTCGTTGACCATGCGCGCGCCGGCAGCCTTGTAGTCCGAGCGCCCGTAGCGCTCCGCGGTGATCGCCAGGCCCGTGCATCGGAACTGCTTGCCGTGCAGGTCGCGCAGCTCCAGGTACCGGGCAAGATGGGCGGAGTAGGCCTCCTTCAGCTCGGGCGATTCGTGCACGAACTGGTACTTGGCTAGCACCTCGGGGATCGTCTTGCCCTGCACGTCGGACAGCTCGAAGCGCATCTGCTCCTGGTGGAAGCCGCCCATGGCGTTCCAGCAGTAGCCGACCTTCACATAGGCCGGCCGCTCGTTGCGCGGATCGGCGGGCTGGAATTCGACGCTGGTGACCAGGAACGGGACGGCTTCGCCGCCGACGCCGTAGCGGTACAGCCAGCCGTCGATGCATTCGTGCTGCAGGTAGGCGATCAGGCCGGGCTCGAGCGCCTTCAGGTTGCCCAGCTTCGACGTGGCCGGTGCCGCGAGGACGTTGCGCAGCGAGGTCAGCTGCATCATCAGCCCGCGCTCGCCATGCTTCTTGGCGATCTCGTACAAAGCATCCAGCGCCGCGCGACTGAGCGCCTCGTGGTCGATGGTGAAGGCGTTCTTGTCGTACATCGAGGCACGACGAACAGCCCGCTCATCCGAGGGGCTGGCAGCGACGAGGTCGTTGGCGAGTGGGGCGGTGAGTTCGATCTTCATTGAGCCGCCATGATACATAACACGTACCGATAATACAAGCGAAGGAACCGAAGGCGGCAAAGAAGAAAAGCCCCGCCGCGACAATGTGTCGGGCGGGGCTCAGGGGTTGCGCTTCAGGGTCAGCTGAGGCGGGCGATCAAGTCCTTGTGGGCTTGTTCCTTCGCAGCAAGCAGCGCTTCGGTCAGGCCGGGGATGCTGGAGATCAGCACGTTGCCGTGCAGCTCGTCGTCACCGTGCTCGTCCCAGATCTCGACCGACAGCGTGTTGTGCTGGACGTGCAGCCAGGTGCTCGAAGCGTTGAAGTCGCCGGTGGCCGGGTCCTTCTCTTCCTCGATCCACTCCTCGCCGTCCTCGAACATCTGCAGGTCGTCGGGCAGCGGGATCGTGACCTCGCTGTAGCCCAGGTCCATGGCCAGCAGGCCGGCCTGGATCTTGGCGATCTGCGCGATCAGGTGCGGGCGGAGCACCAGGCGGATCTTGTCCGGGTTGGAGTTCACCGACTGGTGCACGTGGTCCAGCTCGATGTCCACCGAGATGTCGCCGGCGGTGATGGGAGTCTCGACAGTAGCGTTCATGTGGGGTTCCTTGAAAAGGCAGGGCGGGATGCTCCTGACCCACCGTGATGCAAAACACCCGGGCGTACCGCGAATCCTAGGTCGCCGCGCCCCGCTGCGCATCCCAGCCCTGCCCGCGGAGTTCGATCCTGTGCGTCTTCGGCCCGCGGATCCAGAGCGAGTAGGACCAGCGGCCGTTGAGCAGCTGCTCGATGCGGTGCGACAGCTCCGGCCGGACCAGCCCGAAGCGTCCGACGCGCCAGGCGCGGCGTTGCCCGCCCTCCACTTCCTCCACGTAGCCGCCGGCCAGAACCAGCCGGAAGGCGCGGGACGGATGGGTGTGGAAGCAGCCCGGGTCGTCGGGCCCGACGAACTTGTGCAGGTCTATCGTCCAGCCGCGCACGCGCGCCAGGCGGCGGATCCACATGGTCGGCCGGCCGTCAAGGCTGCCGCGCCACTCGTCCCACCGGATGCAGAAGAGGCCGCTCATGCCGAGGCTAGGTGCGAGGCGGCGGCGCCGGCGGCGCGCGCGACGCTCAGCCAGCTGCCATAGGGGTCGATCCGGTCGATGTCCCGGTAGCACACCGACAGCGGTGGGTTGCGCAGTGCGACCAGAGGCGAACCGGGATCTCGAACGACCAGGCCGAACTCCGGGTGCGCCTCGGCAACCACCCAGTGCCAGTCGCGCTGCCGGCCGTCGCGCTTGCCGACCTTGATCACTCCCAGCCCGGTGAATGCCTCCCAGCCGGCCCAGCGCTTCAGGCGGCAGGACATGCCGTGCGCACGCAGCGCGCGGCCGAGGTCGGTGAAGTTCGAGGACAGGGGCTTCGGCTTGCCGTCCAGGCCCAGGGCGCGGAAGGTCTGAAGCGCGTCCTCGTAGGCCGTGCCGGCAGCCATTGCCAGGCAGGCCACGCCGCAGTCGTGCGAGCTGCGCTGGCGCACCAGACGCGTGAGGCACGTGGCCTCCCAGTCGCCGCGGCTCCAGTCCGGGTCGGACAGCGAGTCGCCGGCCGGCGGTGCGTGGTCGAGCAGTTCGTCCAACATGGCCTCAGGCCGCAGACTGGGCGCAGGCCCAGGCCGTGGTGATCAGGCTCTCGGCCGCGATGCGCTTCGCGCGCTCGCCGGGAACGGCGTGCAGGGTCTGGTAGTCGCCGGGCCAGAGAAGCTGGCGCTTGGGGAACGGCCAGTTCGGGCGCGACACCGTCGCGTCAACAAGCAGCGTCTCGGCCTGGACCACGAACCCGTGGAACAGGTAGCGGTGGCCGTCGAGTCGGCCGCCCTCGATCAGACCGAAGGCCGGCATCCAGCGACCGCCCTTCTGCTTCGCCGGGGTCGTGCTCATGCAAGGGCCTCCTCTTCAGCCTCGGTGCGCACGGGAGCGCCCTGCCCCAGCTTGGCCAGGTAGGACTCGGCCATGCGCTTGACGCCGCCGGCGTCGATCTCCAGCTCCTCGATCAGCTCGGCATCGGGGTCTCGCACTCCCTCCAGCTGCGTCTTCTTGAGTCCGACGATGTCGGCGATGACCGGGTCCGAGCCGTCCTCGGCCAGCAGGAAGTAGGCCATCGAGGGCTCGTCCTGCTCATCGCGGTGGAAGCGCCCGATGCATTGCACATGGACGCCCGGGCTCCAGTCCAGCTCGGCAAAGATGCCGACCTTGCACACGTGCTGAAGGCCATCCGTGCCGGCGCCAGCGCGCAGCGACATCAGCATCACGCGCGCATCGCCGTTGATGAACGCGTTCTTGGCCTCCTCCTTCTGCCTCGGTGACTCGCTGCCCGTGTACATGACGGGCTTGAACTCGGCCAGCGCCTCCATCAGCAGCGCATAGACCTCGCGGTGCCAGGCGAAGACGATGACCTTCTCCTCGCTGGCCAGCACCATGCGCACGAACTCGGCGACGTAGGGCGCCTTGGCCACCCCGGTCGCCTGCCGCAGCAGGCCATTGAACTCCTCCGAGGCCATGAACTTCTGGCCCCGGTACTGCTGCCGGTCGGCGAGGATCACGCGCGCCAGCTCGGCCGCCGTGGTCTTGATCTTGTCCAGCGCGGCGCGATCGGACTGGATCGTGTGCGGGATGGCCTGGCACGGCGGCAGCTCCCGGCCGACGTCCTTGCGCGTGCGGCGCAGCATGATCCCCTCGCGCTTGAGGTACAGGCCAAAGGCCTTCGTGTCCTTGATGCGGTCGTCGACGCACCACTCGCGCACGAACTCCTCGCGCGTGCCGAGGGCCCCCGGCAGCAGGACGTCGATGACGTTGAAGAACTCGGAGCCGTAGTTGTAGATCGGCGTGGCGCTCAGGCCAATGCGCAGACGAGCCTTGCTCGCGATCAGCTTGGCGGCGGCGTACTTCATCGAGTCCGCCACACGGAGCTCCTGCACTTCGTCGTAGACGACGAAGCGGATGAACCCGGCGAGGGTCTCGGCCCAGCCGGCGAGCTTGTGGTAGTTGCAGACGATGACGTCCGGCAGCCGCGGCAGCTCCTCGTCGAACAGCGCGGTCTGCGCCGGCGCGCCGCGGCGCCGCTTCGGGCGCTCCAGCAGATCGTAGGGGCGGCCGCTCTTGAGGATGTGCACCTTCAGGTTCGGCGCGAACTTCTGCAGCTCATTGACCCACTGGGGCGGCAGGTGGCTCAAGGTCACCACCAGCGCCGGCAGGTACTCGGGCATCACCATCGGGCAGATGGCGGTGGCCGTCTTGCCAAGGCCCACGTCGTCGGCCAGCAGCAGGCCGGACTTGATGCGCGCCAGTGACGCGGCCGCGGCCTGGTAGTCGCGCGGCGGCAGCGCGAGCTCGAACGGGTCCGGCGCGCGCACGCGGCTCAACAGCTGGTGGACCAGGCTCTCCGCTTCGACGTGGTCCGCTGAGAGGCCCTTCAGCAGCTTCATCGGCGAGACCGACATCGGGTAGCGGTCGATGAACCACAGCAGGTCGCGGCTGTTCTCGGCGCTGTCCGACAGCCAGACCACCTCGCTCGCTCGCTGGTCCACCTGCGGGAACAGCCGGCGCAGCTTCGTGCGCACGTGCGGCTCGCACTCGATGCGCCAGCGCCCACCTTCGTGGGTGATGGTGCCGAAGGTGTTGGCGGGCCCGCTCACAGGAGGCTGCCCAGAAGACGGAGGTGGAACAGCGGCTTGCCGGCGAGCGACTCCGGCACGCGCGACAGCCAGGCCGGCGTGCCCACCACGAGGATGCCGCGCACCCTCTCGTGCTCCGCGTAGCGCGCCACCTGGCGCAGCACGTCAGCCAGGGAGCCGCCGATCTTGATCTCGATGGCCAGCCCACCGGTCAAGAGGAAGTCCGGGCGATCGCGCTGACTCAGCGACTTCTCCCGCTGAAAGATCAGCCCGTTGGCCGAGAGCGCCTTGGCGATGCCCTGCTGCAGCGAGTCCTCGTCGCTGAACCGGTAGCGGTAGCGCGAGAGCGTGACCGCGACCTGCTCGAGCAGGGCCTCCGGCGGCGCCGCGTCGACGATCAGGTCAGACAACGGAGCCTCCCTGGTCACGCGCGTACAGGCCGAAGGGCCGCCCCTCCTCGGCATCGGGGATCGCGATGATCCGGGAGACCTTGTCCTCGCCGATGCGCACCAGCGGCATGGAGGCCGCCTCGATGTTGGCCATCGTCAGGCCGTAGTGGTCCTTGCCCATCAGCGCGTTGAAGATCGCGCCGGTGTCGACCGCGTAGACGTTGCCGTAGCGCTTCGGTCCGCCGCGGCGCGGCGTGTGGCCGACGAACAGCCGGCCGACGCCCAGAACGCCGCTGGTGTCGCCGTTGGCGATGCGCGTGCGCCCCTCCAGCGCCTCGTCGATCACCGACAGCGTGCCGCGCTGCAGGTGCACGAGGAAGGCAGACCAGCCCATGCCGGCGGGGACGTTGCCGTGCACGATGCCGACCGTGCCGCGGCGCGTGGCGATTTCGATGGCCACGGGCAGCCGGATGAGCGCCTGCAGGATGTCCGCGCGCAGCTCGGGCGGGGTCTCCAGCCACCACTGCAGGCCGAACCGGGGCGCGATGAAGTCCAGGGCGGCCTCGTTGGGCTCGCCGCCGACGTACAGGCTCACCAGGTTGTGGTCGTGGTTGCCGCGCACCGAGAAGACGTACGGCTGCGACAGGAAGCGCGCGACGCGCCAGGAGTCCGGGCCGCGGTCGATCAGGTCGCCCACGGCGAACAGGCGATCCTTCTCCTTGTCGAAGCTGACCAGCCGCATCGCCTCGATCACCATGTCGTAGGCGCCGTGGATGTCGCCCACGATGAAGTCGCGTCCGAGCTCATTGAGCGGAACGCGAAGGACACGGGGCGCCGACGTGAAGCCGTCGAGTCGGGTCATACCTTGACCGCCTCGTCGAACTGCTCGCGGATGCGGTCGAACGTGTCGGCCGCCTTCTTGTCCAGACGGCGCTCCTGGAAGATCGGCAGGAAGAGCGAGAAGTAGCCGTCGGCGGACTCCGGCTCCATGATGTCGTTCGCCTTCACCGAGATGATGGCGTCGAGCCAGTCCTCGCGGTTGGCCCACACCTCGGCGCGCATCTTGTCGCCGCGGCCGCTCACGTCGACGCGCAGGCGGCCGCACTCGGACACGCACTGGAACGAGCCCAGGGCGCCGACGTTCTTGCCGGAACCCTCGTTGAAGCCGACCACGCGCAGCTCGACAACGACCTCGAGCTTCAGCTTGCACTGCTCCTTCGAGTCCCCGTCGCGCCAGATGGCGTCCGGACGCTTCAGGATCGTGCCTTCCAGGCCGGCGGCCAGCTGCTCGCGGTAGTGCGCATACGCCTGCTCGAGCGAGTGCACGATGCGCGTGGGGATCAGCGAGACCTGGGAGTCCGGCTGGGCCGACGACTCGATCTGGCTCTTCAGGCGCGCGAATCGATCCTCGTAGGCGACGGCATACCGGCCCTTGGGCTGCACGACCGACAGCGGGATCATGTCCCAGGCCTGGTAGATGATGCGGTGGTCCGCGGGCAGCTCGCCGCCCTTGAGGATGCTGGTCAGCAGGCCGTTGCCGTCCTCGCGCGGCAGGGTCTCCCAGAGAGCACCCTGCGGACGCTGCACCAGCAGCTCACCGTGGTACTGGAAGCCGGGCGCCAGCGCCGCGGCGAGGTGGTCGGCCAGCGCGCCGAAGGACTCCAGCGGATACTCCGAGCCCTGCCGGCTGGTGACGAAGATCTGCCCGTCCTGCTCGACGCTGACGTTGGCGAACGTGCCGTCCGCCTTGATCTGGCTGTAGACGCCGCGCGCCCAGGGCCACTCGGCCAGCTTGACATCCTTGGGCAGCGAGCACCGCATGTACGGGAACTCGGGGATCAGGCCCGCGAACACCTTGTTGACGGTGGTGTCGCTGATGCCAGCGCGCAGGTCCTTGCGCAGGATGCGGCCCAGCAGGGCGGCAGACCCGGCATCGAGCGCGCCCAGCGCGCGCCGGATCTCGTCGCGCGCGGCGTGGCCGGTCAGCTCTCGCGTGCGCAGGCGCTCGATCAGCGCCCAGTGCCAGTCGCCGAACGGCTCGGAGCCGGATCCGCCGCGTGGCGGCAGCGACTTGACCCCGTAGGTCTTCAGCGGGTTCAGCGCGAGCTCCAGGACGCGCTGGAGCGTGGCGTCGCCGGCGTGCGCCTTCAGCAGCGCCAGCTTGCCGGTCGACTTTTTCTCCGCAGCAATCTGCTCGAGGAGGTTGAAGATCTCGGGGGAATGCATCCCCAGAGTGTAACAGGTAGCGGTAATCCTGTCAGTATCGAAACGCCCACATGATGCACAAAAGAGGAGCCCCCGTCCAGCGCAATGGCTGATACGGGGGCGTGAGGCCTGCTCACGAGGCCGGCCGCACTGGTTCCGCAGGAACAAGTGCCGCGCCGGGCCGGGCGGGCGGAGGCAGGGGTTCTGCGCCGACGCCCTTGAGGAGACCCAAGGAGGCGATGAGTGCGCGCGGCGTGCCGCCGGGCGCGTTGTGCAGGTTCACGGGTGGGAAGGAAAGCGCGGGCCAATCGATCATGGCGGTGCACCAGGTTGTTTAGACCCCTGGTGATGCGAACCAAGCAATGCGAAGGCGGGCAAAGAAGAAGCCCGACACGACATGGTCGCATCGGGCTTGTGGGGTTACGGCTGGTCGCGCTGCGTCCAGGTACCGTCGGCCAGGGCCTGCTCGGCCGCCTCGCGCTTTCGCCAGTATTCGGCCGACTCGCGGCTGTACGGCATGTCCTCGTGGGTCGTGCCGATGTAGAAGCCGGCCGCCGACTCGAGCACCTGGAGGTTCAGACGCAAGCCGCCGTACACCAGGGCCATCTGGCCGCAGCGCGGCGCCGTGGCGACTGCCGTGCTCATGCCTGCTCCTTCGACGGCGCCACCAGGCTGGCCAGCGCGTCCTTGGGGGACTCCGGGCCGAGCTGCAGATCCGCATCGGGGAACATGATCACGCGCGACGACAAGTTCGGCATCTCCTTCATCTGCCCGGTGCTCAGGCTGACCAGGAAGAGGCGACGCTCGTCATCGTACAGGCCGTGCGACATGCCGATGCGCGCGGAACGCTTCTTCTCGTCAGCAATGACACAGACGAGGTAGGGTTCTTGGTCCAGCTGCATCTTCGAGTCGACCAGCATGACGACCATGCCAGGCTTGGCGTGGCACAGCTTGGTGTAGCTCTGTGAGGGCATCGAGAACTTCATGGGTGGGTTTCCTTGGTTGAGGCAGGGGCGGGATGCTCCTGATGCCGGCGAGATGACGAACGCCGGCGCATACCGGCCAGGCAAAGAAAAACCCCACGCAGCATGGCTGCGCGGGGCTTCGGAGGGGTTCAGGCCGCAAAGAGGCCGGTGAACTTGCGGACGAATCCGCCTTTGGACTGGCTGGCAGCCGAGGTGCCCGGGCGGGCGTTGCGAGCGAGGATGCGCAGTTCCTGGATCAGGTTGCTGCGAGCGCTGGCGTCCAGGTCGGACAGCCACTTGGAGCGCGCCTGCTCGTTGCCGAAGCGGTCGCGGTAGATGAGTCGGGGGGATTCACGGGGGCCGAAGGCATCCATGTAGACCTCCAGGCTCAGCGAAGGCGTCGTCATCTTGACCGAGCCCATCGAGCTCGTCTTCGTGGCGTTCGAGTCGATCTCGATGCCGACCTGGGTCTGGCCCAGATCCTCCGCCATCGAGCGGAGCATGGCTTCAGCGGCGCGGTGGAACTGCGCCTTCGAGGCCGGGCGGGTCAGTGCGTTGGGGACTTGGAACATGGGGATCTCCTTGGGGTTGCAGAAAGGCCTCTGCGCGGCCTGGTACCCCGGGGATGCGCTACTCCGACGCGTACGTGATGGGCAAAGAAAAGCCCGCCGGTCCATGTGGAACGCGGCGGGCGTGGGGTTACGAGAGGTTGGTCAGGCGGCCTGTTGCAGCTCGTCCGAATCGGCCTTCTTGGCGCGGCGTTTCGGTGCCGGCTTCAGGATCTCGACTTGCGCGATCTTCCAGCTGCCGTCGTCGACCAGGTCGAACACCGTCTCCGCGAGGTTGCTGAAGCAGACGAAGTCCACTTCCTTCACCACCGCGGCGGTGTTCGGATCGACCAGCTGGACGCGGTAGACATCGCCGGCGCGGTCGTAGACGATGTTCAGCTGGCCAGAGAACTTCTTCGAGGCCACCCGGAACTGCAGCGTTGGCGGCATGGCGATGATGTCCTCCTCGACCGGATCCTTGTACGCCACCGGGCCCGTGAGGGCGCCGGCGTCGATGAGGACCTGGCTGAGGCGGCGCACGCCGTCGGGCGACTTCATCTCCTCGACCTGGCGGATCATCTCCACCAGGTGCTCGCACCGCAGCGAAGCCTTGTCGATCGGCAGCTCCGAGCTCGTGCGGCCGATGTGGAAGGCCTGCGACACGATGCCGTCGCGGACCGTCGTGTCCGGTTCGTCCAGCCGGCGGCCGTCGAACTGGCGGCGCGCGTAGGGCGTGATCTTGACCGTCGAGCCGACCTCGGGAACGCTGGCCAGCAGGTGGCGCGCGCTCACGAAGAACTCGGTCCGGGCCGTCTTGACCAGGCACCAGTCTTCGGTCAGTTCGACCACCTTGCCTTCCTGGGGCGACAAGTCCACCTGGATGCCCAGCGTCGCGTTCTCGCTCGCCTGCTCCGTGTAGATCTTGAAGCGGTAGCTCGTCGCGTTCGAGGGCACGTGGGCGGACACCACGGTCTTCAGCCAGGACTTGGCGTCTTCTTTCGTCAGCATTTCAATCTCCTTGTGGGTTGGGGGATCCGGGCCGCATGCGGGCGAGTCCGGGCATGCCGAGATGCCCCACACCGAGCAGGAAATGAAGAAGCCCCGGCACGACATGGTCGTGCGCGGGGCTCTGTGGTTGCGGGAGGTCGGTCAGGCGGCCACGGGTTCCTTGGCGCCGATCGACGGTTGCGGGGTCGCGGAAAGCTCGTTGACGTGCGCGCGCATCTCGTCGGCGGTGGGCATCTGCTTGGCCTTGTCCATGGCCTTCAAGACCTGCCAGCCGATGAGCAGGCCGGGCACGACGAAGAAGAGCAGGCCGACCAGCGTCATGACGATGCCGAAAGCCAGCTGCGACTTGAAGCTGCTGGCGACCTGGGTCATTTCTTCGTTGAAGAACGCACGCTTCGAGCTGTAGTCGTAGGCGCCCCAGATCAGCGCCATCGGCTTGCCCTGCTTGTCGGTCGATTCGCTCACCGAGAGCGCGACCGTCGAGCCGACGGTGAGCGCGCGCTGCACGGTCTTGTGGACCACGACTTGGGGCAGCTCGACCAGGCCGTCGGCCGTCTGGATCTCCAGCGGGCCGTAGTTGTACAGCTCGCCGTCGACAGTGCCTTCGCCGCTGAACACGATCTTGCCGGAAATGGTGGTGGGTTTCATGGTCTGTGAGGTTCCTTGAGGGTTACAAAGCAGCATAACACGTATGTGTATGCCGGTGGCGTCAACTTGACACACGGATATGCGAAACATGTGCGAGTAGCTGGGGTGTGCGCGTGGGTGTGAACCATCACCGGTGGCGAGGCAATCCCGCCCGCGACCATGAAAGGAGAACGATGCGCACACAACGCACCGTCGTGTCCAGCGATCACATCGACGCCGAGGACATGCGGCTCAACGCAGACCAGCTCGACGAGAAGTACAACCCGACCGGAGGCGGACAGCACCCGGTTCTCACGAAGGCCCACTGGCGCAACGACGTTGCGCACCAGGTCACGACGGCCGGCTACTGGGAATGGGTCAGCCAGACCGCGAAGGACGTGTCGATCGAGCCCGTCATCCTCGAGATCATCCACTGATCGATCCCGAGACAACCTCACCCAACCCGCCTCTTCGGAGGCGGGTTTTCTTCTTTGCGCGGCGCAAAAGAAAAGCCCACCTCCGAAGAGGTGGGCGATGCCGTCAGGCTGCCATGGGCAGCTCGTCGGCCAGGGCTTTGCTGGCGGGGCGCCAGCCGAGGTCGGTCAGCTCCTTCAGCGTCAGGCGCAGCTCCGTGGAGCCGTCCTCGTACTGAGGGTGCAGACCATAGGCCTCACACAGCTGTGCGAGAGCGGGGGCGCTGAGGCGCCGGCGCAGTGCAGCAACGGTGGTGTCGATGAGGGCCATCTCGGGTTCCTCCTTCAGCCGGCGCGCCGCAGCACGCCCGGGTTGAACACGACCGAAGTCACGTCATGGACCGTTGCGCGGCGCAGGCCTCGCGACCGCGCCAGGCGCGGCTTCACGACCCACTGCCAGAGACCGAGAAGGCTGGTCACTGCAAACAGGACGTTCTGCAGCAGCAGCCAGCTCTCGCCGCGGTGCAGGGCGAAGCCGATCCAGGCCGCGTTCGAGCCCAGGTAGAACACGAAGCCCCAGCGGGACGACGAAGGGTGATTGAGCGCCACCAAAATGGCGCCGATCACTCCGAACAGGAAACCGACGAAATCGTAGGTCATGAGTCACTCCTAGTGGAAAGGTTGGGGGGAAAGGGCTCCTTGCGAGAGCCTTGCGAGTGGTGATGGCGAACACGGGTGATGACGCGCCACGGCTCGATCCCCCAAAAGGAAGAGCCCCGCGCGTCATCGACGGGCGGGGCTGGAGGGGTTAGATCGTCTGCCCGGGGGCGAAACGCTGGCCGCGGTAGAACTTGGCCAGGTTGCGCGAACCGTCGGAGCACCAGAACGGGTTCGGGTAGCGATCGTCGCTGGCGTGCTTGACCGACAGGTCGTGCGCGAGCTGCTCTGCTTTCTTGGGGGATGTGGCGACCCAGCGGCACGGCATGAAGCCGCGCGCCTCCGTCGTCACCTCGTAGGCGCCGATGACCATCGCAGGCTCCTCAGAGCTGGATGGCTTCGGCGGCCTGGGTGGCTGCGCGCAGGAAGTCCTGCACGTCCACCTCGCCGGACGAGATCTCCTCGGGCCAGACCTCGATCTCGAAGCCGTCGTCGAAGCGCGCCGCGAACATCGGCAGGACCTCGAGGTCGTGGGAGTCGTCGGGAGCGGTGATCGCCCGGGTGAGCGTCATCTCCTGGCCGTTGCGGTCGGCGTGCTGGTCGTAGGGCGTCACGAAGAACGCCCGCAGGGAAGCCGGAACACGCGCCGCGGCGGCGGGTTGAATCGAATTCATGTGAGTCCTTTCACGTACGGAGGCGGGATTGCCTTCGCTTAGCGAAAGGGGATGGCGAACAGCTGCGGCTACGGGTCAGCCCAGCATCGCCGAGCCCAGCGCCCCGGTCGCCGGCGCGATCACCGCGCACAGCACGCCATAGGCCGCCAGGTCGCTGTGGATTGCGAACTGCTGCGCGAACGGGATCAGTGCCACCAGTGCCCCGCAAAAGAAGCCGAGGGCGAAGCCCGCCGGGCTCGATCCACTGGAAGGCGCGTCGCTCACGAGGCGCTCGACGGGTCGGCCGCTGCGCCGCGCCGCGCGGTCAGGATGGCGGCGGCGCGCGCACGCGCCTGGTCGATCACGGTGGTCGACTCCGTCCATGTCAGGCGCTCGCTCTCGCCCACAGGCTCGGCCGACAGCATCGAGCGACGCCGCTCGTTGCTCAGCCGCATCTGCGCCAGGCCGCGGATCAGGCAGCTGCCATCCGACATGTCCCAGACGAACAAGAAGCCGCGCGACCCGGTCAGCAGCTGCAAGCCGCTCCAGAACATGACCGAGTGCAGGTGGCCCATGCTGTCGTAGAGCGGCCGGCGCAGATCCAGCGTCACGCGAGGTGCCGGCACGCCCGGGGTGTGTTGCGTCATGCGCGCACCCCGCGGAAGGCGAGAAGGAATGCGCGGTGTGAATGGAGGTTCGAGATCAAGCGGTTGGATGAGGGGTGTTGGTGGGGTGGTCGCCTGTGGCAATATGGTGCTGCCAGGCTCAATTCGATTCGTCCAGATTATACCGACGTGTTATGATTGCGCAAGGCCACTGAGGCATGAAAACGCCGCCGGCTCGAACAAGCGCCGGCGCCATCTGGACGCACCGATGAGCACTCCCCTCCCCTCATTCCACCGCGACGGCGAGAGCCCGGGCGCCGGCTGGATCTTCGTGTTCGGCTCGAACCTGGCAGGCCGCCATGGCGCTGGCTCAGCCAAGGCCGCACGCGAGCGCTATGGCGCCCGGTACGGCGTCGGCGTCGGCCGAACGGGGAGCGCCTACGCCATCCCGACCAAGGACGGACGATCGGGCGGCAGCCTGTCCAGGCCGGCCGAGATCCTGCCGCTGGCCGTCGTGCGCGGCCACATCGAACAGTTCATCTCGTATGCGAGATCGAATCCGGAAGCGCGGTTCTTCGTGACGCGAGTGGGTTGCGGCCTCGCCGGGTTCAAGGACGACGAGATCGGCCCAGCCTTCGCCGGCGCCCCGGCGAACTGCTCCCTGCCAGCAGAGTGGAAGCGATACGTCGACGCCGCGCGCGCCGTCGCAACCGCCTGAGCCGATTCAGCATGGAATCGTTCGCCTCGTTCCTCTTCTTCTTGTTCGCGTGCTTCGTCACCTGGGCGGTGATCATCGGCCTGCTGGTGCTGCATGAATACGGGCACATCTACGCGATGCGCCGCCTGGGCATGCGGATCGACAATGTCGTGCTCGGGATGTTCAAGGTCGGCTCCCTGCGCTGGCGTGGGCTCACCTACGAGTTCGGCCTGGCACCGGTGCTGGCCTACTGCGTCAGCAAGGACTTCGAGGTCTCCGACACCAACCGCCGCGCGTGGGTGGCGCTCGCAGGCCCCGCGGCGACCGCCGCAACAGGGTTGATCTTCTACACGGCGTGGGCCTTCACGGACCACTGGCTGATGCGCGCGTGCGTGCAGGGTTCGGTGATCCTCTTGCTGACCAACATCATCCCGCTGCCGCCGCTGGACGGCTGGACCGTCGCGGAGCACTTCCTGGCCAAGCGCGGGGTCGTGCTGAACGCCCAGGAGCGGAAGCGCCTGCTGGTGATCGGCGCCGTGACGATCATCGCGATCGCCGTGGTGATCTGAGGCTTCAGCGCTGCAGGAGCGCTGCCAGGCCGTTGTTGAACTCGACGGCGCCGCCATTGGCGGGGTGTCGGATCGTGGCTGCTGCCTCGATGCCGGCGTCGGCCAGCAGCATGGTGGACTTGCGTCCCACTGCCACGAAGGCCATGCCGGGGAACGCTTCACGAAGCAGGTGCAGCGCCGCGCGGCCGTGCGCCAGCTCGGCGTTCGTCGGCGTGCGGTTCGTCCAGGGGCTGCCCGGACGATGCGGATGCATCTGCAGCGCGTTCCAGGTGATGGCCTGCTCGGCGACGCCGAGCTTGAAGAGCGCCTTCCAGACGATCGTTGCGGACGGCTCTGCGAAGGACTTGTCGCGCGTCGTCAGGCGCCCACTCAGGCGATCGATGCCCGGGATCACGCCATCGAGCAGCTGGCGTTCGCTCACGAAGGCGACGCCGCTGTAGCGGCACCCCTGGTAGCCGGGGGCTTCGCCGCAGAGGACCAGCCGCGGCGCGCGGCTGAGATGCGCGGCCAGGCGCTGGAGCCGGCCTTCCGGGCCGCCCTCGGGGCTGCGCGGGTCATCGAGCTCGCACCGGTCGCGGTACGGGTTGAAGAGCCCGTCGACGCCCTCCGGGAGCGTCGCCGCCAGCGCCCGCGCGAGATCGAGGCTCATTCCGTGGCGGCGGGGTCGCCGTGGGGCGTGGCGATCTCGTGCTCGAGCTGCAGGCGCTGCTCCTCGACCAGGGCGTCCACGTTCAGGGGCTCGCCGGTCAGGATCTCGTGCACCGCGGAGATCTCCGGCAGACCGAAGTCGGCCTGCCCGTAAGCGCGACCGCCGGGGCGCAGGCCGGACTTGTGGAGCGTGATCAGCGCACGCGCCTTGTCGCGCGCCAGAAGCGTCAGGCCGTCGACGAGCAACTGCTCGTGCCGCACGAGCTGGTCGAACAGCCGAGCCTTCGCGTCGGTGGTCAGAACTGCGTCCGTCATTGGCCAGCCCGCCAGCCGAAATGCGCGCGCAGCGCCGGCGCCGCCGCAGCGACGCCCAGGAGCACGAGCAGGGAGCCCATGAGCAGCACCTCGAAGGCGACGGCATCCGCGCTCCCTTCGAACAGGGAGCCGAGCAGCGCGACGACGGTCAGGACGACGATCATGACGGCGAGCGTGAGACGGCTCTCGGTGTACTCGTGCTCGATGGCCTCTTCTCGGCTCATGTTAGACCTCTGTGAAGGCGTGCGCACCGATCGAGGCGACCTGATGCGGTTGGGGGTTGAAAGCGGGGGTGACGGTGCTGTCCTTCAGGCCTGCGGCCGGCACCGTCCAGGAGAGGAAGCAGGTGCCGAGGATCGCGACGGCAAGCGCGGCGGCGACGGTGAAGTCGCCGGCTTTGCGGCGCATCTTGCTGCTGCGCGAGTGCTCGTTCATTGCTGCTCGACCACCAGGGGGGCGTCACTCTGCGGGCCGCGGCGTACCACGTCCCACAGCGTTTTGCCGAAGAAGACCGACATCGCGACAACGCCGAGCGTGGTGTTCACCGCGATGTAATGCGACAGCGCCGGCGCCAGGTAGAAGACGAAGCCGAAGGCGGAGCCAATCCAGCCCGCGATGAGCAGGAAGACGTGAAGCTCGTAGTTGTCGTACAGGAACATGGATTCACCGGCGGTATGTTGACGTGTTATGTATTGTACAGAGACGCTCGATCCATGCAACCGGAGGCGTTGACCAATCCCACAGCGGCCGGCATCCTGCGCACAGAAAGGGGGCGCGATGCTGGAAGCCTGTTTCGCCATCGGAACAAAGGGCCTCTCGCGGCCGCGCTGAGCATGGCGGCCGAAGCAGGCTTGATCGTGCTGGCCATCGTGCGCAGGCTGCTGCTGGAGATGGGGCACGAGCTGACGCCAGAGGAGATCAACCAGCCGGACCAGAACACGGGGCGGCTCGAGCGGTGGATCCACGAGCCCCGCGCCGAGCTGGAGGGCAAGACGCTGGTCCACGCGTATGCGGCCAGCGGTGATGAGCAGGTTCTGCGCTGCGCGGTCGCCGAGCTGGTTGGGAAGAGCCGGCCGCCGGCCGCCGAAGGGGCCAGCTGACGGGCCGGAGGCGTCAGGCCGCCGCGGCGGCGCCCTGCAACAGATCCTTGCGGAAGCGGTTGAGCTCCTGGGCGCTGGCGAAGCTGCGGCCCATCAGCAGGCTCAGGTTGTGCAGGATGCGCTCGCTGACCCGCGTCTCCCAGACGAGGTCGAACTGGATCTGCTTGTCCAGCCAGTGCTCCAGCCAGGCCGGGTCCGGCAGGCGGCTTTGCACCGTGTCGCGCGGGAACAGGGCGGCGTTGACGTGCAGGTTCGTCGGATGCAGTGGTTGCGCGGTGCGGCGCGCGCTGGCCATGAGAACGCCGACCTTGGCGAACGCCACGCGGGCCTCGTCGCCGAACCGGGACAGCGCTCGCTTCATGTAACGCAGGTACGCGCCGCCGTGGCGGGCCTCGTCGCGCGCGAGGGTCTCGTAGATCGCCTTGATCACGGGCTCGGTGTGCCACTCGGCGGCGCGCCGATACCAGTGGTTCAGCCGGATCTCCCCGCAGAAGTGCAGCATCAGCGTCTCCAGCGGCGGCGCCGGGTCGAACTCGAAGCGCACCTCGTGCAGTTCGGCCTCCGTCGGCGCCAGGTCCGGCCGGAAGCGGCGCAGGTACTCGATGAGCGCGAGCGAGTGCTTCTGCTCTTCGAAGAACCAGATGCTCATGAACGCGCTGAAGTCGCTGTCGTCGCGGTTGTCGCGCAGGAACATCTCGGTGGCCGGCAACGCCGCCCACTCGGTGATGGCGTTCATCTTGATCGTCTGCGCCTGCTCGTCGCTCAGCTTGCTCGCGTCGAACTGGCTCCACGGGATGTCGCGCTCCATGTTCCAGCGAACCGCTTCCAGCTGCTGGAAGAGCTCGACGTAGAGCATGGTCGGTTCGGGCTGCTGCACGCCGGCCTCCGCGTCAGGCCGCCAGCGGCATGGCCGCCGACGCGGGTGCTGCGCCGCCCTGCTCGGCCCAGGCGGCCTCCAGCTCGATGCGCTTGATCTCCTCGACCGCGCCGTCCGCGCCGCCGCCGACCTTCTTGAGCTGCGCGCGCGCTAGGCGCTCCATGAGACGCAGATCGCGATCCTCCAGCTGCAGCGCGGCCTCGGCCCAGTCCTCGACGATGCCGCGCAGCGACTCCTCGGAGACCGGTGCCATGCGCCGGCGGGCCTTCAGCGCGGCGATCGTGCCGCGGTGCCGCCCATCGAGCGAGCGCAGGAACGCGCTCACTGCGGCCGGGCCCTCGCCATCTTCGACCACCTGGTCGACCACGCCCCTGGCGTGCAGCTCGTCGGCCGAGAACAGCTTGCCGCTCAGCACCATCTCGTTGGCCACCTGGAACCCCGCCTTCCGAGCGGTGAAGTTCCACGCGCCCATGCCGGGGAACAGGTTGAACAGCATCTCCGGGAAGCCGGCCTGCGCGCTGCGCTCGAAGATCACGTGCCCGAAGGGCAAGACGGACTCGAGGCCGCCGCCCAGCGCATCGCCCTGGACCAGCGCCGTGGTGTGGATGCCGCGGCCAGGGGCGGTCTCCAGCCACCAGACCAGGTCCAGGCACAGGTGGCCGTACATCTTCAGCGACTTGAGGTCCTTGGCGCGCACCAGCAGCGCGAACAGCGAGAGGTCGCCGCCGAAGTTGAAGACGCCGGCGACATCGGACACCAGCACGACGTTGCGGACCAGGCCGGGGAAGCTGTCCACGTACGCGAAGAACTTCTTGTACTCGGCCATCACCGCCAGGCTGTAGCACTGGATCGGCTTGACGTTCATGCGGACCGTGAGGGTGCGCTGCTGCGCGTCCCACTCGAACCGCAGGTACTTCAGGCGCGGCAGCCCGCCGCCGAAGACGTCGATCGGCGCGCCGCTCATGCCGCCGCCTTCTCGGCCGAGATCGCGAAGTGCTCGGCGTTGACCGCCGGCGCGCCGGAGATGTCACCTTCCTCCAGGTGCGCTTCCACCATGATGTGGGTCAGGTGGTTGAAGGTCAGCAGCACGGCTTCCTCGATCGCGTCCTTGGCTTCGTCGTCCTCGATCGTGTCCAGCACGGTCTTCAGGTCGGCCATGTGCTCCGCGTCGAGGGTGGCGTGGCTGCTGATGAACGAGACGCCGCGCTCGTCGTCGAGCAGCAGCGATTCCTTGACGGCCGAGGTCAGCGTGCCGCCGTACACCGAAGCGATCACCTCGAGTGCGTACAGCATGCCCAGCACGGACGCCGGATGCTTGCGGTCCGCGGCGTAGTAGTAGTAGCCGACCAGCGCCAGCGTGTAGTGCGAGGGGCGGTGGTTCAGCGCGATGTCGCGCGTCACGCCCATCTGCTCCAGGTCGGCGAGCACCCATTCCTCGTGGCCGCTCTCCTCGTGCATGTGCTCGTAGAGGAAGTAGCGCACCTGCTTGTGCGTGTCCTGCAGGCGGCTGGCGCCGGCGGCGCTCACGGTGTTGAAGTGCCAGACCACGTGGTACAGCTCGAGCAGCAGGCGGCGGTAGCGCTGCAGCGTCATGCCGTTCGCGGCGGCGTGGGTGACCACGGGATGAAGCTCGAACGCGCGGCGCGCTTCGTCGGTGCGGGAAACCAGGTCGAGGAAGAAGGGGATCAAGTTGAGGGTCCTTAGAGAGTTGGGTGAAGGTGAGGGTTACAGGCCGTCAGCGAGCGCAGCGCGCAGCGCCTCCGGCGAAGAGAAGATCGAGGCCGACGTGCGGCCGCGGTCGATGCAGCGAAGGCTCAGCGCCTGCACGATGTGCACCGGCACGGGAACAACATCCGGCGCATCGTGGTAGCCGGGCTTGAGGTCGGCGCGGCGATAGATTCCCGCCTCGTCGACGTAGGGCGTGTAGCCGGCGTTCTCGGCGCGCCAGAACTGGACGAAGCCGGTCGACCGGTGCGCGAAGCTGACCAGGTAGACGCCGGCGTCGGCTGCTTGCTCCGCCTGCGCATTGAGGGCGTGACAGATCAGCGAGGCCAGGCCGGCGTTCTCGGCCGTGGCCACGTGGCCGTGCGCATCTGCGATGTCGCTGTCGCCGTACACCGAGAACGGACCGCGGGGGCCGCCGGCCACCAGCGCGGCTCGGGGGCACTCGTACGGGATGTGGTGCGTGATCTCGCCCTCGATCGGGTCGAGCGTGTCCCGAGCCTTCCAGTCGGCAGCCTCGTACCAGATGCCGTCATCCAGCACCGCCAGGAGCGCACTGATCTGCGGGTCGTGATCGGGGTACGGGGTCTCGATGCGCAGCCAGGCGCTGGAGATACCCTCGGGCGGCGCGCCTTCGCGCCAATGGGTGTTCGTGTGCATCTCAGTCGTCCTTGACGTCGTCCATCCACGTCTCGCGACGAACGCGCTCAGTCCAGCGCTTCAGTCGCTGGGAGGCCTTGCCGCACCACAGGCAGGTTCGCCGCGTGCCGCGTGCGTTCACGCTCCAGCGGGTGTCGTCACCCACGAAGTAGGAGGTGTGCGTCGCGTCGATGGCGCAACGACCGTCGGTGACGTAGCGCTGCCAGAAGTCAGCCACCTCGGTCAGTTGAGAAGCGAGGCCGGCATGGGCGAACGACTCCTCGGCGGAGCCGTTGCACAGCACGCCGAGAAGGCGGGCGCCGGTGAACCACGCATGGCCGCCGTCCGGCTGGTCGATCTCGCCGATCCACAGCACGCCATCGGCGCCACGGTAGACGCGGCTGTGAGTGCGCCGGCGCGGCCGGCGGCGGTCGCTCAGCCACGCGTACAGGTTCGGGCTGAACTTCGAGTGAATCGGGCGCACGGCCTGGATGTCCAGACCGTTGAGTGCTTCGGTAGCGTTCATGAGGCGAGCGGGGGCGAAAGGTCGAGCAGCACGCGGCCGTCGCTCTCGCGGTAGGCGTGCCTCGGGAACTGCTCACGCCAGGCCACGAGTTCAGCCACGGAGGACAGCGCAGCGAGTTCGGTGAGGCGATGGACCACTTGGAGCGCGTTCGCGCCCTCGGGAAGTTGGAGCGCCACCAATTTCGCTGCCTCCCGCAGCGTCGGCCCGGGTTCGGAGCCGTGGGTCAGCCAGGTGACGAGTTCGCCGGCGCAGGCGCCGATGTGCTCGCGAATGAAGGTCCGCGCCGCGTCGAGCGCCGGCGGCAGAGGCACCGATCTGCCGCGGGCCGTGGATCCGACGGCGCCGACCATCACAGGCCGGCACCACGCAGCAACTGGGAGACGGACTTCAGCTCCGCGACGATGCGGTCGACGTCTTCGGCGTCTTCGTCCCGCGTGAACTTTGCAGCCGCCTCTTCAGCCAACCGCAGCGAGGACTCGACGCCGGAAGCGACCTCACGCAACCACGCCATCGTGGCGGCCGCCGGCAGCGCCTCGGGCCCCTGGGATGCAGCGAGTTGGCGCTCCGGCGCTTGTGGTTTCGAATTCATGCTGCGCAGTTTATCGGCCTGTGTTATCCAAGTCAACTTCGGATGCTGCTGCCGTATGCGCACGTGTTGGGTATGAGTTATCATGAGGCGTAGCAAGCTCACCCCAACCACACCCCCCATGTTCAAGAACCTCTCCGTCTACCGAATCCAGGGCGACTGGCACCCGGCAATCGCCGAAGCCGAAGCGAGCCTGCAGAAGTTCCGTTTCGCAGAATGCGGCGCCACCCAGGCCATCTCGGCCGGCTGGGTCGAACCTCGCGGCGAGAAGCACGGCCCGCTCGTCGAGGCGGTCGGTGATCAGTGGATGCTCACCCTGTGCATCCAGACCAAGCTGCTGCCCGCCGGCGTCATCAAGCAGCACGTCGACGCACGCATCGAGCAGATCAAGCAGCGCGAGGCGCGCCGACCGGGCAAGAAGGAGGTCCGGGAGATCAAGGAAGCGGTCATCCTCGAACTGCTGCCCAAGGCCTTCTCGAAGAAGGAACACATCTCGGTCTGGATCGACCGCAAGAACAAGCTCGTGGCGATCGACACCGCGAGCCAGTCGAAGTGCGACACGGCCACGTCCGCGCTGGTCAAGACGCTGGACGGCCTGGCCATCGGGCTGATCCAGACCCAGATGTCGCCGGGCACCTGCATGTCTCAGTGGCTCATGGACGGCGAGGCGCCGGACGGTTTCGGCGTCGAGCGCGAGTGCGAGCTCAAGTCGAGCGACGAGAGCCGCAGCGCGGTGAAGTATTCGCGCCACGTGCTGGACATCGACGAGGTCAAGCAGCACCTGACGCATGGCAAGACGCCCACCCAGCTGGCCATGACCTGGACCGACAGGGTCTCTTTCACCCTCACCGACGCAATGGCCCTGAAGAAGGTCACCTTCCTCGAGACCCCGCTCATGAAGAAGAAGGCCGGCGGAGACGATCCGTTCGACGCGAACGCGGCCATCGTCACCGGCGAGCTGAGTCAGCTCATCCCGCAGCTGATCGAAGCGCTGGGCGGCGAACTGGAGTTCACCGGCGAGTCGGGCGAAGGCGCCCGCGAGGCCAAGAGCGAAGAGCGCGAGCAGGAGACGGCCGAGGCATGAGCCTTCTGCCCGCGCGCGGCCGCATGATCACCCTGTCGGCGCTGGACGGCGCCGGCAAGTCGACGCAGGTGCAAACCGTGGTCGAGCGGCTGCGCGACTACTACGGCATCGAGGTGGTGGTCACCCGCGAGCCCGGCGGCTCACCGGTGGCCGAGCGGCTGCGCGAGCTGGTGCTGCACGGCGACGTGATCGACCCGGTGGCCGAGATGATGATCTTCTTCGCCGCGCGCCAGGATCACCTGGCCCAGGTCATCCGCCCTGCCCTGCAGGCCGGCCGCTGGGTGGTCTGCGATCGCTTCGTGGACTGCTCGTGGGCGTACCAGGTGCGCGGTCGCGGCCTGGCGCGGGCAGAGTTCGAAGCGTTGGAGAAGATGGTCCTGCGCGGGTGGAGGCCGGACCTGACGTTCCTGCTGGACATCGAGCCCGTCGTGGCAGCGGCGCGCCGGCGGGGCCGCGGCGCCGAGGCTGACCGGTTCGAGCGCCAGGATCTGGAGTTCTTCGGCCGAGTGCGCCAGGGCTACTTCGAGCGCATGGTCGCGGACCCCGAGCGGTTCCGGGTGATCGACGCGGCCGTCGCGCCGGGAGTCGTGCGCAAAGAGGTGATCGCACACCTGGACGAGTTCGTCAGGTCGACCTTGAGAGAAACCGCGCGGCTCGAGCGCGCCGCCTGAGAGAAGATCGATCAGCAACGAAGGGGCCCGCGGGCCCCTTTCCTCATTCCGAGGTCGGCAGGATCGGACGCTTCAGCGCGTCCGTGCTGCAGGCCAGGCAGCGGCACTCCAGGCCGGCGGCCGTGCGCGCGCAGCGCACGAGCGACTGCAGGTTTGTCGGCTTGCGCTGGTCGGGCAGGAAGCTGAACTGGACGAACGGCTGGCCGCACGACGGGCAGCGACCGAGGAAGCCGAATAGCAGCGACGCGAGGAAGAACGGAAGGCACAGCGTCAGCGCGGCGACCAAGAGCACCGACAACACGCTGTAGCGCGCGAACACCTGCTCCACCATCGGGCTCACGCACGCCGCGGCGATCGCGACGAACAGGCCGACCAGCAGGCTGACCGAGGAGACATAGAAGGTCGAGGCCACACGGCCGAATGCGACAAAACGACTGGGCTTCACGACGGCGGTCCTCGATCCTGATGCAGAGTTCGCTTGAGCACCAGCAATCTACACGTGATCACGCGCGCCGCACACCCCGCATGCTGTGCTGCTTGCAGGTGGAATGCGCAATCCACATCAGCGGCTATCGCGCCCCTTTCGGGATGACGGAGGCCTGCAGCAGCGCCTGGCGCACGTCGTCGAGCTTGGCATACGCGATGGTGTCCTCGTCCAGCGCGCCGGCCGCGCGCATCGCGGCGACGAAGCGCTCCCAGAGAAGGTCGAACGACGCGGGCTCCACCAGGTGACGGTCGCGTGAAGAGATCGTGGCCATCGCAGACTCCTTGTCGCTCAGGGAAAAGAAAAGCCGCCCAGTCGATGTGACATGGGCGGCTGAGGGTTAGCGCTGGGCCGTGTAGATCCCGGTCGAGGTGATCGCCTCGTACCAGTCGCGACAGTAGCAGTTGCCAGTGACACCACGCTCACGAACTTCGCGCACGCGGATCATAGTGATCTGCATGCGCTCGGCGAGCTCGCGGATCGAGATGTCGTTCTGGCGCATCAGGCGGCGGATCTGTTCGCCGCTGAAGCTCTGCCACTCGTGGTGGCGTTCGGCCGGGATGGTCAAGGCGCCTTCGGAGACCAGCGAGCGCTCGATGGCGTCCGAGGCCAGCTTCCAGCTGTCCTGGTCCTTCACGGGGTTCAGCACATCGAGCACCGGCTTGATCCGGCGCGCCAGCGAAGCGGCCAGCTCCGGGATGGTGATCGTCTCGACCTCCTTCCCTTGCGCGGTGGCCTTCTGCTCGGCGAGCGTCTCGCGCAGACGGTTGTAGTAGCGCCCGGCGATGCGGAACATGTTCGCCCGCAGGACGGACTCGATCATCTGCACCGGGGTGCGGTTCCAGTCGATGACGGCTGCAGTCTGCTCCATGGCTCAGCCCTTCTCGGGGTGGCCGGCCCAGCCAGCGGGGTCGTCCTGGGGGACGTCGCTGAAGGGGCACGTGGCGTCGGTGCACAGGCCGTCGGCCAGTGCGCTGCCGCAACGCTGGCACTTGCCGGGCGCGAGGACCTGGCTGAGCACGCGGTTGAAGTCGACGATCTGGACGTCGCCGTTGCGCAGCACGTCGACCACCGGGTTGGCGATCTCGCCCACCTGGTCGGCCAGTTCCGCGGCGAGCTGCAGCGCGGCGGCCTGCTCGATGCCGCAACCGTGCTTGGCCGCGGTCGCGCGCAGGTAGTCCGCATCGTCTTCCGCCGTCGTGCGCAGGAAGATCACGAGGTAGGTCGGCTGCGTGGTCACGATGACCTGGAAGCGGCCCTCGGCGCCGTTGTCGTAGCCCTGCTGCAGCGCGGCAGCGAGGGCCTCGATCGGGCCTCGCGCGGGGACTTCCGCAGTGATCAGGTAGCTGAATTGGTCCATGTTTCCATTCTCCTTGGGTTGATGCGGCTTGCGGCCGCGGGGTCTAGGCCCTGGGGAGATGGCGAACACAGGGCGCTACCAGCGCCGCCAGCGGCTCAGCCGCAGTTGCAGTGCTGTTCGGACAGCGTGGCCGGATCGCTTTCCGCGAGCGCGTGCCGCACGTGCGACTTGGCGGCCAGGCCGCGCGGCGTGACGAGATCGAGGTCCAGGACGCGGTCGCAAGCCTGGCGAGCGGCATTCAGCTTCCCGCAGAGTTCCTCGACCAGAAGCTGAGCGTTGATCAGCGGATCTGGATGCAGTTCGGGAAGGTCGGTGGGGACGTAGACTGAAATGGGCATAGGAGTTCCAGTAGGGTTAGCCGCTGCGCCGAACGAGCAGATCGACAGCGTCACGCCAGTGCATCTCGCGCTTCGAGATCGGGTCGATCCAGCGCAGACAGGCCGGCTCGTCGACCGGCTCCCAGCGCGCGCGCAGCAGCACGACCTGCGTGTGCGCCGGGCTCTGCTCGGCGAATGGCGATCCTGGAGCGCTGGTGTCGGTCATGTGGTGCCTCATGCGGCTAGGCGGTTGCGATTGGGTAGGGCGAGCTGTGAAGGGCGAATGCTCAGGTCGACGTCCAGCTTGAGTGTGCCGAGAGCCTGGGAGAGCCGGCAGGCCTCGGCGCCAGCGCGCAGCCGCTCGCCGATCTTGCCGGGCATCTCGGCCGCGGCAGCCAGCACTCCGTCCAGGTCGCCGTGCTGCGCGAGCAGTTTGGCGGCTGTCTTGGGGCCGACGCCGGCCACGCCGGGGACGGACTTCTTCTCCTCGCCGACCAGGCCGATGTAGGCGGACACCTGCGCCGGCGTGATCCCGATCTGGCTGGCCAGCCAGGTCTCGTCGCGCCACTCGCGCGCGAAGTGGTTGTAGACCCGCACATTCGCGGAAAGCAGAGCGCACATGTCCACGTCGTTCGACACGATCACGACCTCGAAGCCACGGGCGGCCGCGCGATGCGCGATGGTCCCGATCACGTCATCGGCCTCCACGCCCGGCGGGGAGACCCAGCTGAAGCCGAGTGACTCCATGTCGCGGTAAAGGCGCGGCAGCGCTGCGCGCAGGCCTTCGTACATAGGCTTGCGGGTGGACTTGTAGGTTGGCAGCAGCTGATGGCGCCATGTCGGGCCGCCATCGTCGAAGGCGGCCAGGAAGTGCGTCGGCAGGTGCTCGCCGAGCGCGCGCTTGATCGAGTGCATGCTCGCCGTGATCGCGCCATCCACGCGAGCCGGTCCGTCATCCCCCGGGACAGCCTCATACACGCGTCTGACGACGCTCGTACCGTCCAGGAGAAGGAGTTTGGGTCGCGTGGACATCTTCCGCCTGGCGCGGGATCAGCCGATCTGGGCGCCGGCCCAGTCGAGGAATGCCGAGCGGCCCAGGGCGCCAGACTTGGCGGCCGCCTGCTTGCCGCCACGGAAGACGATGAACGTCGGAACGCCGCGCAGACCGTACTTCGGCATCAGGCCATCGTCGGCTTCGATGTTCACCTTGACCACCTCGGCGCGGCCCGCGAAGGCCTCCGCGGCGGCGTCGACCGTCGGCGCCATCATCTTGCACGGCTGGCACCAGTCGGCGAAGAAATCTGCGACGACCGGCTTGCCGGAGGCGATGAGCTGCTCGAGCTCGGCTGGAGTGACGATCTTGGCCATGACAGGTCCTCAAGTGGTTGTGTGTTCGGGGGCCGCCGGCGGCGCCGAGTCTGGCGCCTTCATCCGGTCGGGGTGCGCGTATGCGAAACGCGCGAAGTCGGCGACGCGCTGGCACACCGCGTCTCGGTGCTCACCAGGCTCCAGGACGCAGGCGTAGGCCTCCAGGGCCTCGCGCGCGTGCACGTCGCGCGCGCGGAAGATGAAGACGGGCTCGTCGGCCGGGATCGCCTCACCGGTCTCGCGGTTGACGATCGCGCCGTCGACGGCTCGGTACTTCGGGTCTTGCGCCAGGTCCATCGAGGCGCCTCAGACCAGGGCGGCGTCCTGAGCCTCCAGCCGGAACGACTCCGGCCCGGGGCACAGGTTGTGCACCTGCTCGTAGGGGATGATGATTCCGTGCACGCCCAGGCCCGCACGCACATGCCCCATCGAGGGAACGAACACCGTGTAGGTCGCCTGCGGCAGGTCGATGGAGACGATCTCGCCGGAGACGGTCGCGCCGCGGTAGATGAACGAGACGGCTTCGCCGACTTCGCGCAGAGGCTTGATCCCGCGCTGGGTCACCCACTCGGCGATGGCCGCTCGATGTGCGGTGCTGCGGTAGCTGTCGCTTTCCAGCAGTCGTTCGAGCAGATGGTCGTCGACGTCCCACCCGTCGCCTTCCAGCGCGCGGGCCAGGGAGAAGCCGCTGTACGAGGAGCGCATCGCGCGCGCCATGCTCGCGACCGACTCGGCGTCGCACTGGCCGCTGCCGACGTCGGCGCACAGCAGATGCGCAGCCAGGGTCAGGACCGCGGCGCTTTCGCGGCCGGGCCGGCCTGCATCGAAGGTCTGGGACTGCATGTTCACTGGGTCGACTGGATGACCACGGGGTAGGCGTACTCGCGGCCGATCAGCGCACGCGCGCCGAGGTAGCTGTTGCGGGCCTTGTCGCTGAGCGAGTCGAGGTCGATCTGACCGTCCTCGCCGCAGGGGAACGCAAGCCCGCGTCCTTCGTTGAACAAGCTCCGAAACCGTAGTTCGTAGCAGCCTTGGGAAGTCGCGGGCATTGCCATGGATCAGCCTTTCAGGATGTCCGCCAGGAGCCTGTCCAGCGCCCGGTCGCTCAGGGTGAACGGGACGCCGGGCCGGAACGCGGCAGGCAGCTCGAGATCACGCTCGGGCTCCGCGGCCGCCACCACGCCGAGCCGCGGCTCGCTCGTATTGGTTTGTGTGCTCATGGCGTGTATGATACATAACACGTGTCGATACCGCAAGAGCATCCAAACAGAAAGCGAGCATGAAAGGAACGATCTACAAGAGATTTCACCGAGGCGTCCGGCTGGAGAAGCTGGAGCGCGTCGGCGACGGTGACTTCAACCTTCTGCCCGGGCCGCCGCTGTCGGGCCGGGCGGAAAACGACGCCACCTTCCACATGCCCGGTGGTGCCGGGAGCGCGATGAGCGAGGCCCGCGTGGTCACCGTAGCCGGCTTCGGGATGCTCGTGGCAGGGCTCGAGCGGATCCGCGCCGGAAAGGAGTTCGCCCACGTCCAGCAGGAATGGTGGTTCGCGCCGCAAGGCCACGACGACATTCCGCCCGAGGCCTGCCGATGATCTCCACAGCGGCAGAACTGGAGGCCATCTGGGGCGCACTGGGGGGCGAGGAAGCGCAGGCGTGCCTCTTCTGCGGCCAGCCCGAGCACGCCGAACTGCACGAGGTCTGGGGGCCACGCGAGTTCATGGTCGACACCTGTTGCGAGGGCATGCACCAGGCCGTGGTGGAGTTCCTCAACGAAGACCCGAAGGGCGCGGCGCGCTGGCTCAACGAGCAGGGGCTGGCCGCGATCTCCACCGGCGGCGCGCGGCGCATCATCGACGACGGCTGCGGCCACCTGGTCATCGACTGGAACCTGCAGATGGTCTCGGTGGAACAACGCGACGCGAAGGCGTTCGTGCGCGCGCACCACAGGCACTGCCCTCCTCCGGCAGGCTGGAAGTTCGGCGGCGCGATCCGCAACGGGCCTGGCGACGACGGCGTGATCGGCGTCGTGATGGTCGGCCGTCCGGTGGCAAAGGCCATCAACCAGACCAAGGTCATGGAGGTCAACCGCCTGTGCATCCGCGAGGACATCGCGGACGGGCTGCAGTGGAACGCGTGCTCGCTCGCCTACGGATGGGCGGCGCGCGAGGCCAAGCGGAGAGGCGCGCATCGGATCATCACGTACACCCTGGTGACGGAGCCCGGCACGAGCCTGCGCGCGGCCGGGTGGATCCCAGAGGCGCGCGTGCGCGGCCGCAGCTGGAACACGCCGTCTCGGCCCCGCGAGGACCGCATGGAGATCGTCGACAAGATCCGCTGGAGTCGCACGCTGGTGCGAGGCGGCCCCGAGACCCCTCTCCCCGTCGACATCGACTCGCTGCTCGAGAAGTTCCGTACCCCGCGCCGGCGCGCTCCTGCAGCCGAAGATGCAGCGACAAAGAAGAAAGCCCCGCAGGTGACCGAAGTCACGAGCGGGGCGATGGGTTAGGCCAAGGTCACAGCCAGGCCAGGACCTCGCCGAGCTGGCGCGCAGCGGGGTCGTTCGCGTCGAAGGCGATCATCGGCTCCTCGTAGCCGTTGAAGCCGGCGTTCTCCTTGGCCAGCTCGTAGTGCTCACCGTTCTCGACCTGATCCTCGGTGCATTCCGGGGCGCAGGTGTGGAACTCGGGCGCGCCCTCGCTGTTGCGGCAGAGGACGATGACCTTGACAGGGCGGGTTTCGCCGCCGCCAGTGCCTTTCGAGCCCCACATCCGGCCATTCGAGTCGATGGCGAAGGCATCGATGACACGGTCGGTGTCGGCCTGGAAGCTGACCACGAAGGTCAGTCGCGTGGTGTCGCTGGAAGGGGCGTCGTCGTCGGTGCGGACGAACACCGGACGGCTCCACTCGCTGCCGGGCGTGACACGCTCCCAGCCGCCGGCGTCTTCGACTTCGACGCCCTGGCCGAAGTTGTAGCTCGAGTAGGCCTTGTCGGCCACCTCTTGTCGTTTCGAATCCATGGGATCTCCTTGGGTTGGTGCGGCGGTGCCGCGTTGAAGTACCAGGCGAGATGCCGCACATGGAACTGCATGCGCACAAAGAAGGCGGCCCGGCTCCACGAGGGAGGCCGGGCCGAGGGGTTGGTCGACGCGAGTCAGGGTGTCTTCGGGTCCATGCGGCAGAGCCTGCCGTCACTGCCTTCGCCGAACTCGATGCGCAGAGTGGCGGGCACGGGCTCGATCACCGAGGTGGAATCGCACTTCTCGCACTGGGTCACGAGCTTCATCACGAAGTCGGTTTCGTACGAGAAGACGCGGAACAGGCCGTGGCCGCAGTTGCCACAGGCCATCGCCTTGACGGGGAGCTGAGATTGGAGGGGCATGCCGTTCCTCCTCAGTGGCCCGCGTGCCGGTGCGCGAACTCCGGGTGCTGCAAGCGCCCGGGCGTGAACCGGCCAGACCACAGGTAGCCGTGGTCCTTCACCGTCTTGCGGATGCGGAGCTTCTGGGAAGCGCCCTCGCGCGCCTGGTGCACCTCGCAGTGATGCTGCTCGACCGCCAGAAGGAACTCGATGTCCTTCTGGGCGACCACGAGCTTCTCGGCGAGGCGCCGACGGCCGGCAATCTGCTGGCCAACGAGAGCGGCGCAGATGGCCGCGATCGCCGCCGTGACGATGCTGCCGACGGCGCTGATGAGTGCCGCCTGGACCGCGGGGTCCTGGAGGTTGAGTTGGATCATGTGGATCTCCTGAAAGGGTTGTCGGGACCACGGGAGATGCGCAACAGACACTGCGAGCCAGGCGACGCGGCAATGAAAAGAGCCCGCCTCCGAAGAGGGCGGGCTCGATGGGGTTAGGCCTGGCAGGCCGGCAGGACGATGCGCTCGACGAAGCTGTCGATCACAGCCTGGTACTTGATGGCGTTCAAGGCGCTGAGCTCCTCGGCAAAGAACAGGACCCGCTCGAAGCGGTCGTTGGTGGCGGCCGTGGCCTCCTCCAGCTGCGTTTCGGTCAGCGCCTTGTCGATCACGACGCCCAGGTATAGGCGGCCGTTGATCAGCATGCCGCCGCGGGTGACCTGGAACGGGCGACGGTTGAAGCCGGCGCCAGCTCGGGACTGGTGAGCATTCATGGTGAATCTCCCCTTCAGGCGGCCTGGAACTCGACCGAGCCGGTGCGCTTGAGCACTTCCATCGGGTCGGTGATCGCGTAGTTCGGGTACCACCAGAGGCGGCCGTCGATCTCGCGCTCGCCGTCGTCGCGGACGGTCATGTGCTCGGCGATGCACGGCGCGCTGGTCAGCCCGACGAACGGGTTGGCCTGGCCGGCGTCGAAGGGCTCGAACGAACCGTTGGTCCAGTAGTGCTCGGTACCGCCGTGCAGGATGTCGTCGCTGCCGCGGCCGAGCTGCTGCTCTTCCTTGATCCAGGCGCGGGCGGCGTTGTCCGCGCACACCTGCAGGTTGCCGTTGGGCATGGGGGTGATGGAGAACATGTAGTTCCTTCGGAAAAAGTGCGGCAAGCCGCGTTGTGGGTATGCCGAGATGCGGCACGGGCACAGGTAAGCGGCGCGGCAAAGAAGAGGGCCCGGTCTCAGAAGAGAGCCGGGCCACAGGGGGTTAGCGTCAGAGCGCTTCGGCGCAGCACACGCAGCGCAGCGCGCCGCTCGGGCTCACCACGTCGCATTCGCTGCAGCGGTCGCCGTTGATGCCGTCGAAGGCTTCGTCGGCGTCGTCATCGATCGCCTTGCCGGTCTTGATCAGCACCAGGTGCATGGCACCCACGCCCGTTCCCGAGGCCTTGAAGGCGCCCGGATCGATGCGGCGGATCGCCGCGTTGTTGTCCGCGAGGAACTTGCGGAAGGCCTGCTGCTTGCGCTGCGTGCCGTCGTCCCATGCCGTCGAGGTGAGCACCGTGAGGGTGCCGCCCGGCTTCAGGAACTTCCACATGTGCTCCACGTGCGTCATATCCAGCCCGCGCGTGAACGGCGGATTGGCCACGACGGCGTCGAACAGGCCGATCTCCTGCGGGGTCACCGTCAGGAAGTCGCGATCCATCACCTCGTAGCCCTTGGCTTCGAGCTTCAGGACGTTGACCGTCCAGTTTTCGATCACCACCACCTCGGCGCCTGCCGCCCGGGCAAGGTCTGCCAAGGCGCCGTCACCAGCGGAGGGTTCCAGAACTCGCTTCCCAGCGAGCGGGCCGGCTGCCGCGATCACGCTGAGCGCGAGCTCGGGCGGGGTCGCGAAAAATTGCTGGTCCTTCCGGGGGTTCACCACCTTGCCGCCCTTCAGCTGCTCGAGCACCTCGCCGGCGTTCAGGCCGGCCGGGAACTCGAAGTAGCCGCCGGCGTTGTAGGAACCGCCAGCCTTCTCGATGCGCGCCTTGATGCGCGCGTAGTGGCGCAGGTGCTGCTCGGGCAGTTGGATCCGATCACCGCTCAGGAGAAGGAGGTTGATCTCCTCCTGCTCGGTCATGGCCTTGCGGGCCAGCGCGAGCGGCGCGGGGGCGTTGCGGGCTGAGTCGGCCTGCTTGGCCTGCTCCATCAGCTGCGCGGCGAGCGCAATGCAGATCGCGGTCACCATCGACTTCGCCGGCCGTGCCATGAGGCGCGAGCCGATGATCTGCTGGTACTTGGCGTAGAGGCGGTACTCGTCGCCGTTGGCGATCTGGAACAGTTCCAGGTAGTACGAGCGATCGTCGACCTGGCTGTAGATCATGTTCTCGCCGATGGCGAGCTTCAGTTCCGGGAACAGGTCCACCGAGAAGCTGGGGCAGACGCTGTTGCGCTGCAGCTCCTTGTGGTCCAGACCGGCCAGCAGGTAGATCTGGGCACGGATCTCGTCGGAGACGCGCAGCCACAGGCGACCCTGCTGCCGCTTGTCATCCCAGCCACCGCCGCCAAGGCGGAGGTTGCCGAGGATGAGGGGGATTGCTTCGTCGGGCAGACACGCCACCGGACGTGCGAAAAGGTCAATCATTGGAGGCTCCTGAGAGAGCGGAGCCGTCACCCTTGGCGGGTGAGCGGCACCCGCGGGGTTGGGATAGGGAGTGCGGCCAGGGGCGGCCGCGGGGTCTTATCCCTCGGTGATGCTCGTCAGGAGCGCGTACGCGGCACTGCCGCGCGGATGCGGCGCGCCAGGCGCAGCATTGCGCTGCGCGTCGGGGCGGGGGTCTCGGTCAGCCCGTATTCGTGGTCGTAGTCCGCCTCGATCACCTTGATCAGCTCGGACATGCCGGCGGCGACGCCGATCAGGCGCTTGCCACGGGCCTCGATCCGGATGTCCAGCAGCAGGCCCGAGCTCTGGTAGTGCAGCACGGTCTCCTTGCACTGCGCCGGCGTCATCTCGACCTCGAGCAACGGCCCCGAGCGCGCCGGCAGCTTGCGGCGATAGTGAGCGAACGAGTAGGTGAAGGTGTTGGGCGCTTCGGCCTGCCGGCGCATGCGGTGGTGCTCGACGAAGGCGGAGCGATCGAACTCAGGGAAGTAGACGTCACCCTCGAAGTCCTCGTCGATCTCCGTCAGGAACAACTCGTCGGCTAGTGGCAGCGCCGCCTCGTAAAGACGCGCGCCGCCGATCACGAACGCGCGCCGCTCGGCCTGGACCAGCTCCAGCGCCGCCTCCAGAGAGGCGACGACGTCGACGCCCTTGGGCACGCCGCGCACGCCGCCGCGCGAGACGATGATGTTGCGCCGCCCGGGCAAGGGCCGGAAGCGGGCGGGGAGCGACTCCCAGGTCAGCCGCCCCATGATCACCGGCCAACCGCCGGTGGTCGACCGGAAGTGCGCCAGGTCCTCGGGCAGCCGCCACGGCAGGTCGTTGTTGCGACCGATCACGCCGTTGCGCGCACAGGCCGCGATGATCGCCAGGTCCATTGCGTCAGGCGCCGACGTTGGACGCCCACAGCGGCTGCTCGCACTTCGAGCAGTCGGCCAGCGTGGTCGTGGTCTTGTAGACGGTGCGGCGGTAGATGCCGCGATGGCCGCAGGCAATGCAGGCGTGCTCGCCATCGGGCCCCTGGGCGCCGGGCAGCGCGACGTACTCCTCGCGCTTCAGCCTCGGCGCGTCGTTGCCAGCGAAGAGCAGCGAGGCGAACAGGAGGAATCCGCAGATCAGGGCCGGCATGACGAACAGGAAGGAGCCATTGGTGAGGAATGCGGCTCCGGCGCCGAGCGCGGCGACTACGGCCATCGAGATGCGGAAGATGAGCCGCATGCGCGCGCGCGCCGCGGTCTTCACCTGGACCAGTTGAGCGTAGGCCGCGCGGCCCTCGGGACTACCTTGGTTGCGTTTCGTGTTCATGTGCGTGAGGAAGAATGGAGTTGGAGCGCGTGCCAGCGGAAGGCGGCAGCGCGCAGGGGTTCGGACATCGCCAGCTTCAGCGCCTCGCCGTGCGCAATGCCGGCGTCGCGCGCCAAGCGCGTGGCCAGCGCGCGCGTCTCGCCATCGGGCAGGACGCCGTCGGCGTCGAGCTGCTTCAGCTCGCCCAGCATCCGGCAGAGCTGCGCGTCGGTCAGCTGAGCGAACGTGCGCTGGACCGCGTTCATCGGCCGGAGACCACCAGGACCGGATCTCCGCCGCGCGAGACCAGCTTGCGGGCGCCGCCGCGGCCGAGGCGGCCAACGCTCAGCCTGAGCGTCGAAAGCCAGCCCCCTGAGGTCGACAGGGCCAGCGGGATGTTGCCGTGCTGCGCGCGCAGCGCGGTCGCCTGAGCGATGAGCCCATCGAGGTCCACCGGATAGCCGTCTGCGCCGGTGGCGGCGGGCGCGGCGCCGGAGGGGGTCGTTGTCTGCATGACTGGAATCATACATAATACGCACTGATAACGTCAAGGCTGGCGAAACGGATTCACCCCGTATCCTGTCACCCGACCAGGAACCCGCGGACGTACACGCGCACGCGCCAAAGCAGGTGCGCGGCGCCGCGCGCGGCCAGCCCGTAGTGCTCGCTCGCCTGCTCGTCGCAGAACAGGCTGTGCAGGGCCCTGTCGTGCCGCCGAGACACCAGCTGCGCGACCCACGCCAGGGCAGCGACCGGCATCACGCTGCGCGCTTGAGTTGCGCGGGACGCACCTTGCCGGAGTCGCCGAGAGCCGCCGCGATGAACGCCTTGAACAGCGGGTGGCCGCCCCAGGGCGTCGACTTGAACTCGGGGTGGAACTGCACGCCGACGAACCACGGGTGCACCGCCTGCGGCAGCTCGACGATCTCCGTCAGCTTCTCGCGCTGGGTGATGGCGCTGATCACCAGGCCGGCGTCGCGCAGGCGCTGCAGGTAGTGCTCGTTGGCCTCGTAGCGATGGCGGTGGCGCTCGGTCACCACGTCGCCGTAGATGCTGTGCGCGATCGTGCCGGGCACGACGTCCGAGCTCTGGGCGCCCAGGCGCATCGTGCCGCCGAGGTCGGAGTTCGCGTCGCGCCGCTGGATCGTGCCGTCGCGGTCCTGCCACTCGTCGATCATGGCGATGACCGGGTGCGGCGTGTCCGGCTCGAACTCGGTGGAGTTGGCGCCGGCCAGGCCGGCCACGTGGCGCGCGTACTCGATCGTGGCCACCTGCATCCCCAGGCAGATTCCCAGGTACGGAATGCGCTGCTCGCGCGCGCGGCGCGCGGCCAGGATCTTGCCTTCGATGCCACGCTTGCCGAAGCCGCCGGGCACGAGGATCGCGTCGAAGGCGTCCAGCTGCGAGACGTTGTCCGGGCTCAGCGTCTCGGCGTCCACGTAGGTCACCTGCACGCCGGCGTTGTTGTGGATGCCGGCGTGGCGCAGGGCCTCGTTGAGCGACTTGTACGAGTCGGACAGCTCGGTGTACTTGCCCACCATCGCGATGCGCACCTGGCTGGCCGGCGTGGCCAGCGCCTGCACCAGGTTGTCCCAGCGGGTCAGATTGGCAGGCGGCGTCGGGATGCGCAGCTTGTCGCAGACCAGCGCGTCCAGGCCCTGCTCGTGCAGCACGCGCGGCACCTTGTAGATCGTGTCCACGTCCCAGACCGAGATCACGCCCCACTTCGCCACGTTGGTGAACAGGGAGATCTTGGCGCACTCCTCGGCCGGCACGCGGCGGTCGGCCCGGCACAGCAGCGCGTCGGGCTGGATGCCGATCTCGCGCAGCTTCTGCACCGTGTGCTGGGTCGGCTTGGTCTTGAGCTCGCCGGCGGCCGCGATCCAGGGGACGTAGGTCAGGTGAACGAACGCGCTGTTGTTCGGGCCCAGGTGCAGGCTCAGCTGGCGCACCGCCTCGAGGAACGGCAGCGACTCGATGTCGCCGACGGTGCCGCCGATCTCGACGATCGCCACGTCCACCGCGTCGGGCGTGCCGAAACCGGCTCCCCGCTTGACGAACTCCTGGATCTCGTTGGTCACGTGCGGGATCACCTGGACGGTCTTGCCCAGGTAGTCGCCGCGGCGCTCCTTCTCCAGGACGGTCTTGTAGACCTGGCCGGCGGTGAAGTTGTTCGCGCGGCGCATGCGCGTGTCGATGAAGCGCTCGTAGTGGCCCAGGTCCAGGTCGGTCTCGGCGCCGTCGTCGGTGACGAACACCTCGCCATGCTGGGTGGGCGACATGGTGCCCGGGTCGACGTTCAGGTATGGGTCGAGCTTGATGAGGGTGACCTTCAGGCCACGCGACTCCAGGAGCGCGGCCAGCGAGGCCGCGGCGACCCCCTTGCCGAGCGAGGAGACGACGCCCCCGGTGACGAATACGAACTTGGTCATGCTTGTGCCTGTGCAGGGAGGTTGTCGGAAATCGGTTCGGCGGCCGGGCGCGCGCTGGGTTGGGCGGCCGCGGCCATGCGCTGCTGCGCCTGGATCGATGTCCAGTGCATGCGGCGGTTGAGTTCGAGAAGCACCGACAACTCGTCGGACTCCTTCTCGACAAGGCCCAGCTCGGTGCGGCGCTTGGCCATCTGGGTGTCGAATGCCGCGCGGCGCGCGGCGAGGCTTTCGGGCGTGCTGCGCCCGTCGGGCGTCAGCGCGGCGTACAGCGCCAGCAGGCCCTCCAGCTGATCCACGGACAGCTCTGTCACCGAGCGCTTCATGCCGCCGCCCCCTGTTCGGTGGGAGCGACGCTGTCGCGCAACTGGGTGCGCCAGCGGGAGAGCAGGCTCTTGGCGACGCCGGAATCACGCGCCACCTGGTCGACGGTGCAGCCCGGGCGGAAGGTCTCCCTGACGAGAGCGAGTTTCTCGCTCCGTGAACGCGGTGCGCGGGCGCGGCGGTTGGACTCGATGTAGCCGAGCAGCTGGCCCGAAGCCAGCGATCGGTGGCCCAGGTCCGTGACGGTCTGCGTATCCAGGTCGTACGCGCCACGTTCCGCGAGAACCCGCAGCACGCGGTGGTACTTCGGGTAGTGGGTGGCGCCATCGCGCAGTTGCGCCAGCACGCCGAGCAACATCCGCTGGCTGGCTTCCGTATGCGGCGCCGGCGAGCAACACGAGATCACGTGGCCGGAAGCGAGGTTGGACAGGACGCCTTCCTTGGGCGTTTCGGACCCGCAGGCGCAGTACGCCCTGAAGCGGTAGCTCCGACTCGCGCCCGTGGCCGGCAGCACGTCCGCAACGGTGAGCCAGCCGAACACGCGACCGACAAACCGCTCGCGCGCGGCGGCCATGCGCTTCTCGAAGATCTTGTCCGGAACCAGGCACCCGCAGCTCTGCGTCTCGTTGTACAGCAGCGCGTACTCCAGGACGGCGCGCTCGGTGCCGCAGTCGCAGCGGCAGTTCCAGCGATACGCCAGGGCGCGATCGCCGCCGGCATCGCTTTGCACCAGCCAGCGGCCGTACTTCTCGCCCGGCTTGATGCGGCGTGCGCCGCGGGGGCGTCCTGCGCTCGCGGGGGGCCGCTCTTCGGCGGCTCGGGGAGTTGGGGGATTCGACATCAGGTTCATTCAGAAGAAAGACAGTTGGGGTGACGCAGCCGCGGCAACGGGCGCGAGGTCGGCGGTCTCGAGCACTTGCTCCGGAGCAACGCCATCACCGAACAGAAGAAGGGCCTTGAGGACGAAGGCATGCCCCATCGGGCGCGTCTCGTCGAGGAGCACGGCGCGCAACGGCACGCCGGCGCTGTCGTGGTCGTAGCCATCGAAGTCGAAGAGCGCCACGTCCTGGCCGCCGGCGACCAGCTCGCGCAGACGCGCGAAAGCAGCCGTCTCGCGCACCGCGTCGCGGTACAGCGGCCAATAGGCGCGCAGGCGCCCGGGGACGTAGGCCAGCTTCTCGCCGTGCCACCAGAGGTAGGCCGGCTTCGCGCCCTTGCCGCGCGGGTAGCGCACAGGTCGGTCGTTGCGCCAGCCGGCCTTCGCCCAGGTCCAGTAGGCCTCGGTCGGGTTGCCGTCGGCGCCGACCTGATCGGGCCAGACCTTCGAGAACTGCCAGGCGTTCTCCATGCGGCGCGCCTCGTGGCCGCCACTGACGCGACAGGGGCCGAGGTGGAAAGGGGACAGCTCTGTCGTCCACTCGGACGCGGAGTGGCTGGTCGTGTTGATCAGCAGCGTCGACGCCGGCAGGCGGCCACGATCGCGCGGTCCGACGATGCGGATGGAGCCCGGCGCCGTCATACCCGCACCAGTCGGTAGTCGGCGAATGCACGAGACTCCGCCTCGGTCATGATGACGCCGGAGCCGATCAGCAGGGATCGCCGCCCCATCTGGGCGCTCGGGCTGCCCACGCGCATGCCGACACCCCGCAGGATGAAGGCGTCGGCCGCGTCGGCGTAGTTCGTCATGAGCTGGAAGTGTTCGGCTTCGAGCCGGCCGGCGGCGCGCGCGTCGAGCGTGCGCAGGTGGAAGAGTTCGGCGCTCAGCCGCTCGTGCTCCGCGTGCCCGCCGACGAACACCAGTCCGCTGGGGCGGTCGTACACCAGCGGCCGGATGCGCTCGAGATCGGGGCGTTCGGCGACGAAGTCGGCCCACAGGTACGGGCGCCTCTCGTGCTGGCGCAACAAGTAGCGCACGACGTAGCGCTCCAGGCCCTCGGGATCGGCGGCGCGCAGGGACTCGGGCGCAGCCCGCACCAGCGCTTCGACGGCAGGATCCGCGTCGTACATCAAGCCGCCTTCGCTTCCGCCGGCGGCGCCAGCAGGCCCTGGTCGATCGCCGCCTGGCGCACCTGCACCATGTCGTCGCCATAGGCCCACGGGTCACCGCCGCTGTACCAGGACGGCCACGGGCCGAGCGAGTGCGCGGGCAGGTATTGCCCCGTGCGGATGTGGTCGCGCAGCGCGCGAACCAGGTCGCGCAGCGTGCCGCCGTGCGAGAAGCCGCTCCAGCGGCCCTCGTGGTGCGTGTAGATCCGCTTCTGGCTGTAGTCGTCGACGAACCAGACGTGTCCGCGTGCGTCGACCTCCATCCTGGCGCGCCGCTCGTCATGCCGGAAGAAGCGGCGGCCGCAGTCACCGACCACCGCGAGGAATGCGTTGACCTTCTCGGCCCGCTCTCTCTTGCTCAGCATGCCTGGGCCTCCGCCGCCGGCACGCGCCGGTTCCACTGGGCGAGCGACTGCTCGTCGTCGTCGATGCGGCGACCGCGCAACAGGCAGCCATCGGGCAGCATCAGGCTGCCGGGGTGGCGCCACTGCTGGCCGTCACCAGTGCGCTCGAGCTCGGCGCCGCAGAACGGGCAAGGCGAAGGATGCGCGTGCGTCATGCCGCACCTCCGGAGGCCGGGCGCGCCGGCGCGATCTCGATTGCGACGGGGCCGTGACGCATGTCGCCGGTCATCCGGCCGTCCAGCGCCGCGCGGTCCGCGCGGTTCAAGTTGTGCCACTTCGCGATCTCGAAGTCGCCATAGAGCAAGCCGCGCGGCATGCCGCGCTCCATGATGCCCACCGAGATGCCGCGCTCGGCGCACCAGGCCTCGGCCGCGTTCGAGGCGGCGAAGTCGCCCTTCTGCTCGAAAACTACTCGTTCCATAGCCGTACCCATCAACGCAGCGCAGAGGGGCCGAGAAGGCTGCTCTTGCGGAACTTGCTGCGCCACCTGTAGAGCGTGGTGATGGAGATGCCGACCTTGGCCGCGAACTCGGCATGGAGAACCTCACCTCGGTAGCTGCTCAAGACGATGGCGAGTCTCTGCTCGTCCGTCCAGTCCTTCCGAGGTGCGGCGACCGGCAAGCTGGAGAACTTGCCCGTAGCCAAGCACTTGCGACCGTGGTTGGTGACGGCCCCGGTGCGCTTGTGGAGAGCGCCACGCTCGGTGAGCAGCTTCACGGCCCGGTAGTTGCGCGGGTAGTGCGTTGCTCCTTCATGAATCTGGCGCAGGACGTCGAGCAAGAGGGTGTTCTTGGACTGCATGCTGAACCGCGGCGAACAGCACGTACTCACCCAGCCGGACAGCAGGCTGGCCGTGTTCCCGATCTTGAAGTTGGGAGCGCCGCATGCGCACGAGGCGACGAAGCGAAAGTTGCGATCGTTGCCGGCAGGAGGCAGGATCTCTGTCACGGTGAGCCAGCCCCAGGTCTTGCCGACGAAGCGCTCGCGCGCCGCCGCGAGGCGGCGCTTGTACATGTTCTCGAAGCCGATACAGCCGCAGCTGCGAACATTGCCGTAGATGAGGGAATACTCGCTGCTCGCCGTCTCACCGCCGCACGCGCAGCGACACTTCCAGCGATAGGCCATGGCGCGATCGCCGCCGAGATCCTCGATCGCGGTCAGCAGTCCAAACACCTGCCCAAGCTGCACTCGGCGCTCTCTCTTGGGCGTCCTGCGCGCTTTCGGTCCGACCTCGTCAGAGGCGAAGGAGAGCGCACCGTTGACTTGACTGGAAGGGCCGTGCAAGTAGTCGCGCATCACGTCACTCCTGTCCAGACGTCACAAGCGCCGCATCACGCCGATCCTCGAGCAGCTCGAGCACCGCGAGCATCAGATCGGTTTCCGCGTAGCGGCTGCCGCCGGCGTGCCGGATCAAGCCCAGCTCCCGAAGGCGCTTGCGCATGGCGTCCGGGATGTCGTAGGAGCCGTCGTCGGCCGCAGTCTCGTGAAAGCGCAGCGCCGCAGCGCACTCGTCCGCGCTCATCTGGCGCAGCGCGGACGCGGCGGCCATCAACTGCTGCCGCCGGCCGTCGAGGTCGTCGATCGCCCGAGGGCGACGCACGGCCATGAAGAGATCGCGCTGCGCATCGGGGATGGGAGCCGACTGCAGCACGGCATGGGTCAGCTGGTCTTCCGGGAGGATCGACATGACACACAGCGCGTCCGGAAGCTCGTAGCCGGTCTGGATGTGGGTCACCAGCACGGCCAGCGCGTCGCCGGAGTAGTCCAGCGGTTGGCCGGTAGCCATCTCGGAGGCGGAGAAGCGGGTGCGCAGGAGCAGCAAGGTGTCGCCGACGCGGTAGTCGCGGTCGCGGCGGCGGATCTCCACCGTCTTGAGGCCGCGCGCGACGCTGTCGAAGGCATCGGGATCGGTCTTGAGCACGTGCGTCGACGGCGCGCGCGGCGAGAGAGCGCTCAGCATGCGCAGCCCTCCTCCGCTTGATCCAGTCGACCCACCTGCGCCGAGTAGAGAAGGAACCGCTCCACCTGCGCCTTCTTGGCAGCCACGGCGGCGCGGATCTCCTCTTCGGGAGGCATCGTCAGGTGGCCGTCCTCGACCAGCATCTCGATCGCGGCGATCGCATCGAACCACTCGCCGAGAAGGCGCTGCGCGTTCGTCAGCTGGTGTCCGGGCTGGATCTCGTCCAGGCCGAATCGAGCCGCCTTGCTTGCGCGGTGGCCGACTTCACCACCTTCCTCCGAGAGCACCCAGAGCAGATGATCCAGGCGCTTCAAGCGTAGGCCTCCTCGACACGCAAGGGAGCCGGGCGGCTGACCGGTTCGGGGGCGTGGAAGTCGCGGCGACGGATCGCCAGCACGGCCTCCATCAGCCGGCCGTACACGCCGCCCAGCGCCGTCTTGTTGCCCTTCTCCATCTGGTTGAGCACGGCAGCCGCGAGGCTGACGACGGTCTGGGGGCTCGACTCGGTCAGCACCAGGACGAGACCCGCCGCGGCAGCCGCGCGGTCGTCGCTGCGATCCTGGCCGGGCTGGTCCTCCAGAAGCTCCATCGCGATGTCTGCAGCACGATCGGCCACCGGCCGGCCGCTGCGCAGCGCACGCTCCACCGCCAGGCGCCGGCGGCGCAGGAACACCGCGCGCTCGCTTCCGTACAGGGAGATCATCAGGCGACCTCCGCAGCGTTGGCGGCCTGCACCGCGTCCGGGAGCGCCAGTTCGACGCCGCCCCAGAACTCGTCGCTCAACAGGGCCGAGACGTCGACGCGCTGGTCCCCGACATGCAGACGCACGCGCTGCGGCTCGAAGATGTCGGGGCCGAGCTGGTTCGTGTAGTCCACGTCGAACGTGAAGCTCGGGGCGCCACGGCCGGGTGCCTTCAGGCTGACCGTGGCAGTCTTGTACTCGAGGGGGGTGCGGGCCTTCTTGCTCATGCCGCAATCATACATAACACGTGCTGATATTGCTAGTGTATCTGCGCAGCATGCGCGCCGAACAGACACGGAATCCACCTGCGGAACGCAAGTGGGATGGCGAAGCGATGGCATCGCCATGGCAATGCGATGCAATGGCCAGGCAACTCGGGCGAAACAGGGCCCAAGATTCCTGATGAGCGCCACTGCTGTTCGCGCAAAACAAGAAGCCGCGACACGCGCGGCTGATCAGGCGGGAGACGAGGCGGGGTCGGCTACCGGGTCAGGGCCGCCACCAAGTGGGGCCAGATGGTCGTCAGGCAGTGGGTTGTCACGGGCGCCACGCAGACTGCGGCCGCGGCCCAGATCCAGCGCGCCGGCGGCGCCGACCGGTCACCCCTGCGCATCTGCGCCACCTGGGGCACCACGCAAGGGAGAGAACCGGCCATCCAGGAACTCGATCTCGGGACGTGCCCATCCCTTCCCGTCGACGCCCCGGTAGGCCACCACGGTGTCGCCCTCGGCGATCGGGCTGGCGCACTGCACCTCGAAGCGGCCGATCTCGGCGTACTCGCTGCCGCGGCGCACATGGCGCCAGCGCGGCGCGCGGATGGAGCCGAGCAGCGCGACCAGGTCGGAGTAGCCCGGCAGGCCGGCGTTCGTCAGGTGCGCATCGGCGTTGGCGATCGCCTCGCGCTCGGTCGGGGTGAGGTCGTCGGGCATGGAGGCTCAGTAGGGGCAGTAGTCGTCAAGGTCGCTCAGCAGCGGAGGTGCGCACCGGCGCGCCGCGTCGATCGGCATCCAGAGCGTCTTGGCCTGGATCAAGTCGGCAATCGCGGCCGCGCGGCGCGGCAGCTGTGCCTTCACGGGAAGCGCATCGAGCTCGGCGTCGTCCGGGTCCAGGCAGTCGAAGCTCATCTCGAGCAGATAGCGGGCGCCGTCGCCGGCCACGCGGCGCGTGAGATCTTCCAGGACGAGCCGTTCCAGGTCCGTCTGCTGCGCATGCTGGCGCGAGGCGCTGTTGTAGTAGCGCGTGCCGGCGTAGGTGATCGCCTTCAGCATGAAGCGCGCGGCGACCTGGCCAGCCGGCGGCAGTTTGTCGGCCGGGAAGTTCCGCAACGACCGCTCCAGCGCGTAGCGGTAACGGGACGCCGTGGTTTCAAGCATGCGCGTTCGATCTGCGCAGGGCCAGGCGAAACAGCCGAGGCGTGGCGCAGGCGCCGGCGGCGAAGACCAGGCCGAGATACGCCACCCAGATCATCGTGAGAACGAAGCAGGCCGTGAAGTCATGGACCCAGGTGCCGCGCTGGGGCAGCAACGAGCTGACGAACACCAGCAGCGGCGCACCCACGGCGGGCCACGAGACATAGAGCGCCCCGGCGCCACAACACACCAGCGCGCACAGCCATGCCCACTGCAGATCGAAGTCGATGGCCGACTTCGCCACTTCGGAGAGGTACGCGCAGGAGGCAGCCAACACGGTGAAGGCGCCGAACCAGAAGGCTTCGAGAATCATGCTTGTCCTAGAGGAAATACTCGTCTGCGACAGCACGGCAGCACCAGTGGTTGCGTGCCAGATGCGTCGAGCGAGACCAGTGGTCTGTGGAACCGCCGGAGTCCGCCAGCTTGACGGTGCGGTTCGAGAGGTTGCGGGCGGCCGCGGCCTTGGCGAGCGCCTCCTTGCGGTCGGCGGCCGGCTCGGTGCGGCGCACGCCTGCGTTGTCCCAGATGATGACGGTCAGGCGGGACATGCAGGATCAGGCAGCCGCCGTGGCGCCGGCGCCCTTGGATGCGAAGCGCAGGATCTCCCGGCGGCCGGGGCGAGCCGCACGGCCCGCGCGGCGTAGCTGAGCGTCCAGGTCCGCCAGGAAGCCGATGGTCACGAAGCCTCGCTCCTGAACCCGCCCGGCGATGGCAGCCTTGGCCTCGTCCGGAAGCCGGCTCGAGCGCGCCAGATGCTGCAGCAGCGAGTCACTGGCCACGACGCCGCGGCGCAGGCGAGACCAGGAAACGGACCACGGGCGCAGCGCCAGCGCGAACGACGCAACGGCGGCGGCGGAGGTGATGGCCAGGTGCTGCAGCCAGCCGGCATCGACCAGCAGGAGCACGCCAAGCCCAGCGGCGATCGCGGCGAGGGCGATCATCGTGCACAGGCGCCGGCGCGGCGCCGAGGCTCGGTTGACCTGCTGGCAGAACGACTCGACGGCGGACGCGATCTTCATCAGGCCGCCCCATCAAGCGCGAGGCAGGGTGACGCCGTGCTGACCCTGGTACTTGCCGCCACGGTCGCGGTAGCTCACCTCGCACGGCTCGCTCGCCTCGAAGAACAGCACTTGGGCGCAGCCCTCACCGGCGTAGATCTTGGCCGGCAGCGGCGTGGTGTTGCTGAACTCCAGCGTCACGTAGCCTTCCCACTCGGGCTCGAATGGGGTCACGTTCACGATGATCCCTAATGTAGTATAGAGACGGTGCGCAACGTAGCTTTGCCGAGCTACTTCCCGGCAGTGTCTAGTCTTCACGCGTACGGTAATGGACATCAGCATCGCAGTCCGTCTGAACCGCTACGGTGCGATATACACCGGCCGTAAGCTGTTCCGCAAGCTCGACACGCAGTTGGGCGCTCCTGGATGGGTTGCTGAAGTGCTCAGTGCGCGTGCCAGACGCGCCGAGTCGACACCTGAACACACCAGCGTGGCGGACTCCGTTTGGCTGGCGCTTTCCGCAGCGGCGGAGAACGCCGAGTGGCTCGCGGCTGCGTCGATACCTGTCGGTCGAGTAGGACTCACAGACATTGCTCGAGCTCTGGCCGCGCTCGAGGACTCTATTGCCGAGACCAGCTGGCCAGAAGCTCAGAAGTTCAGTCGTTCAAATGAGACTAGGCGCTGGCTGCTAGAGCACAAGCTCTTTCCGCCAAACATCGACCCAGAACGACTGAGCCGCCACTTCGTCAGCCGGTTCGATCGCGTCGCGCCTCAGAATCGAAAGTTGTTCAGCGAACTACCGGACGGCGCGAACACTGTTCATCGCTACCCTGTGGGTGCACTGCCCCACGAGTCATTAGCTGACCTCAAGGCCCAAATACGGCAGACGCTCGACACCGATCTCGCCAGAGTCGTCGAGGGAGCAGTCAAGGATCTTGACGCATTCGCCACTCTGCAGTTGACGATCGCAGACCTTGCGCGGAGCGAGTGCCACGGAAGCGAGCTCGAGCAACTCAAGTTGTTCATTGAGTCCAACGCGCACCTGCGGCATAAGTTCGTGCCTGAGATAGTGCGCGTGGCTAGCCCCCAAACGGTCTTGACCGCATACGCCCAGGTCATCGAAAAGTGGCGGCGAGAGGCACGTGTACCAATACTTCCAACCGTGTATGGCGGCGAAGCGATGTGCGCCCTGGCCCGTGACTACGGCGTGAAGATCGATCGCAACAAAGCATATCGACTCCTGACCCCAACGGTCCTGACTCAGACGGAAATGCTTGCCTGCGCGCTCATTCTTCAATGCGCGTCACGATGGAACTTCACGACTGTCGTAGCCCTCACCACGAAGGGAATAGTTCCTAACGGCAATGGGTTCATCGTGACTTCACTGAAGGGACGAACGAATCAAACTGCTCCCGATCTGGTCGTATCACCTCGAGATCACGAAGTCCTGCGGGCCTTGCGCACACTCAAAGAGAATCTTGGCGAAGTCAAAGCGCTCGGTTGGGTCGCGAGCGGTGAGGACCGCCTCTTCTTCAACACGCACGTAGCTAGGCGCGGCGTAGTCCGTCCCTATGCCAACTGGCACTACGTCCTGTCGGGATTCATCTCTCGACATGACTTGCCTCAGTTCTCACTGGACCAGGTTCGAGTTCAAGCGATCAATGCCTTTGATCTCGAGAGCGCGAGTATCGAGGCGACGCAACGGAAGGCCGGACATGCTACGTCAACCACAACGGCGCGTTACCTGGACCAACCCATCCTTCGGGCCATTAACTCGTCAATAAATTTGGCCTACCAGCGCGAGCTAGAACGCTCTGTGCAGTTCGCCATCGAAGGTCAACCATGCCCGACGGGCAGGCTTTTCTCACCGGTGGGCGATGGAAGTTCGTGCGCTGACCCTGCAACACCACCGAGGCTCGATATGCTCGTCGACGGGCTTTGCGAAGCACACGAATGCCACCTTGGCGCCGGGTGCCCCAACAGAAGAATCGTCATCGACACCGATGCACTCAGGGACCTCACGTGCACGCACCGGTTCTACAGTCGTCACTGGAAGGCGCTCCTCGATGAGAACGCCGAAGCATTCGAGAAGCACCACCTTCCTACGATGCTGTTCACATTCGGCCTTCGAGAAATTGTCGCGCAGGGACCTTATCGAAGGTACCTGGCACTGGCCGAAGGGCCTGTCGATCCACCAGCATTCCCGCCACTGAGCTAGATGCGCCGCGCGAAGTGTGTCCAGCAAGACTCACACTCAAACGATGACGACTCGTGTAGCAGCCTCGTCCAAGCTCTTCGACTACGTCGATGGCGTCATCTTGCTGCCGGACGAGTTTCAACCAGACAAGCCCATCAAAGTCGATCTCAACAAGATGTGGCTACCGGCAACTCCGTTCTCCAAGGTGGAGCCTATCGCCCAGAACCCCCGCCTTTCAGCGTTCGTCTTAGATGCAGTGACTTTGATCTGCCGGCGCCGCAAGAAGTCGAAGAGTAAGGCGACAGACGTCGCAGGTCAAATCAGGACCATCGTCAAGTTCATTGAATTCCTGTATGTCGAGGGAATCTACGCTCCCTCCGAATGCGACAAGGAGACAATCAGGATTCTGTTGACCAAACTAGTTGCAGGCGGCTGGTCCGAGGCCCTCCGTCTCCAAGAGAGGACCTTGGGCCTTGCGAAGCAGCTCGGCGTGCGTGCGATCCAGAGCATGACATCGCAGCCTAAGATCCGCGACGGCATCTGCATAACCGATCGCGTCAAGCGTCACTTGGGAACGAACTGCTCCGGGCCAGAGACCGCAGCTGTGCGACGGGCAATTCGGAAAGTCCTACGGCTTGACCAGCCGAGCACTCGGGACATAGGGGGCCATCAGCTCAAGAGCAGCACGCTGTTTGCGATCTTTGACGTTGTGAATCTTGCGTCAGACCTTCCCGAGGGACGGGGCCTTACATTCGTACCCTTCCCTGATCCGTTCGTACTTTCCAACAAGCTTGGACTTCCCAATGGGCGCACGCGCAACATGCGCCCGGAACATGTTGGGACTCTTCTAAAGGAGTGCTTCGCCTGGATCTATACCCTGGCGGAACCCCTGGTCGCTCTGTTGAACACGATTGCAGACGAACTCAGTCGAAGTCCCCCAAAAGACTCTGGCGCTCGTGCCGACCTTGTCGCCAAGGTTTTGGCACAGTCGGCTGACGCGGCGCGCTTTCAAGAGCTATCGGGCATGCGGATCCGCAACATTCGCTGTCGAGTCGCCCAGAACCCGACCGAGTGCACGCTCAGTGAAGCCATCGATTGCCTGATGTCTGCGTGTTTTGTCACCGTTGCCTTCTTCAACGCTCGCCGCAAAGACGAGATCCAACATCCCGTAATTGGACTCAAGGACGATTCGTTGCGGCCATTCGATGTGACATTGGACCTCTACGTCTGCAGCTTCTATCTCGAGAAGTTCACCAAGGACTACCGTGACTTCTTCGTGAACGACGCGACGGTGGCTGCTGTTCGGGTGCTGCACTCCGCTTCTGACGTCGAACGCCGGCTCAACCAAGGACACGGACCGAGCACTGGACGGTCGCTGTTTCGTGTGCCGACCGTGCGCGCGAAGCATCCCTTGACCAGCCGAACGTTTCAGTTCAGCAGGTCACGCAGTGCGCGCCGCCTGCTTCGGAGAGCCTTTGGAGCGTCCGCCGAGCGACTGGCTTACGCATCGCACATGGGCCGTCGCGCCTACGGCTTGATCATGATCAACCGCTACTCGAGCCCGTCACTCCTGGCGCTTTCACAGCAATATGACCATCACGGCCGTCTGGACGTCACAAACATCTACCTGTCCGATCCGATGCGCGGAAACACCCTAGACCAACTGGAAGGCTTTGGTCGCTTACGCTTGCCGCCTGCCGAGGTCATTGCTGACCTGGAAGCGACTGTTGCCGATGCAGCTCGCGAACGACTGGCAGCTATTGTCAACTCCATCGTGCGCGGCACCGACAGCCTCTATGGTGGATTCACAGTCTTCGTCAACCGCCTCCACGCACGCATCGCCTCAAGAATGACGTACGACGACGTTGACCTTCGCGCGGCGACTGACCTCCTCACGGAAGCTCTCCTGCGTAAGGGCCACAAGGTGGTTCCGTTTCGCCACGGCGATTGCTGCGCGTCTGACGCACGCAGCGCGACGGCCAAGTGCTCACGTGGGTCAGGCAGGCCAAGGCGCGAGAACGCATCCCCCAAGACCTGCTCGAAGTGTCCATTCCACGCACGCTCGCCGATCCACGCGCAAGCCATGACGCTCGGGATTGCCAACCTGCGCCGTCGCCTGTCTGAGCTGCCGGTCGGTGGCAAGCTGTGGAAGCAGATGACGGCAGAGATCACGGAACTCGAGCAAGCGGTCGCTGACGCACAAGCGCGCCCCGGGAGCAGCTAGCGTGAGCCGGCAGAAGAGATCCTCTGGTCCCAAGCCTGCAGTAGCGTTCCTCACCCAAGCCGAGGCCGCGCGGAATCTGCAGGCCAAGCTTGACGCGCTGGCTGGTGTGATCGAGTCAATCAAAACCCGGGCCGGTGATGCAACAGCCGAAGTCCTGATTGGCGAACTGCCGAGTTCGTTGCGCCAGTTCTGCGCTTGGCAGACCGGTCACCTCACGCAGGCGTTGCCGGGACTACCTCAATTCGGTAGAAACGCATCGCAGACACTGCGGGCCAGTGCGAGCTCCACAGCGCGTGCCACGGCACTCCTAGCAGCCGTTCGCTTGCTGAGGACCGAGCGATCGCGGAGGACCCAGCAAGTTGGGGAAAAGATCTCCGCCGTCAAGAAACAGACCCTGCTTGTGCAGAAGCTTCAGAGCGCGGCGGAAGCGAGGCTGGTGATCGCGCTTCGCGAGAATCAGACGCTGCAGGACGAAGTTCGCCGGTTGCGCGTTCAACTGGATTCGCTCAGCAACGCGTCGGCCGATGCACTCCAGCGCAAGGAGAAACAGATCCAGCAACTGCGCGAAAAGCTGGCAAGACTCGTCAAGCCGGGTACCACAGGCGCTTCGCCGCCACGTCCACCCCGGGCAAGAGGCTGACGTGAGGAACCAATTGCAAGTTCGGTTGCGGCAGGACTTGAATGCCATCCTTGTCTACGACACCCACCGAGGCATGCTGGTCGACGATGTCACTGACTTCGCGTTCCACCAGCTTGACTACTGCCAGCTGGCTCTCAGCACAGTGCATGGGCAGGTGCTGAACGTTGTGAGCTTCTGGGCACACTGCGCATCAGTAGGCATTGATCCAGTCTCTGCCAGCGACACCACGCTCAAGCAGTTTCGAGACGCTGAGCTGAAGCTCGTTCTTGCCAACCCCGCGTCGAAAGGGGACGAGCGCATCGCTCGCGGCACTGTGAACCAGAAGCTGCTTTGCGTGTACGGCTGGTTTCTTTGGCTTCGCAAGACCAAGCGGATCGCAGACCACGCTGTCGGTCCAAATGGCACGCAGATTGATTGCGGGATTGGCGTAGGCTCGTCTGGCAATCGTCGTTCGACTCGGACGTACCCCGCGCTCTTTCGCGTGACGACTGCAGGTGACCGTGGTCTCCGAAAGCACCTCTTGAGCGATCAAGACCGCGACGACGTGTTGGACGCGATCATGACGTCCGAGCAGTCTGTCTACGTAAGGCAGCGAAACGCCCTGCTACTTGACATCGGTCTGGAAACAGGGCTGCGACGAGGTTCGATCAACTCTTTCCAAGTGGATCAGTTCAAGCGCTCGCTGATTGGACCGAATACTGGTGCGACCGTCTTGATCCGCCCTATACGGCAGAAGTTCAATCGCGGCATTACCTATGAACTGCCGACGTCGATCTTGCTTCGCATCTGTGACTTCATCGACGGCCCTCGATCACAGCTCTTGGTAGGCAAGCAAGTGACGCGGCCGCCGCAAGGGCTATTCCTGTCGGCACGCGATTGCACCCCGTTGGAGGACAGGTCAATCACGACGATCTTCTCCAAGCTCATGCGTTCCATTGGTGCTCAGAAGGGAACGTCATTCCACGCGTTGCGAATCCGCTTCGTCAATGTACAGATTCTTCTAGAACTGATGGAACGGCTCGCGCTTGGTCTTGATACTTCTGCCGCTTCTGTAGCTGCAGCGGTTGCAATCAAAGTAGGGCACCGCAATCCCAGATCTCTTGAGCCCTACGTGCTTGTCGCCCAAGACCGACTCGGCTGTCAGATTTCATCTCGGGACGAGGCACGCCTGCGCAAGGCAGAGGCGCAACTTGCAGAGCAAGCGCGAGCAATTGCAGATCTCCGCGCGGAGAATGAACGCTTGCGCACGGCGTATGAAGCTAAATCCCGCTCGGAGGCAGAGGAGCAGTCGCGACAGGCATCTCCTGCCCTGTAGTTCGAACAAACTCGTCGAGCTTCTCGCACCATCGGCTTGCTGTCGACTCCAGTTCTTCCAAGGACAAGACTTCGATGCCTGCGTCTACGAGCATCTTGTCCGAGGCACTGTTGAGTGCGACTTGATGAGTCTTCTTGTCCAAGAAGACTACCCGCTTGATACCCACCTGAATGATCGACTGTACGCACCTCGGGCAGGGGAACTGCGTCGTGTAGATCGTACTTCCCGTCAGCGGAAGAACCACGCAGTTGAGTATTGCGTTCACTTCAGCATGGACGATGTAGCTATGTCGAGACTGAACGGGATCGTCGTCGACGTCCGCCCAGTACGAAGGGTCGTCATCGTCGCACCCGCGGGGCAGCCCGTTATAGCCGACGCCAAGAATCTTGTTGTCGGCGCTCGCGATGCAGGCTCCGTTCCGCTTCCTCGCGTCCTTGGACCGAGCAGCCGCGAGCATGGCGACGCCCATGAACATCGAGTGCCAGTCAATCAGCGGGGTGTTGTGCATGTGAACGTGCGTGTTGACCGAGGACTTCGGCGCAGCTACGCGCTGGCGCGCCGTAAGAGTCTAGCTGCAGGCGCACCCGAGCCCACGAGCGCGCGCTCGCCCGGTTCGTCGGACATCGTACTCGTTGTCGACACGCGGCGCGCCCTTCCGTTTGGGTCGACTCACCTAGTCTCCGTCAGTCGGCAGCAAGCAAATCTGCGATGTCGACATTCAACGCCCGCGCGAGTCGTTCGACGTTGTCAAGCGACACGTTGCGCTCGCAGCGCTCAATCGAGCCCACATAGGTTCGGTGCAGAAGGGCAAGGTCAGCAAGCGCCTCCTGGGACAGGCCACGCAACGCACGCTCGCCGCGTAGATGGCGCGCCAAACGGGCGCGCGCGGATTCATGTGCAACCTTCCCCCGTGACATGGGCTGGAAGGTTGCGTGTGCGATGACTATGCGTCTACAGACTTAGAGTAGCATCTAGGTCTGCGAGACCTCGAGACCGTGCGCTGGCTCGGTAGCACGGGGAATGGCCGACGGCATGGGAGCCATGGCTCAGGACAGACTCAACTCACGGTCGCGCGCATGCGATGTGACTGTTCACAGCTGCAAGCGGTCAACGGGCGGCGGTGACACACAAGGTGTACCGATGTCGCTCGATGCCTCCGCACGGGAGCTCTTGACCGACCTCATCGATCGGCTGTCGGATCGGCACGATCGCGGACAGACGCAAGATCCATCTGGCTTGCCAACCGGGTTCCGCGAACTCGACCAACTCACGACGGGTATGCACCGGGGAGATCTCATCGTGATCGCCGGTCGTCCGTCGATCGGGAAGAGCGCGCTTGCACTGAACGTTGCCACCCACGTAGCCATCCAGCAGGGGACCCCAGTCCTCATCTTCTCAATGGAAATGGACGGCCGCCATGTCATGGACCGACTCGTCAGCTCGATCAGTCGAGTCGATCTGCAACGAGTGAGAATGGCACAGCTTAGCGATGACGACTGGAGTCATGCAATCGAAGCCTTCAATCTGCTGTCCGACGCCCCCCTTGTCATCGATGACACGCCGTCGCTGTCAGTCAACGAATTGATCGCACGGGCGAACAAACGCGCAGACGCAATGGGGCGGCTCGGCCTAGTTGTCGTTGACTACATGCAACTCATGGCCGGAGGACTCACTTCCAACATCGAGACACGGGCTGGCCAAGTCGGAGAGATCTCGAGGGGCTTGAAGCGACTTGCTCGAGAACTCGGTTGTCCCGTGGTCGCGTTGTCGCAACTAGGAAGATCTCCCGCGTCGCGCTCCGACAAACGCCCTACTTTGGCAGACTTGCGCGACTCAGGAGCCATTGAATGCGACGCCGACGTCATCGTCCTTCTATACCGCGACGACTACACACGGGCGGCCAGCATGTGCACAGGACTGACCGAAATCATCGTTGGTAAGCAGCGCAACGGACCGACTGGAACGGTACGGCTGATGTTCGTGGGGCCCCTGACAACGTTTGAAAGCCTCGCCGCGCCTTACGGCTCGAGTCGTGGATGACCGATGTGGTCGTAGCCTGAATCCACCGTCTTCAATCGTGACGACGAACGTCGACGCCTACATTGCCATTCAACGACGCGCCCTGCTGGACTGTCTGAAGCGGTTTGTGCGAACGCCTGCGTACGAGCGGCTGCTGAGTGGCTTGCAAGTCTTCGTCTCCGACGACCTGGAGCCATGGCTCGTGGACTGGCTTGTCAGGCTGGGGTGGCTAACACTCCCGATCTACGCACTACCTGGCGCTGGTCGCCTTCGCCATTCTCATGATGGTGCTCTACTTCTTCCGGCACCAGCTCGACCGGCTCATCGAGTACCTCGAAAGCAGGAGCGACCGCGAGGGGCGCGTTGGTTGACATCGCTGCGCAAGCGAAAGGCCGCGATCTGTCGGACCATCCTTCGACGCGTGGCGCTCGGCTCGCTCGAGGACCGCCTTTGGGATCAGATGCAGCCAGTCAGGCGCGAGTTTGGCAGTCCTAACTTCGAGCGCCTGATGGAAGAGGACTATCGCGCGCGCGTTGGCGCCTTCGATCCAGCGCTGGCGGCCGCCTCGCCGGCGCTACAAAGGCGGCGGCCTGGATCAGTACGCTCGCGCGTTCTGCATCACCGTCCACTTAGACTTTGACGGATAAACCATGAACAGGAAGAACAAGCAGCCCGGCACCGGTGGCACGCCTGCGTCGGTCGCGTACGAGGTCGCTTTCGAGCAGGACCTGGCGGGCATGACGGTCGCGGAGTTCATTCGGTGGAATCCGCGCTTCACCGAAGAAGAAGCGCGGTCACGAATCGCCGCAGCTAAGGCCAAGGTGGGCCGCACAAAGCACAAGCAGCCAAGCGCTAGCGTCTTCGACGCTCGCGACCTCAGCCTTGCCGGCACGCCCGAAGAGCTCGCCGAGCAGATGCGCGTCGCCGTCGAGCGCGGCTAGGCTGACCTCGCTTCGAGCACACCGGCGCAGCAGTTTGAGCACGAGAGCAAGTTGCTGGCCGCGCTACTGGCTGGATCAGGCGAGAAGATGCGGCCCTCGTGCTACGAGCCCGATGACGAGCCGCTGACCGCTCGTCAACTTGCGGCGATCAAGGCGGACGCGGCCGAGCATCTGCCCAAGGGCAAGGTGCTGTCCGACGCCAAGCTGGTGCCCACCGAGAAGAGCGGCGGCCTGCCAAGCTAGCCTGCGCCATACGCGCCCGCGCTGCGCGCGGCATCGGGGCGAGATCTCTAGCACAGGCCAACCCCAAAGAGGAAAACAGTAGCTTGCACGTCGACTCGCTTCGCTGCGCGCTATGCCGCTGCCTTGAAAAGCTCAAACCGACGTGCCAAGCGTTCGCGATCAGGTCGGTCCTGGGATCGGGAAGGCAAGTGCAGCTCGCCGCGGTGAAGTCGCTTCAAAGCCTCGAGCATGGGACCGTCGTTCTGCCCAAGTAGCCGCTCCGAAACATGCACGCGATAATCCGGGTCGACCCCAATAAGGTGCGCGTCGAAGGCCGCATGATGGATCTTCGAGAGCGGAATGCCATTCGGGACGATCGGCTGCCCAAGCCGCTCGTCCATGTCAGCCACGATGTGAGCCGCATCCAGCAACAGCGGCTCTGGCAAGCCTGACAGCGCACACCGCCCACGATAGGCGGTGATAACCGCGTCGCGGAACGAGGCCTGATGCAAGCGCTGCTGCACCATGCGCAGCGCGTACCGACGTTCAGCACGGTCCCCCGGGGGCTTGGCAGCCAGGGACAACGGGTCACCGAACGCCACCTTCGCCTTGGATGCCTGCGCGTCCCAACCCACGATGAACGCCGGCACGACCGGCTGGTAGCGCCCGGGTGACACACCGAGGAAGTAGATGATTGGCACCTGCTGCTCCATCGCCTCGCGCAGCCAGCGGTTCTCGGCCACGTCGGGGTCGGTGCCCATGAACGCGTAGTCGATCGTCTCTTCACCCTCGTAGATCTGGCGGTGGACGTGCCTCTGGTCGTCGTACCAGACCTTGGCGCCAGCTTTTGGGAACACCGTCTTGATCGACAGCAGGTGCTGCATCTGCTGCGGCTTGAAGATGCCGCGTTGCGGGTTCACGAGCGGCACACGCTCGCCCTCGAAGGTGAACCCGGCGCCCAGGTCGGTGGCCGTCAGTTGGTCGTGAGTCTCGAGTAGACGTCGGACTTGGCCGAACGCAGCGATGCGCATCAGCGACTGACGTTCGTCCGAGTCCATCGCGCCAGCTTAGCGGCGGCGCCCTGCCGCTGCCACCGGGCTATCACGCCCTTCGCGCAGGGAGGATTCCATGGGACTCAAGAGATGCCTCGCGTGCGCAGACGCCTTCCAGACATCAGCACGCGTGCCGACACAGAACTACTGCAGCCGACCCGAGTGCCAGCGAGAGCGCCGCAAGCTTTGGCAACGGGAGAAACGCCACGCCGACGGGGACTACCGCGCCAACCAACTCCAGTGCCAGCGTCGCTGGCGCGAGAGCCACACCGACTACTGGCAGCAGTACCGGGCCGAGCACCCCGGTTACGTCGAGCGCAACCGCCGTCAACAACAGGTTCGCAACGCCATGCGTCAACCAGGTTTGATTGCAAAGATGGACGCGATCCCGCAGGTTTCTCCTTTGGCCTCAGGCACTTACCACCTCACTCCGGCCGAAAAGGGCGAGATTGCAAAGATGGACGCGTGGATCGTCAAAATAACTTTGCTGTCAGGCACTTAGCGTCTTCGCAGCTGATTGCAAACAGCCTACTCGATCGACGCGCCATAGCTTCGCTGCTACCTTGGCAGGGCGAACACGACCGCCGAGCGCCGACGCACGACCTTTCCATCAGGCCCGCATCGACCGACGGCGTCGCCTGCGCCACCGGTGCCTTGCCGGTGAGGCCCGTTGGCCCGTTGACCTGGTGGAGGCCGTACATGCAATCGGACGTCCCACGAACCGAAGGGCAGGAGGTGCCCATCCGCATGCGCGCGGCCGAGTACGTGCGCATGTCGACCGAGCACCAGCAGTACTCCACCGAGAACCAGGGCGACAAGATCCGCGAGTACGCCGCGCGGCGCGGCATCGAGATCGTTGCGACCTACGCAGACGAGGGTAAGAGCGGGCTGCGCATCGACGGACGCCAAGCGCTGCAGCGCCTGATTCATGACGTGGAGAACAAGCGCGCCGACTTCCAGATCATCCTCGTCTACGACGTCAGCCGCTGGGGACGCTTCCAGGACGCCGACGAGAGCGCGTACTACGAGTACATCTGCCGGCGTGCTGGTATCCAAGTCGCCTACTGCGCCGAACAGTTCGAGAACGACGGCTCGCCGGTGTCGACGATCGTCAAGGGTGTCAAGCGGGCGATGGCTGGCGAGTACAGCCGCGAGCTCTCGGCAAAAGTGTTTGCTGGCCAGTGCCGACTGATCGAGCTGGGTTTTCGTCAGGGCGGGCCAGCCGGGTACGGCCTGCGCCGCACGCTGGTTGATGTACAGGGGGCGGCTAAGACGGAGCTCTCCCGCGGGGAGCAGAAGAGCCTGCAGACCGACCGCGTCATCCTGACGCCCGGCCCCGAAGAAGAGGTTCGGATCGTCAACCAGATCTACCGCTGGTTCATTGACGACGGTCTGGTTGAATCGGAGATCGCTGGCCGGCTCAACGGCATGCGCTTGCGCACGGACCTCGGCCGCGAGTGGACCCGGGCAACGGTGCACGAGGTGCTGACCAACGAGAAGTACGTCGGCCACAACATCTACAACCGGGTCTCGTTCAAGCTGAAGAAGGTGCGGGTGGTGAATCCGCCCGACATGTGGATCCGGCGGGAGGGCGCGTTCACCGGCATCGTGCCGCCCGACGTGTTCTACACCGCCCAGGGGATCATCCGGGCACGGGCGCGTCGCTACACCGACGAGGAGCTGATCGAACGGTTGCGCGGTCTGTATCGCAACCGCGGCTTCCTGTCCGGACTGGTGATCAACGAGGCCGAAGGCATGCCCTGCGCCGCTGTCTATGCGCACCGCTTCGGCAGCCTCGTCCGTGCCTATCAGCTGGTGGGCTATACACCCGACCGCGACTACCGATACGTGGAGATCAACCGCCAGCTGCGCCGCATGCACCCTGACCTGGTGCAGCAGATCGAGCGCGAGATCGCCAACCTCGGCGGCTCCTTCGAGCGAGACCCGGCCACCGACGTGCTGTGGGTGAACCGCGAGTTCACGGTGTCCATCGTCCTTGCACGGTGCCACGCCGTCGACAGTGGCCACAACCGTTGGAAGATTCGACTCGACACCAGCCTCGCGCCGGACATCTCCGTGGCGGCCCGGCTCGATGACGGCAACCAGGCAGTGCGGGACTTCTACCTCCTCCCGCGGGTTGACTTCGGCCCGTCGCGCATCAGCCTTGCCGAGCAGAACACCGCTGAGCTCGAGAGTTATCGCTTCGAGACGCTCGACTACCTCTATGGAATGGCCGCCCGGGCGCGGCTGCGGGTGGCGGCGTGAGCGCAGATCGCCAGCAGGAGCTTCGACAGATCCCGATCGATCGCATCGAGGTGCTCAACCCGCGCGAGCGCAACAGCCGGGCCTTTGGGGAGATCGTCGGCAACATCAAGACCATCGGGTTGAAGAAGCCGATCGTCGTGACACCGCGGCGTGGGCCTAATGGCGACGAACGCTACCTGCTCGTGTGCGGCGAGGGGCGCATGAAGGCCTTCAAGGCGCTGGGCGAGGCGACGATTCCTGCGCTGGTCGTTGTCGTCGGCGACGAAGACGCGTTCATCATGAGCTTGACTGAAAACATCGCGCGGCGGCAGTGGCGGCCGCTGGAGTTGCTCGCCGGCATCCAGCAGCTCCGAGATCGGGGGTACACGCCGAAGCAGATCGCCACCAAAACCGGGCTAACGCTGAGCTATGTCCAAGGCATCCTCACGTTGATCCAGCGAGGTGAGCAGCGACTGCTGGTCGCCGTCGAGAAGGGTGACCTGCCACTGAATGCGGCTCTATCCATCGTCGGCGCAGGCGACGACAACAAAGCCGTGCAGACCGCACTGCAGGACGCCTACGAGGCGGGCACGCTACGGGGGCGCAGACTGATCGACGCTCGGCGTGTGCTTGAGCGGCGTGCCGTCCTCGGGCGATCGGTCGGCAAGTGCATGCCGCGCAAGGCCGCAGACGTGACGACCTCGAGCCTGGTACGCACCTATCAGAAGGAGGTCGAGCGACAGAAGGCTATGGTGCGAAAGGCGACGTTCGCACAGCAACGACTGCTCTTCGCGGTGAGTGCGTTGCAGCAACTCTTTCAGGACGAGAACTTCGTCAACTTGCTCCGGGCCGAGGGGCTGGACACCCTGCCGAAGTACCTCGCCGAGCGGGTGTGGACCGACGGGCGGCGGGCATGACTGGTGTTGCCTTGGGTTTTGTGCCGGCGCCGCTGGTGGTGCCGTTGGATCGGATCCTGCCTTCGCGCAAGGTGCCGGCTGGTCTGGCGACGTCGCGGAAGTTCAGGCAGATCCGGGCGTCAATCCAGGAGATCGGGCTGATTGAGCCGCTCTCCGTTGCGGCGATGGACGCCGGCACGGGCCAGCACCTTCTACTAGACGGGCACGTGCGGCTGGTGGTGCTGCGCGACCTGGGGCAGGAGGACGCACCCTGCTTGGTCGCCACCGACGACGAGGCTTACACCTACAACAACCGGATCAACCGCCTGTCGACGATCCAGGAGCACTACATGATCCGACGCGCGATCGATCGGGGTGTCTCACCCGAACGGTTGGCCAGCGCGCTCAGTGTGGACGTGAGCCATATCGCCAAGAAGGTGAACCTCCTGGACGGGATCTGCCCGGAGGCTGTCGAGCTCTTCAAGGACCGGCAGTTCTCGGCTGAGCTGGGCCGGGTGATCCGCAAGATGAAGCCGACGCGCCAGGTGGAGTGCGCGGAGTTGATGATTTCCGCGAACAACCTCACTGTGGCCTATGCCGAGGCGCTGCTTGTCGCGACTTCAGCGTCGGCCTTGGTGGACGGAATGCGGCCACGGAAAGTGAGCGGCGTGACGCCCGAGCAGATGGCGCGCATGGAGCGCGAGATGGCGAACCTGCAGGGCCAGTATCGGTTGGTCGAGCAGTCGTACGGGCAGGACGTGTTAAACCTTGTCTTGGCCAGGGGCTACCTCGCCAAGCTTCTTGAGAACGCGAAGGTGGCGAAGTACCTGAAGCAGCAGCAGCCGGAGATGTTGGAGCAGTTTGCGGCGATCGTGGAAGCCACAGCGCTGGAGTAGGCCAGAGGAAAGCGCGGTCTGTTCGAGCCGCAGTGCGCCAGCCGCGCGCGTGGCGTGGACTCCATGACCTTGCCCCCGAAAAACGTAGTTCTTGGCTGATGATGGAATCAGAGACAGGAGCTACGAGATGAATGACAAGCAAGTGCGTGGGAAGTACACGCAGGAGTTCAAGCTGGAGGCCGTCAGGCTGGTCAGGGCAGGCCAGTCGGTGGGGATGACGGCGAAGGTGCTGGGCATTCCCAAGGCCAGCCTGAGCAACTGGGTGCGCTCCAGTGAGCAGGGGCAGCTTGGTGGCGCTGGCGACCGGCCGGTGACGCCAGAGCAGATGGAGCTGGCCAGGCTGAGGGCGGAACTGGCGCGCGTGAAGATGGAGCGCGACATCGCAAAAAAAGCGGCGGCGTACTTTGCGCAGGATGTTCTGCAAAGTACGCCTGGATCCGGACGATGAAGGAGAGCTGGCCGGTGAGCCTGAGCTGCGAGGTGCTGGGCGTGAGCGTCAGCGGGTACTTCGAGCACCAACGCCGCCAGTATCGACGCCAGCCGAGCCGGCCGGGCTCGGGGCGTCTGAGCGACGAGGCCTTGCTGGCGCACGTGCGTGCCATTCACGCCGAGGTCCGTCAGGAGTACGGATGGCCGCGGATGACTAAGGAGCTGTGCGCCCGGGGCCACCGCGTCGGCAAGGAACGGGTTCGACGCCTGATGCAGCAGCACGGCATCAAGGCTCGGGGCCGCCGCAAGTTCGTCGTCACCACCGACAGCAAGCACAACCTGCCGATCGCGCCAGACCTGCTTCAGCGGGACTTCGCGGCCGACGGCCCCAACGCGAAGTGGACGAGCGACATCACCTACATCGCTACCGACGAAGGCTGGCTGTACCTGGCGGCCTTCATCGACTTGCACAGTCGGATGATCGTGGGCTGGAGCATGCAGCCCCACATGCGCGCCAGCCTGGTGACGGACGCGCTGCGCATGGCGTGGTTCCGGCGTCGGCCACCGCCGGGGCTGATCGTGCACACGGACCGCGGCAGCCAATACTGCAGCGACGAGTTCCAGAAGGCGCTGACCGGGTACGGGATGCGCTCGTCGATGAGCCGCAAGGGCGACTGCTGGGACAACGCGCCGACCGAGAGCCTGTGGGGGCGCCTGAAGGTCGGCAGACTGCATGGGCGTAAGTTCGCCACCAGGAGGCAGGCTATGGACGAGGTCATCGACTGGATGGCCTTCTACAACCACCGCCGGCTACATTCCTCGCTGGGCTACCTCAGCCCCAGGCAGTATGAAGAGCGCTGGGTCGCGGCACAGCTCAACAAGGCCGCGTAACAAGGATGCTAAGAGCTACGGGATTCAGGGGCAAGGTCACCATAATGTCGAGGTCGCCCGCGTGCCATGAGGCACAAAACGCCATGGATGATCCGATCACCTATCTCTCGTTCTGGGACGTTGATCTGTCGAACTTCCCGATCGGTACCGTCAAGAAGCGTCACCTTTCCCAGACCGAGGCACGCAGCAAGATCAATTCAGCGCGCACAGCCGGGAAGTTGGTCTGCGTTGCAAGGGACGATCTTGGTGCGCCGTACTGCGAGCGCGAGCGCGAGCAGCACGAGCAACTGTGCGCGGCACTTCGTAACCACGTCGATGTCGACGTTCGGCTGAACGACTTCTTTGGCAGAAGTTGCGCGAACCCACTCGGCCTCGCACAAGTCGGTGAGCAAGCAGATCTGCTGGTCGTTGACTGCGCCTACGCCCTGGATGAGGGAGCCAGTGTCGATGCCGCCCGCATGGGGGTCGCCGATTCTGCTGAGTCCTTTGCAGCTGCGAAGGAGAAGGCGCGGCGACGTGGCAGGGAAGCGCTGCGGGTGAAGATTGCGCCAGACTCGATCAGCTTCTACGTCTTCGAACAGCTCGGGGGTTAGTGGCTTTTCGTCCGGCGGCAGGTCGTCTCGAACAGCTCACTTGGGAGTTCCTGCCGACTTGTAGCGCCGGGGCACCAGGCGGCCGGAAGGTCCAGCCCGCAACTCGATCGCCTCTCCCAACTCGGTAGGCGAATAGCTGAGGTGGATCGGCCTGTCCTTCCCGTAGTAGTAGAGCCGATCGAAAGGGAGGTTCTCGACAATCCAATCGGCGACCTCCTCCATGTTCTCATCGTCGACGATGAAGTCGCATGCGGCGCCACCGCGCTCGCAAAGCGGCTGGCCGCGCCGGTTCAGTTCATGTGCCGCATGCTGGTCCAAGTCGGGTGCCACCCGCCTCTTGATGTGCGCGCCCAGACCAGGGGAACAGAAGCCATAGGTCAAGCGGATCGCGCCGAAGTACTCCACGATCGGATCGAGCAGCTTCACGGCCAAGTCGTACAAGGCGTTATAGCTCTCCGGATTCAGCGGGGTGTTGGGCAGCCGCAGCCGCGCCTGGGTTTCGCCGCACTCGATGAAGCTGCGGTAGGAAAGCGTCGCGCCACACGCTTCGTCGAGCGATGGGATGGTCGTGCTGCGGCGAAGGGAAAAGCCTTTGACCTCCAGCCTGCGCCTTGCCAAGCTCTTCTCCAGCTGCTCATAGGTCGGTCCATGTTCGGCGCTGCCCAGGACACCAGCTTCCTCCAGTGCCCGATCGAAGGCTTCCTGCTCTTCGTAGTGCGCCATTTCTTCGTGCATGTAGCGACCCTTGAGATAGAGAGGCGGCTTGGGGTATTCGGCCCCGTACACGAAGAGGTCGTAGTCGGCGCGGCGTACGTTCACCTTGATGCGCCTGGTCATCAGCGGCAGTGGCTGTGCATCGAAGTTTTCGAACTGCATCAGCGTCAGTTTCCCTGAGCCGCAGTGCACCTTGACGAGATCCACTTTGCCCAGGTCACCGTAGACCAGGAGGCCGCACGAAACGAAGGCGCGCAAGACAATCGGGAGCCGCTCGACCAGCGAGACATGAAGCTGCAGCTTGTCGGCGTCCAGCCAGCCGAGCCCGCTAGTCACCGCTTCTCGGCAAGCCGTGAGCAGCGCATCTCCATCAGCCGCACGAGTGAGCAGTTCCATACCGGCCGCCTGGGCACTCGCATAGTCACCAAAGAACGCCTTGACGTCTCGCTGTAGGCGGACCTCCAGCTGACGATACCGAGGGCGCTTGCTGAACTGCTGGATCGCGAAGTAGAGCAGCAAGTCGTCGGCGCGCGCCGCCTGCGCCTTCGCCAGCATAGCCCCATCGAAGCTGCGGACCATCTTCCTGATGGCTCGGCCCAAGCTGCCGAAGACGTCGATGAGTTCCGGCAGCCTGTCAATCTCAGCCTCTTCTGGGTATCGGCCCAGGTCAAGGGTTGCACGCCACAGCTCCGTGAGCAGTGGATGTGGCGGTTCAGGCGTCCGTGGCGCGGCGATCTCACGGACAGGTTGCTCCCTGACTGGCTTGGGCGGCCTCGGCCGGACAGCAAGCAGGCGCTCCGTCACGTCGCGCCGTCTGTATCGGCCGGCGAGGTATCGCTGCTCCCAATCCTTGTCCTTGAAGACCAATGCCATGCCTGGCCCAACAAGGATTGCCTCCTGGTGCAGCGCCTGCTCGAGGTAGTCTTTCAGTTCCGCCTGCTGAAAGTACTTCTGGAACGTGCCCCTCGACGTCATGAAGCCATCGCCGAATGGCTTTCCAGCGTTCTCCGGTCCGTACAGCATCACTGCCACGGACATCACGCGCTGGGCGAGGGAGAAAGCGCGGTGGAGCACGTCGACGCGCTCCGCGGGATCTTCGATGACGTTGATCACGAAGCCGACGTTGACCACTTCGGCAGTGGAGAGCGGCCTGTTCGGCGCGTAGTGAGGATCCCAGCCTTGGGCAGCGAAACCTTCGCCACTGAGCGTTGACAGGTCGTCGCCTCGTCCGCAGCCATAGTCGAAGAATGACATCTCGCGGCTTAGCAAACCCAACCGCAGCAAAGTCTGGACCGGTGCCGAGAGCGCCGACCGCCCGAGCGCGGTCAGGTGACGCTGAACACATTGCCCTACCCGGTTCGCCCGCCCATCAACATCGTCGATGGCGTTGCCCAACGGCGCGAGCTGGCCACCGAGCAGCTGATATCCCTTTGCCGCAATGTGTCGCTCCCAGTTCATTCGGAAGCCGATTGACAGCGGATCGTCGAACAAGCCGAGCGCTTCGGCCTGTGAGGTCATCGCGCACCAACGTTCCCGCGCAGGATGCCGATCCGACACCAGCAGCTCCTTCCTGTGCAGGATCGGTGGGTTCAGCGATTCGACATAGGACCGTAGCACTGGCTCGCTGTTGCCGCTCCTCCCTGGGGACCAGCTCAAAGCAAGGGCTGGAAACGGCTCGTCATCGAACTCCGGGTAGGCGAGAAGTGAAACGCGCTGTGAGCGGGTGTTGATCTTCGCGACGTTGGCCAACGCTCGCCCTCCATCGTCGAGCCGCTGAAGCGCATTCCGAATGATCGCGCGTTGCGACGAATCCGCGAGATCGTCAACGAACTCGAGATGGACGTAGAGGTCGTCGCCGACCCGCTTCCCCGCGCCGTTGCGCATCGAGGCCTCTCCAAGTGCACCGCTTAACTCGACCGCTGCGTCGCTCCAGGCGGTCTGCCCGTGCGCAACATTCCAGCACGGCAGCATCATGTTAGCGCCCTTCTTCACGTCGGCCGCACGAGCGGTGGCTGCCTTCCGATGGCGGCACAATTCGCGATCAACGCGCTCCGGAGGGAACATGAAGACATGGCTCATCGCGTTTGCCTTGGCCACCGTGACAACGCTGGCCAGCGCGCAGCAGACGCCCCCACCGAAAGCCGTTGACTCCGCGGCGGTGGCGCCAGTGATAACGACCCAGGTCAGTCCTCCACCAGCGCCCGCAGCGACAGGCCACGGCAAGGGATCGCAACCAGATGAAGCTGCGTTAACGAAGTCGCTGACTGGCCTTGAATCAGCGGTCGCCCGGATCGAAGGAAAGCTGCCGTCAGCGTGGTGGACGACACCTTTGACCACGCTGATCTCCGTCTTGATCGGCGGACTGATCACAGGTGGCATCGGGTACTTCATGCAAGCACGCCTGCTCGAGCATCAGGATCAGCAGGCCGCCAAGCGTGCGATCCTGGATGAGAACCTGGCCGACAAGAAGGCGAACCACGAAGTCCGGCAAACGCTGTTCGATTGGCGAGTGCGGCAGTTCATGGAGCTGTATGGACCTCTGCGCGCGCTGTTCGACGGGTCCAATGAGGTCTACCGTCGGATGAATGAAGCTCTCATCAGTCAGGACCCAAACCGCTTCCGGGACTTGACGCTTTCCGGCGAAGCCGATCAGCTGAAGGAGGTCGATCCAGATGGCCGATTCTTTGAGATCTACGACGAGACCACAGGAGCCTGGCGCAAGTTCCGAACGATCATGGACTGGAGCATCGTCTACGGCCGCGGCCTCGGTGTCGATGGCTACTTCGACAGGATTGTCGACATCGGCAGCAGCATCTCAAAGCTAATAGGGGAGAAGGCTGGCTTGGTGATGCCGCACCACGCCGAGCTCTTGGCTTCCTTCGGAAAGTACCTGGCGCACTTTGAGGTCCTAAAGGAACTCCATGCAGGGGCGCAAGAGCCTCAAGACGAGGCGAAGGTCGCAATCGGAGCTCCCCTCAAAGTCAGGGAAGCAGCCGCGTTTCCAAACAGCATTCAGAGACTCGTCCGGGCAGGAGCCGATGAGCTTCTTGCCGAGCTGGCGAAACCTTCAGTTGCCCAGCCAACAGCTTAGCGGGACGGTTCAGCTCCACGGCGAGCGAGGACGTTGATCCATAGCGGACCGTCCGGCCGCATCACATCCTTGCTTTCCCAGGACCGGAGCACCTGAAGACCGCTTTCCGTGATCGCATCCTCGAACTCTGCAGCGCTGTAGTACGTGTATCGGCGCCCGTCCGATTGCACTTGGTCGCCGACGCCGACTTGGACTGTTGCGAAGAAGACTCCACCGGGTCTGAGCAGATCTCGCAAGCTTCTGATGGTTCCGTAAAGCTCTGAACGACGCAAATGCAAAAGCGAAGCGCATGCCCAGATTGCATCGAACCGCTCGTTCGTCTCGAAGGACTCCGCGCGCGCGACCGTGAAGTACGGCCCTACGTGGCGCGACGCTAGGGTGGCAAGTTCCGGCGACGCCTCGATACCGAAGGCGTCGTAACCCAATGCCCGAAAGGCTTTGACGTCACGGCCTGAACCGGATCCAACGTCCAAGATCCGGCCATGCTCGCCGACCGCCTCCAAGAACGGGCGATAGAGATGGACCATGGAAAGACCGAAGGTCCGGTCGAAGTACGACTGCGCGTTCTCCCGGTAGAAGGCGTCTGTCGCTGCCACTACCGGCACGCCTTTTCGTTCGATGGACTGCTCGAGATTGTTCATGCCCGACCCTTTCGACAGAGAGTATGTACGCCCACTGGCTCAGGAGGTGAGCCACCTATCCATCGGAAAGGTCACATCGCAGCCCGGTCAGATCCTGTCTTCTTCGGCCTTCCGGGCGCAGGTCAATGATCCGCGCTTCCGCGACGACCTGAATGGCAAGGGATACTTCGGCCTCCGAAGGCGTTCCATGAAGTGGGATTCGCCGACGACCGACCAGCAGCAACGTCCCTCCTTCCGGACCACACGTGGCCCGCCATGTCCCATCGACCGCGGCGCCCATGCTTGCCAACGCCGCCTCAAGGCGGCAGATCGTGGGAAACGGCATGCTCTTCGCCAGCACCTCCCCAGTCGAACCCATCACCTCGAAAACCACCGTTCCAGGGGTACCGGTGCGAATCACGATCGATGCTCTCCCCGATTCCAACTTCATCCGGCAGCCTCCACGATCCTCCGCATCGAGCACCGCACTACCGCCACGCCTCAGGTGCAACGATCATTGTCAGTGTTGCCATACGACTGCTATCCGACGTCTCGGATGGCCAGCGCAAAGGCTTCGTGCTCTGCAAAGCCTTCCATGATCAGCTCGACGATCACCTCGCGGCGATCGCGCACGGCCGGCGGCAACGTCGCCTTGTGCTGTTGGTAGAAGATCGCCATTAGCTCACGAGCGCGCGGCTCCTTCACCCTCTTGCGCGGTTGCACCGCGACCTCGGTCGACTTGACGAAGCAGGCGAAGTCCAGGCTCACCGTGCTCCAGTCGAACTCGAAAACTCGTTCGCGGGCGGCGACTGGATCGAAGTGGCGAGTGAAGCCACTGCCGCACTCGCCAGAACCCTTGTTAATGACGAGGGAAGTCAGGTCCGGAAGACCTCGTTCGCTCGTGAACATGCGGACCACATCGAGCCGGCGACCAGTGGACACCGCAATGGCCTTCTGCACCACCGGCCTCTCCGGATACTCGGCCTTCGCGCGTTCGACCAGTTCGCCATAGGTGAGACGATGCTTGTGCTTGGCCAAGTCCACCAGGATCGGGTAGTACGCTGACGCCAGGAGCACATCCGTCAGCGTGACGTTGGCATAGAAGCCCTCTGCAATGCCCATCGTGCCCCCGCTGCCATTGACCTGGAGGTCGAAGTGTCGCCGATGCGCTTGGCATGCCGGCTGCCTACTTCAGCGCGGCACACGAAACCGCCGCCCCCTTTGACCCGTAAGGGGCCACCGGTAGGGGCCGACCTGCCCGGGTGACGTTCCTGGTGGCTACGCCGCCTCGAACCCCTCTCAGATCCGGGTCCGCGTTTTCCCTACCCCAAGCTGCCCCGCTTGCGGCACAGAGCATCTGCACTCCGCCCGCTCGTGTCGCGTTCGGTTTACAAGGAGCGACATTTCCCGCTGTATTAGAAAGTCCTGGCCTGCCAAGGGCGAAAATAACCCAGCAATCCAACCGCCGGCCGGGAACGGGCACGGAGCAACACAGGGGAGGGGGCCGTGACGCCACCCGCAGCACACTGGATTCGATTTCTACGCAACTACGGACCGTTGCCGACCAACGGCAACCTGTTCGACGAGCACATCAACGCCGCGCTCAAGCGGGCGCAGGTGCGGCCCATCGAACTTCCGACGCCCTCCGTCGATGCCATGGCCGAGAAGGTGGCCGCCGGCGAAGTGCGGTCGATCCTGATCGCCGGCACCGCCGGTGACGGCAAGACGTACCACGCACGCAAGCTCTGGGAGCGGCTGGGTGGCGACCCCAAAGGATGGGATCGGCACGAGAAGACCAAGACGCTGGAACTCGCCGGCGGTCGTGCCCTGACCTTCGTCAAGGACCTGAGCGAGCTGACCCCTGAGCAGGGCCTAGCCGTGTTGGCCGGGCTGGAGTCGTCCGCGCTTGAGCCGGGCCACCCGGTCGGCTACGTCATCGCTTGCAACCACGGCCAGATCCTCGACCGGCTGCGCACCTTCCGCTCGCCCGCGGACGGCTCGGCCTCTCGGCTCCTCGATGACGTGCAGCGAGCCTTCCTTGAGCCGGGCCGAACGATCCCTGGGCTGATGCTCAACGACCTCGGCGGCGCGACTCAGCGCCACTCCTTCCGCGCGGTCATCAAGGCAGTGACCGAACACCCCGACTGGAGCCACTGCGATGGATGCCAGCTGAACGCCGGTGACCGTCAGTGTCCGATCGCCGCCAACCGTCGGCGCGCGATGGGCGCCGATGATGCCGGCCTGTTCATCAGTCGCCTTGAGGACCTGATCGACCTCGCCCGCCTGAACGGCGCCCACCTGCCGATGCGCGACCTCCTCGCGCTAGTGGCCAACATGCTGCTTGGTCACCCGGATGCGAAGGACAACCTGATGACGTGCGGCGACGTCGCGCGCCTGCAGGAGGAGCGGCTGACCGATCGCGCCAGCATCTACCGGAACGTCTTCGGTGCAAATCTTGGGCATCGTCGCGCGATGGCGCGGACGGTTTTCCGCACCCTGGGTTCTTTCGGCATCGGCGAGGAGTCGACCAACACGATCGACGGCCTCCTCGTGTACGGTCAGCACGACCAATCGTTGCGCATCGACTTCGACAGACTGGTGGCCAACGACCGGGTCTACGGCGCCGGCGCCGGGTACCTCACCCAGCAGGCCCAATACCTGGAAGGTGACGAGTCGGCGCGCGAAGAGCAGACCGCCGCGGCCTTCGTGCAGCGCCTCAGCGACCAACGGCAGCGCCTGTTCTTCACGCTGCCAGCTGAGGACGCGGCAGCCTATCCATTCTGGAGCCTGTCGATGTTCCGCTTCGCAGGCGACTACCTGGCGCTGCAGCGGTGCTGCGAACAGAACCTTGCGGTGTCGCCTCACGTGCGCGGGCGCATGGTGCGTGGCCTGAACCGAGTCATGACGGGCCTTCTGCTCGACAACACCGACACGATCTTCATCGCGAGCTCGGGCGGGTTCAGCCAGTCAAAGATCAGCGTGCTGTGCGACACCGAAGTGCCTGCCAAGCGAGTCGGCAACGGGGCCGGGCTGCGCCTGCGCTTCGATCAGATCACGCAGCGGCCGGCCATCGAGGTGCACGTCGCCCCGGGTGCGGCCGCATCGGTCAAGTTCGACCTGACGCCGGTTCGATTCGAGTTTATCTGCCGGGTGGCTGAGGGCGCGTTGCCGAGCAGCTTCTCCAACGAGTGCTACGAAGACCTGCTGGCGTTCAAGGTTCGACTGTTGCGCAAGGCGGAACACGTGCGGCAGCAGCAGATGACAGAACATGACAGCGAGCCCGGCGAACCCACCGCCGACGCTGGCGAGCTGCAGCTCGCGTTCATCGAGATCGAGGAAAACGGCAGCGGCTTTCTCAAGCGTGTGACCGTGGGAGCCGGTGCATGACACCCACCATCAAGGAAGTCTCATTCGTCGTCGACGAGCAGATCTGGGGCCACCGGCTGTACGACGAGCAGCTTCCCCATCTGGCAGTCCTCGAGTTCTTCAACGTCCTGCAGTCGAACCTCAGCAACCCGTTGCGGGAACCGGCCCAAGGCCGCGTGCGCTACCGCCCGCAGCACCAGGTCCGCCTGCGCAACATCCTCTTCAACAACCCGTACATCGAGGTCGTGCGCTCCACCACCGGCTCCGACGAAGCCAAGTGGGCACGGTGGGTCGAACTATTTCGCGAGGACGCGACGGATCCGCCGGAACGGTATGTGAACGAGTTGAAGCGCAGATTCACGAGCTTCGACGACTTCGCGCGCGCTGTCGAGCTGCTGCGCACCTCTGCCTTCGAGGGACAGAGCAACAAGCGCTGGAGTTCGCGCTTCGTCTTCCCGTTCGGGCCGGCCGCGCTGTACGAAGACTTGCGCTTCGACGCGAGTGGCAACGCGTCCAACGATCGCCGCTTCTTCGCCCGCACAGGCGAACTGCTCTACCTGATGCTGAGCCGGGCGGTGCGCAGTCCGCAACTCGGCGCCGAGCTCGTGCGACGCATGTTCCAGTCCGAATCGCAAATGGACCGGCTGGTCGCCTCCCTGCAGGGCCCGCCGCATCTTGCGGACAAGGAAAAGGAAGTCGGCTACCTCCCCCTGGCCAGCGCCCCACGCTTTGATCGCCTGTGCGACGACTGGCTGGCCGTGCTGTCGCGCGACATGCCGCTGTACGACGGCCTGGACCACCTCATCACCATCACCGGCCTGAACCTCCTGCTGTACTTCCTTGAGCAAGCCCGGGACGCCATCGGCGCTGAAGAGCCGGTGGAGTTGCTGTGCGAGATCGTGTCGAAGCAACGGACGAAGGTTCGCGCGCTCTCGATCGCTGGCTTCCAGACCAACCAAGGCATGTCTGTTCGTGCCATCGAAGCGCTCATCAAGCGGTTCCAAACGACACCGGCATGGCTGGAAGCGCTGGCTTCCGAAGACCCGACGGGCAACTGCGCCGCCCTCGTGCGGGAGCACTTCCAGTACGAGAAGGACGACGAGGTGCCCTTGACCAACATGGCACCCACCGAGTTGCTCGGCCGGCTCCTCGAGCGCGCCCTCAACCGGCACGAACAGCACGTTGCCCGCATCCATGGCACATGGTCTCGGGCACTTGGCCTCAGTTCACGGCGGTTGAGCCGGCGCGTCCGCTATGCGCCAAGCGACAGGCTGCTGAAGGCACTCGTCGTCACGGTCGTCGACGACACGATGGAGTACTCACAGTTCCTGGCCGAGATCTACCGGCGCTACGGCATCGTGGTCGGGCACGTAGAAGGCGCCCGCTACATCGAGAGCCACCAGGTGGACCAGGCCGCGCTGATGGACAACGCGGCCCACCTGGAGACTCGTCTCCTCGGCCTCGGTCTGGTGCGGCGCCTGTCAGATTCGTGCGCCTTCGTGGAGAACCCATTCACCCGCCGAGGTGCCCAGTGAGCATCGCAGACATCATTGTCGGCCGCGTGGGCGCGGCCATCCTTCGCCAGCGCATTGCCACTGCCAAGCAAGCTGACGGCGCCTCCGAGGCGCCGGCGCTGTTTCGTCTTGACCGTCTGAGCAGCGGCCACATCGCGGCAATCGTTCGTGAGATCCACAGCGACACCACGCTCCGGGCGCTGGTTGACGTGCGCATCCCCAGGACTCTCGTCGTCAACGAGACCCTGCATCCCGACCTGCTAACCGAAGAGAACGCGGGAGCCGTTCGCAACACGCCCACCGACAAGGCGGCGATGCTGACGGCCAACGGTCTCGAGCCAAACCTCGAAGACACCCTGGGCCATGTCACGCCCATCGGCGCAGCCGAGTTTCACGGCCAGGCCGCGGAGTGGGTCGAGGCGACGATCCTCGGCACCGGGCTACTGCTGGCCGACGATGACCATCAGGTCTTCATCGCAGCCCTCCGTGGCCTGCTCGCCGCCGAGGAGTTTTCGCTCCACCAGCTGGCCGCGTTCTGTGCGGCGATTGGCCAAGCCTCGAAGTCCGAAGGACTTCCCATCCGCGCGGCCATCGGCCGTGCGCTGCCGGAACTGCGCTTGCCCCGCGATACGGCGCTGTTCACAAACAGCCGCACCTATGGCATTGCCATCACGCCATGGCGCAAGGCGTTCGAGAAGCTCTTCAACGAACGGGCCCCGCTGGTCGTCAAGCAGCGAAAGAACGGCCAGACGATCGATGGCGCGGACATCCGCGACCGGTTCGAAGAGAACGAGGCCAATATCAAGCTTGAGGCGCGGCCGGTCATTGGCGGCTTCATCGCCGCGCAGCCGGGGGACCTCGACGTGGCGCGGGCGCTGTGCGACTTCGAGTGGGAGGCCGATGGCATCCACCTGCTGTTCGACCGACCGAAGGAGAAGAAGCGAGGCCTGGCCGACGAGACGACCGAGTTCTTCAAGGAAGATTGCAACGACACAGATGTCCTGTCGCCGGAGTGGGAAGCTCACCTGGTCGATCTCAGGACCCGCGAGAAGCGCAACGAGTGGACCGATGAGGACGAGCAGTTCTTCGACCTTCATCGCGCCTACCTCGACCAACATCCGAAGCTCAAGGCAAGGTGGGAGAAGGCCCTTTTTGGGAAGCCCATCGACTGCACGGACTTCCTGGAGGGCCTGGTCACCGCCATCCAACGGCTGACAGCGGCCGAAGCCAGCGCCGTGGGTGATCGACGAGTCCGGATCAAGGTCGCCCGCGGCCGCAAGGATTGGCGCGAGCGCTTCAACCACGACATCGGGAACTACTTCTCGACGATGTACCGGGCGCTGCGGGTGCTCTTGCAAGAGCGCGTGTCGTTCGAGCGCTCGGTGCCGAACTACCCCGGGCTGCCGGACCCGCTGTTCGACTTCCCGGCCTTTCTGGAGTTCGAGCGCGCGCGCAAACCCGAGTCGGCCAAGCCGGTGATCTCCGTCGCGCGTCAGCAGATCCAGCTCAAGTTCGAGGTCGCACTGGAAATCCGCCAGGGCGACAAAGTCGTGTCGGCGGACAAGACGCACCTGATCTGGTGGGGGCAGCCCGAGGCCATCGGCCTGCAGCTCCTGGACGACGTGCAGCGGCTGCGCCAGAAGGGCACGATCGCCTGCACCGAAGTACCGCGTCGGCTGGTCAGCAAGAAGGGCGGCATCCAGTCGGTCTCTCTGCTCGATGTGAGCACGCTGGAGGCTACCTTCGGACGCGACGCGGGCTCCCTGGTCCCGCAGCCCGCGAAGATCCGCAACCTCGGCCGCGAAGTGTCGCAAGCGATCAAGCAGCTTAAGGAGCAGGAGCGCCTCACCCCGGAGCAGGCGAAGGCCATCGTCGAGGCCTGGGATCGCTTCCAGGAGACGTACCAGCAGGCCCTCGGCGACATGATCGGCCGCGGTCTGCACACTGATGCGGTGATGCAGCAGGCCGAGCACTTTGCGGCGCTGCTGCGGCTGCTCAAAGACAACGCCCGAGGCGATGTCGCGCGATCGAAGCTGGTCAACCTGATCCTGCGTGCCGGGACCGTTGTTGTCACCGGCGACCAGCCCAGCCTCGTCGTGCCCCCGTGGCATCCCGAGCGGATGAAGGCACTTGCTGTCAAGCTCAGGCGCACGGCCGGCCTGATCAACCACCTGCTGTCTTCCGAGCACATCGACTTCGGGGACCGCAACATCTTCTTCCAGGAGTTCACCGAAGAGCTGGCCCACCCCTTCTACCCCGAGGTCGCCGTCGCCGACCGCAACGGGGCGCCCGTGCTTGTAGCTGAGTCCAGTACGGTCAACGGCTACAGCCTGATGGAGCAGCCGGTGCAATCGGGCGACGATGAGCTGACCGATGTGAGCCCCACGGAAGCCGCACGGCAAGTGCGTGAGCTCATCGAACGCTACGTCGGCCTGCAGCGGCACGAGGCGAGCAGCATGTCGGTCGTGCTGTACAACGCCGACGCGGCCGCGCTGCCCCTGGCCACCGTTCGGGCTCTCACCGACCTGGAGAGCGAGGAGTCGGACCTCCAGTGCAACGTGGCGGTGCGCCACACGGACCCAGGCAAGTTGCGCAAGCTCTACGCCGAGCTGGTGAGCAAGTCCGATGCGGACCCTGACGTTCCCGTGGTCAGCGAGACCTCGGACAACTTCATGTCGAAGTTGAGGATCTCCGTCGTCCCCACCAGCGGCTCGCTCCCCGAGTCCGCGCACGGCTTCCGCCCCTTCGACATCGCGTTCCTGCACGACGTCGTCGCACGAACCGCCTCACCGGAGTGGGTGCCTCAACACTGGCTCAACGACCGTGACTCGCTCGAGCACGCGCCGTCACGCTGGTCATACCGCAGCGTGTCCGGGGAGAACGAGCTCAAGTCGACGACATTTCTGACCTGCCCACAGCAGACCGCGTCCGGACGTGCCTACGTCGACATGGTGGGCGCAGTGGTGCGGCAGCAGGATCCCCCGGCCGGCCACCACCTGGTTCCGGCACGCCAGATCTCGCTGAAGAACGAGCGCCTGGGCGACATCTTCCGGGATGCGCACCAGATCGCTGAGTGGGTGGCCACCTACGACGAGCTGCTCGACAAGCGGCAGCTGCTGGCCAACGACATCAAGGTGGTGCGATACCGCCGTCACAGGACCAACGGGCGCAACATGATCGTCAGCTCGACGTCCGAGCTGCGCCTGCTCAAGGTCCTCGCGCGTCGCCGCATTGACGAGCTGGGTCTCAACGTGCCTGTCGACCGGCTCGACGCGGCCGCGGATCGCGTCATCCGCGACGCGCTGGCGGTATCGGGCGACATCGTCTTGCGCGCCGCGAAGCGCGGCGTGTCCGCCGGCGAGATGCTGGGCCTGACGCTCAGCCGCTACCTCGTTCAGCACGAGTTCTGGCGTGTGTGCGGCAGCCCGCAGAAGAGCCCGGTGCAGGTCTTCTTCCTTCTTGACGACTACGCGAGCTGGCTGGCGCAGCGCGAGAGCCGCATTGCCGACCTGCTCGGACTTTGCATCGAGGAGTCGTCGGAAGGCATCCGTCTGCACCTGGCGGTTGTCGAGTCGAAGTACGTCGCCGCCGAAGCCGCCGCGGACGCCAAGCGCGGCTCCCGGGCACAGTTGCTGGCGACGCTGACCACCTTGAGGGAGGCGCTGTTCGGCGACCCTGGCAGACTGGACAGAGACCTTTGGCTCGCGCGCCTGGCTGACCTCCTGATCGATGCCGTCATCCCCCCAGACCAGACCGCCCTGCTCGAGCGCGCACGGGATGAGATCCGCAAAGGAACGGTGCAGCTGTCATTGCGCGGCTACTCCCACGTGTTCCTTCACAGCGCAGATGCCGGCCAGCCAGATACACAGTCGATGCGTGCACCCGTGGAAATCAGCGCTCCCGCGATCGCTTTCCAGGAGGTTTTCGATCGAACGGCCCTGCGGCGCATCGCGGAGGCGTATGCACAGGAACGCGACCCGACCGAGGTCCGGGAGTCGATCGGTGGTGACAAGCCATGGCAGCTGAGCGACGCCCATGCGCCCGCTGCGCGGGTCACCTGGACCGACATGATTGGCAAGCTGGTGGGTGACACTGCACCGCCGCCCGTCGCCGCGGCGCCTGCGGCACCGGAAGCCCCGGCGGCCGTCGTGCCGGGAGAGGAACCTGCTGCAGCCGCTCCGGAGCCAGCGGTTCCCCTCGAACCTGCGGTGCCGCTGGCCGTCGCCGCGCCACTGGACGTAGCGGCGCCGCAGCCAGCTGCGGCCTACGGTCCGGCGTTGACGCAGCTCATCGGAAGCCACGCCGGGTCCGCTTCGACCGCGACTGACGACAGGGAGGCCTGGGCCCGCGAGATGACAGCGGCGCTGAAGAAGGCGCTGAACAGCTATGGCCTGCAGGCCAACGTCATCGGCACGCGCTTGACACCTAACGGCTGCCTCGTGCGTTTGGCCGGTTCCGATCGGCTTCGGGTCGAAGACATCGAGTCGAAGCGCATGCAGCTGCTCACGACCCACAGCCTGCAGCTGGTGACCGTCCAGCCCAAGCCGGGCGAGATCATCGTGTCGATCGCCGGCGAGAAGCGCCAGGCGGTTTCGCTGTGGGATGTCTGGGCACGGCGAGAACTCAAGCGCAACGCGGCGGGCATCAATACTTCGTTCGCACTCGGCCTGCAGGAACTCAATGGCAACGTCCTTTACCTGAATCTAGGCGGCGATTTTGGCGGCCTGTCGCAGCACGAGCCGCACTCTCTGGTCGCCGGCGCGACGGGCAGCGGCAAGTCGGTGCTCATCCAGTCGCTGCTGCTGGACATTGCCGCGACCAACCCCAGCCGCCTTGCCAAGATCGTCCTGATCGATCCGAAGATGGGGGTCGACTATGCCGCGCTCGAAGCGTTACCGCACCTACGCGAGCCGATCATCACGACGCAGGAGCGGGCCATCGAGGTGCTGAAGGCGCTCGTCGAAGAAATGGACCAGCGGTACCGGCAGTTCGCGGAAGTCCGAGCCCGGGACCTGCCAACCTTCAACTCGAAAATCACGCCAGATCGCCGACTCCCGATGATCGTGCTTGTGCACGACGAGTTCGCGGACTGGATGCTCGACGACAACTACAAGGGCGTGGTGAGTGCGGCAGTGGCTCGCCTGGGCGTCAAGGCACGCGCGGCTGGCATCCATTTGGTCTTCGCTGCGCAGCGTCCCGACAAGGACGTTATGCCGATGCAGCTACGAGAGAACCTGGGCAACCGGCTCATTTTGAAGGTGGCCAGTGAAGCCACTTCGAAGATCGCGCTCGATCGTCCAGGGGCCGAACTGTTGCTCGGCAAGGGGCATCTCGCAGCCAAGCTTGCGGGCGAACAAGGCCTGGTGTTCGGCCAGGCGCCCTTTCTCAATGACGACGACATCGCCGCCGCAGTAGCCGCGATCGTGAACGACGACAACTAGGGAGACAGAACGTTGGCTCAGCCGTTTACCCACAGCGCCGAAGCACTGCATGGCTTCTTTTCTCAGATGGGCAGGGGCTTCTACATCCCCTACTACCAGCGGAACTACTCATGGGATGACGAAAACGCGAAGAAGCTCATCACGGACATCTTCGCCGCCGTTCGCCGCACGCTCTCTAAGCCCACGCATGCGCTGTTCCTCGGCACGGTCATTCTTCATGACGAAAAGAATCCGAAGCTGGGAACCCACTTCGACACGCCGAATCTGTTGACCAAAGTTTCCAACGTGGTCGACGGCCAGCAGCGCATCACGTCCCTAGCCATCCTCGCATGCGTGTTTGCTGAGTACGCGGGACGGTTGGCGAGCCAGCTGACCACGGTCGGCGGCGCCCATGCCGAGTTCGCAAGCTTGGCGAACGAACTGACCGACGAGGTCCGTCTGATTCGCGAGTTCTTTTCCGTGGAGACGACCAAGGGGGGGGCCCAGCCGAGCCGCAAGCCCATCGTCATTCGCGCCGGTGACGTGACCAGCAACCCCGTCTCGGACCAATGGACGTTGGCCGGCGCCATCGACGCGTTCTATCGGTCCAACACTTCATCGCTACTGGCGAATGCGATCAATGGGGTCAAGCTGGCGGACTTGGCGCTGGATGATCGTTTGAAGTCGGTCGTCGAAGAGTTCATCGATACCATTGATTCGCAGCTTGAGACTGCGGACCAGGTGCTGGCCTCGCGCCTACTTGTCGCGAACGATATGGAAGGCAGCGCGCTTGAACGCTTCACCGGATACCCCCCGGACCTTACGAAGATCGGAGCCTTGGGAGCACCAGAGCAGAAGTGCTTCTATTCGGCGGTGCTGTTGCTCGCGGCTTCGATCTATCTGCGCAAAGGGTGTCATGTTGTCGTGATCGAATGCTTGGACGAGAGTCTGGCGTTCGACATGTTCCAGTCGCTCAATGCCACCGGCACTCCGCTAACCGCATTTGAGGTGTTCAAGCCGGCCGTCGTGAAGGCCTGGGGAGCCAACTACTCAACGGGCATCAAGCCGCAGGTGGATCGCATCGAGCGCGTTTTCGATGAAGAGAGCACCGCTGATCGGAAGGAGGACCTCACCGATCGGGTGATTGTGTCGACCGCGTTGGTGTATGACGGGACCGAGCTGAGCAAGCGCTTCAGCGAAGAACGGGACTGGTTGACGGCCACGCTGCCAGCGCCGCCGAGCGCCTTGGCTGCGACGTTCGTTCAGGCGTTAGCTGACCAAGCGGAGTATTTCGATGTCGTCGTCAAGCCACGGCGATCCCCGAAGAACTCGACCAACCTGGGCTTGGTGACGCACCTCCAGCAGCTCGGCATGCCGCTCGACGATGCGGACCTGGCGGCCCTATGCATCTACTTCGTTCGCGATGCACAGCATGCCATGGCGCACTCTGTCCTCAGCCTGTTCTACGCCAAGCTTCTTCGGGCCAAGGGCGACCCGGTGGCATTGGCTGGCGCATCGGCAGAGTTTCTGTCAGCCGCGAAGGCGGTCGCGGCGTTCTTCACCCTTTGGATGGGAGCGTCGCAAGGGCGATTCCCTGATTCGGACTACCGCAAGCTCTTCGACCAGCATGCGCCGAACATGTCCCTGAAGGGAGGCGCTGCCAACCAGACAGCCGCCTACCTCAAGGGTGCCCTCCGCTTGGCCCTCGCTGGCCAGGGGATCTACGATGCGACCAGCAGCATCGCAGCTCGCCCGCTCTGGGTGAACGCTGCGAAGGGTTCGCCGTGGTATCAGCGAAAGACCGTATGCAAGTTCGGGTTGTTCGTCTCAGCGCACGACGTTGGGGTCGATCTCGCCGCTGGACGAGAGGGCTTCTACGTCGATGGCAAGCCCGGTTCGGTGCCAATGCTGACCTCAAAGGCTTGGCACGCTTCAGCCTTCGAGGTGATCGAGCACGTGGCGACACGTGACCAGCCCAAGAAGTTGACGTTTCCTGCGATGTTCGATCCGGCGATCTACCCGGGCAACACGTCCATCGTCGACAAGATTGGCAACCTGACCCTACTGTCAATGCCGGTGAACTCGTCGGTGTACTCGGAGTGGCCGGACAAGGCCTTCTACTACTGGCACCTGACCACGCCAACCAGTACCGCCGCAGGCCCGAGTTCCGGTGCCCTCATGGCGAGCCTGGGGATCGCTTCGCTACCACCGAGCCTCAGCACGCTGAGTGCAGGGACTCAACACGTGCCGCACTTGGCGCCGTTGGCCCTGCGCGGAACTGTCGGCGCGAAGTGGGATGCGTCGTTCATCGAGCAGCGGTCTCAGCACCTGTGTGAGCGCATCTTTGACAAGCTCGACGGCTGGCTGCGCTAGCAGCTAGTCACGTCGCTTAGATCTGGCGTTGAGTTCCGCACGCACCTGGTCGAGGATCCAGTGCAGTTCGTCGGATTGTTCCTGTTCCGTTATCTCGAGGTGAGACACCACGGCGTGGTACAGCTGGCAAGCAGTTTTCTGCTGTGCCAGTCAAATGCATTGGGGTCTGGCTCGACCTCAGGGCTCAGCGTCGTGCTCGGGCGCTGCCTTGTGTCGCACCACAAGCCCGCCTGATCGGCCTCGGCAGATCGGTGACGACGTTCAATGCCCGTCGAGCTCATGACTTCTACTTGTGGCACACGAGGCAAGCGCCCCCGCCTTCGTCCTCGAGGTAGAGGTCGTCGATGTCGACAGGCTCGCAGGTCACCGGCCGCAGCGGGTTGGGCTTGCGGCGCGCCAACTCGCGTTGCTTGCGGAGCTCGAAGTCCGTCTCGATCTCGGCCATCCGTTCGGGTTGTTCCAGTTCGGTCAGCGGCTCCCGGTGTGCCCACGTGAACGGCGATCCGTGTTCGATGGCGGTCTTCTCGTAGGCCTTTGCCTTCTCGAACTCATCCGGATGAATCTGCTTCAGGCGAACCCACTCGACCTTCTGCTGGAAGAAGCAAAACGTGCAGCCGCTGCGCGAGCGCCAATCGTAGTACTTCGGCAAGCCGAGCCCAGAGCCTTCGAGAATCTCAAGCACGGCGAGTTTGTCGACGCCGGCTTCGCGGAAGGGCAGGTGCACCGAAAGGTTTTCATGCTGGGCGACCATGCCTTCCCGATGATCCTCATCCGACCGTATCGCAACGTAGCTATGCACGCTGTCGCCGGCGGCCAGCCAAGGCTTGATCCAGTTCTTAAACGGTTCCAGCTTGAGCTTGCGCGTGCACCAGCGAGTGCTCGCTGATGGCAGGAAGTTGCCATATTGGCGAAGCCAGAAGTCGAAGTCCCGATGCGGGTTCAGGTAGTTGATCGGACGGCCCAAGAAGCCCTCGAGGCGCCCCAGGAACTCGTACACCTCGGGCAGCTCCTTGCCGGTGTCCGTGAAGAAGTACTTGATCTCGAGCTCCGGGTGGTGGAGCCGCATGTAAACGGCCAGGGCCGCACTGTCCTTTCCTCCGGACAGGCCCAGCACATGGTGTTCTGCCATCACGCCTTCTCCTTCATTCCTAGCTTGACCAACATTGCTCCCGCTTCTGCCAGAGCGGCCAGAACAATCTCCCGTCGCTCACGTTGGACGGTGGCTAGCAGCTCTTTCACGAGCTGGTCTATCGCGGGAATGTCGCTCTCCGCGACGTCGACAGAGCCGGTTGCGTCCTGACCCTTGCCGGCGCCGAACACGACACCGATGACGCGCCGCGTCGATGGGCGGCCTCGCAACGGCGCCATGGCTTCGGCCCGACGGAAATCGATGGCCCAGGAGCCGAGTTGAAGCAGCGCAGCATCGATGTCGCGGTCGACCCACTGCGCCGACGGCTTGCTGACCGCGAGGCTGATGATCCCCTCCACAGCCTGGTCGGTGTCGTCGAACACTTCCAGGCGGGCTGCAAACGCATCCAGTCGGAACTCACCCGTGATGCCCTTGACGTTGATCGCGCGATGGTTGAGCGATTCAAGAGGCCGGTCCTGATGGTCGAGCGCCTTCAACACGTGCTCACGGACGCGCGCCAACATCGATTGATAGGCAGTCGACAGCTCATTGGTGACAGCGCGAAGGCGCAGCACCAACTCGCTCGGTGAGTCGGCCTTGAGCAGCGTCGGTAGATCGGCGAACAGAACCTTGTGCGGGTCGCTCGCCTTGAGAAGCATCGCGCGGACATCTTGCGCGGCTGGCGATACCGTGAGCGTTCGCTTAGTCCAGCCTGGCAGGGACGTCACCAGACCAACGAGCGCGCGCGCCGCGTCCAGTGGTGCCGCCGGAATGGTGACGTTGGACTGTTCCGAGACACTGGCTGCGATCGCCTTGACCAGGCTTTCCTGGTCCTTGGACGCCGCAACGTACTGGAAGCGAATCCGTTGTGGATCCTGCAGCCAGTCGTCGATCACCGCCTCGCTGAGGTCCGGCGTGAACACACCGTCAACGTACATCGCGAGTTCGGACCGGTATGCCAGGTAAAAGGCAAGCGCCAGCACCGGCATGACCCCCGCACGCACGCCGTAGGGTGGTGCACCCCAGTAGGCATACAGATCGGAAGCCGTCGTCTCGTGGGCCGGCTGCGCAACGCGCTCACGAGCAGCCGTCCACATTTGCCACATGCCCTCGAGCCGAGGGTTCGTCACATAGGGCTCGTAGAAGCCCCAGCCGCGTTTCTCGTCTCTGCGGTGCACGCCGGTGGCCTGCAAGATCGTGTAGTAGAGGCCAGCGTCCGCGGGATAGCCTGTGTAGCCGAGGTTCTCGCGGGCACCGCCGCGGATCATCTGGTACATCAGATCCTTACGAGCTTTGTTCGAGTTGCTCGATGGATCCTCGCGATTCAGCAGTTCGCTGAAGATCGTCGGCGCCTTGCGGTAGACGTCCTTGGCGACGTCTGATGCGATCGACGAGAGCGAGCTGTGCTTGTCGGCGCCGGTCCGCTCTCCCTTCCAGTACCACTTCGACAGGACGAACGCATCGGCGAGTTCGTCCTCCAGAGCGCCACGGACGGCTGCGAGACGCCCACCAAGCTCCCGTCGCGCCACCGCATCCCCTTCGAGCTCGGGCCGCGTCTTCATCACGCGCTCGACTGCCGCCAGCTCGAGCGCGAGCTCCGATATCCGAGCGGCATTCGCCGGTGTTCCTAGCAACGCCTGCACGGTCGGGTTCTCGGCGCTGGCCGATCTCACTTGACGCTCGGCGGTGCGTTCGCTCGTGTCGACATCGGGAAGGCAGAGAAGGAACGCGCCGGCGCTGCCCTTGTCCTGCCGGAAGTGCTCCAGCGTGTGAGGCAGGTCGGCCAGTCGCACGATGCGCCGAGTGAACCAATGCATGGTACCTGTCTGCGCATAGAAGCGTTTGGCCAAGACCGGTTGCAGATCGCTCAGCGCGGACACGTGCTCCAACGACGGACCGCCGATCTCACCTCTCGCATGCGAGATGGCCCCCTCGATGTCGAAGTCGCTTCCGGCGAACACACCGTACGCCCCGAGGTGGCGACGCTCGATCAGGATCTTCCACTGCACCAGGTCGTGCAGCGCCTTGCTCACTTCCCCGTAGTTGCGGGCGTGAACCGAGACTCGGAGGACTGACTCGTCCGCGACGAGACCGGAGCCATTGCGGAACATCTCGATCAACGCGACGGTCTTGGTTGCCGCAACATGGATGGCCTCGCCCTTGGCTTCGGCGCGTTCGACGGCGTCGGCCGCCGCAGCCCAACGGTGGCCGTCCGGTGACGCAAGGATGGCCGGTTCCAGGTTGGCACGCAGGTAGTCCCAGTAGCGCGCCGGCTCGTAGATGGACCTCCAGTCCGCTGGCTGGCCCTCGATGAACTCTGCAAAGCCATTGGGCTCGCGCGACGCGAGGAAGCCGAAGGTGCTGCGCTCGTTTTGGCCGAACTTGCGCTTCGAGATCGGACCCAGCAGCGATGCCGTCACAGGATGAAGCGGCCAGCACTTGGCCAGGCTCTTAGCGAGGCTTGCCGGCGTGCCGGGGCGCCGTGTCCGGATGGCCGAAGCTACGGGTTCGACGCAATGCATCAGCAGGGATCTATCGACTGACGGATTGACGTCGATCGCCTGCCCGATCAGTTCGATCACCTCGTCGGAGGCAGCAACCAGTGGGATGTCGACGAAGCGCCCTTGCACCTTTGCCCAGTCGTCTCGCGCGTCGCGGCCCAGTCGCGTCGCGTACGCATCGAAGGCTTGATGGAGGATGCCCACCACCACGAGCTTGCCGGCGGTGCGGCTTGCCGCCTCGGCAAGTTCTTGAAAGAAGTAGATGTCGTCGCCGGCGCCCTGTGCAGAAGCCTCGAGGAACTTGCCGAGTTCGTCGACCACGACCAGCACGCCTTGGCGGTGCGCTTCCGCGGCCGCGACCAGTTCGGTGACAAGCTCACCTTGCTTTCGACGGCCGCCTCCTCGCGCCTTGTTCAGGGCAGTGTGCAGTTCTTGAACGACGCTTGCACGCTTGCCGACCACCGGGACCACGAGCCAGCCCTCGCCTCGCGCCTCAAAGGCTTTGCTCACCGGGCTGTCGGCCGGGAGGTCGAGGATGTCGCGAGCACGCGCACGCAGTCGCGGGTTCGGGCCGACCAGAGAGCACAGCATCAGCGCCAGGGACGACTTTCCGCCGCCGTACGGTCCGGTCCACGTGAAGGCCCGTTGCCGCGTCGACACCAGTTGCCGGGCCATGCTCTCCAGGAGTGATCGAGCCGTCCCTTGGCAGACGTAGCCGGACAACGCGTCTTCCCGACCGAAATCGGCGTCGAGGCGGATGGAGCGCAGGAACTGCCGAGATATCGAGACGACCTCCGACAGTGGCCGTGGAACTAGCTGTTCATCGGACATCTTCTTAGCGCCTCCCATACGCCGCCCTCAGCACCTTTGTCATCGCTTCGTCGATGTTCGCGAGCGCCCGCCCCGTGCGCGTGACCTGCCTGATTCCTGCCTGCTCGGTCCATTGGATGTCGCCGTCGGTCAGCGCTTCGAGCGCCATCAGGCGGTCGGCTACCGCACCTTCGTCCAGTTTGAAAACCCGCCCCGGTGAACCGTAGTCGTGGGCGACGCGATCGAACGCCATGACCGACCCGGCGGCTTGACGCTTCCAGTACTCAAGAAGCGCATAGGCGAAGATGCCGTCCGGCAACGATCGCTTTGGGCCTCGCCGGAACTCGAACGTACCCTTGGCGTTCTGCTGAATGAGGCCAAGCTCACCAAGCAGCGGCTCGCTCATCTCCTCGGGCGATTCGCTTCCTAGCCGCGGTACGTAGCTACGTATGCAGCACTCGACGTCCCGCTTCAGAGTCGCCGGCGAAATGCGCTTGAGAGTTGGCACTGCCTGCGTCAGCTCACTGAACCCGCCAAGCAGTGCGGCGACCACGGCCTCGCGCTCGAATACCTGCTGAGTGACGTGGTTGAAGAGGAAGTACCACGTAGTTGTCTTGTCGTAGGTGCTCGCGAGAAACCAATGCATGAGCCACGGCGTCGCGGCTTGCTCGCAGTACGGGTCGAAGCCATCGAGCCCGAAGATGTCGGCACCGAGCCCGGTCGGCGCGTAGCCGTCGCCCTCTTCCCTGATGGCGCGGCAGGCCGTCGCCCAAAAGCGGATCGAGGTGACCATGTTCTTGCCCACCCCGAAGCGGACGATCGCCTCTTCATCGCCGAAGGGTGAGGAGGCCGCGCCGTTCTCCTCGACCGCGCGCACCGCCTTGTGCAGCCAAAGCTGCCTCAGAGGGAAGGTCTCATGGCCGGAGAACTGTGGTTTCAGACCGGGAATTATTGGAATCATCCGGGCATCTTAGCCGGACTGGAGGACTTCACCAGTCCGGCAACCCCCACAGCACCTCGCCGCGTCGATACTGTATGGAATACCATACATCTTGACCGGACTTCTTCAGTTCAACGGAGTCGGTCGCCAAAAGACCCGCACGTCGTCGCCCCACCTCCACCCGGCCGCGCGAACTGCAACGGGGAGAAGCACTCGCATGCGCTCGACGCTGAGGTTCGTGTCGGCGTACCACCCCTCGGACAGCTCGACGCTGTGGCGGCGAACCCATCCGTCCGGTTTGCCCAAGAACAACCGTTGCCTGTCCTCAGCCACGTAGCTGCGCGCCGTACCGCGGCATGACATCGCAGCGGCCATCGATGCCCGCCTTTCAGGCACCGCCGCCCGCAGCCCCCGCAGCACAAACAGGTGGATGTCGATGAAGTTCCACATGCGCCGAAGGTCACCTCGGAACAGCACGCCACGGTGAACCATCTTCGGCGCGACCGCGACGAGCTGCGTCGTCGTCGGCCGCGTCGCTGTGTCGAGAAGGTCAGCAAGCTGATGCCGTCGTAGCTCCAGACTCGCCATCCACGTGTTCGCTGCCGCCATCGCCGCGTTCACCTCATCGAACTCTGCGAGAAGGCGCTCCGCCGAAAACGACTCACTGCTCCTTGTCATCGACGTCTCCTTATGCACCAACACGACGGCTGCTTCCCTTGGACCTCTTCGCCTTCGGAGACTTTCGCACTGCGGTGCCGCCGCTTCGTTCGGCGCCTTCTTCGCGCAAGGTCTCTAAGAGCACCTCCACCATCCGAGCCTGCGCAGCGTTCGGTTCGGTGCCCGGCACGAACTCGTCCTCCAAATAGGTGGTGAAACCCGCGAGGCCTCGTTGCTCACGTACCGCCCCCGGCATGCCAAGAGGCTGCAGGTGCAGGCCCCCCCCGGTGTCGCGATCGGCCGCCCGCAGGACGGCTCGGATGCCGGCGAAGGGGTCGTCGCCGAGGAAGTCAGCGATCGCTAGAAGTCGAGGACCGAGCAGCAGGCGTTTGATCTCCCACCCGTCCTCGAAGATCTCGTCCCGGTAGTGCTTGAACTCAATGTCCCACTGCGATTCCAAGCTCGACGTCCTGACAACCAACAGATAGGCCACGCGGTTGATGAACACGTCGCGCCACAGGTTCGCTTCATCGCAGGCCCGATCCACCGCTTCCGCGGTGCTGCGTCGAAGGTTGAAGCTCACCGGCCTCAGGTCTTGAAGCTCGAGCAGGCACCGCTTCACGTACTTGCGCGCCGCCGCGGAGTTCTTCCTTCCGGCAAGCTCAGACAGGAGCATCGGCGCCTCGTGGTCAAGCACCAAGTCAAAGTAGGCATCGCGGTTCAGGCAAGCCTTGTTGCACAGCTCGTTGAACTTGTGCAGCAGCGGCGCCCACATCTGCACCGAGATCTTGCGCTTGTCTTCAGCGGTCTTCATGGCGTCAAGGGTGCTTGCATCCCCTGAACAATAGAGATCGCGCGAGCACAAAACAAGGCGAACGCCGTGCTTTTTTTACGGCTTTTTCTTTGACTTCTTTGGTGAAAATCACGGCTCTCGGTAACCAGTCGGCCCCGCGGCGGCGTGAGTACATAGAGGCGGCTAGCCAGGAGACTTGTTGATCGCACCTTGCCGCTACCAGACACCGCGCCACACGATCACGCTGGCGAACGCCCCTTTTCGTCTTCCATCGTCAGGAGGACGTCCTTCGCCGTTCCCGGGTGCTACCGCAACGTCACGATGCCGCACCAGCAAGCCGGCCGACCGTTTGGGTAGACGGTCAGGGCGTGCGGCCGACTTCAGGCGCCTGCGTCCAGCAACGACCGCAGAATCCCCCTCGCCTTCGTGGCGAGAGGCAACTCGAAGCAGGCAACTGCTTCCTGCAAACCTGGCCGCGCCTAGGCAAGTGTTGTCCAAGACGGGCCGAGCTTGACCTCGACGGAGGACCACACCTTTCAAAGCCCGCCGGCAACCCAAGCATTCCACTCGCCCGTGTGGACAACCGGGCTGTACACACCTCATGGGTGTGCACAGCCGCCCTTCGGGCGGTTCCCCGGTTCCCCACACTATGGACTGACGCGCCCGCTGCGCGGGCTTGCCAAACAGCCGTTAGAAGTCAATGACCAAGAAGAAATTCAGTTCAGCCCGTCTACCTTGCTCAAATTACTCAGAAAGCTCTTGACTACATTAGATGCCGCAGCGGGCGTAGGTGCTCTTGCCCAGGCAGACCGTCAGCACGTTGCGCGGAATGCGGAAGTATTCGACGGTGCGCGCGAGCGCGAAGCTGTTGGGCGGGATGATGCAGACGTCGCTCTCGATGTCGACGAAGCTCTTCTCGTCGAAATTCTTCGGATCGACGACGGTGCTGTGTACGTTGGTGAAGACCTTGAATTCGCGCGCGCAGCGGATGTCGTAGCCGTAGCTGGACAGACCGTGGCTGATGCGCTTGGTGCCGTCGTCGCCCTGGCGGACCTGGCGCGGCTCGAACGGCTCGATCATGCCGTGCTGCTCGGCGTAGTGGCGGATCTGCTTGTCGGAGAGGATGCTCATGGGAATGGGTATGGAGTCGGGGTGTTGGGTTAGGCGGCGACCGCTTCGGCGGCCTGCTCGTCTTGCTTCTTCTGGACGGGGAACAGCGCGGCCCACTGGGCACGGCTGAGCTTCATGCGGCGCGCCGGCTGGCCGTCGCGATCGAACGGGTAGCGCCGGCCCTCGGGGAAGCGGTAGCGGCACAGGACGATCTCGTTCTTCTCGATCGACGTGCACCACCAGACCTGTGCGTCGCGGGTCTGCGAGAGGCCGGCATCGGCGCCGGCGTCGGCCTCGGTCAGCGGCAGCAGCACGCCGACGCCGGGCGCAACGCGGTTCTCGCCCAGGTCGTCGCCGCGAGTGGAGCCGTAGCCGCCTGCGATGGCGCGAGGGGCGATCCAGGGCTTCATGTCAGCCCACGCCTCCCACATCCGCGCGTAGGTGCCGCCGTGAACGCAGGCCGCCGAGTAGTAGTTCTCGTCCATCGGACGGAACACGCCCACGCTGGTTCTGATCCCGAACGGCTTCAGCGCGCCGGCGTCGTCCTTGTCGAACCTGAACTTGCAGCGCACCGCCAGGTGCATCGCCTCGCCCATCGCCTGGATGCGGACCCGGTCACCGAGGGTGCTGGGCATGCCGTCACGCGCGGCAGTGAGGAAGGCCAGGCCGGCGGACGGCTTGGCTGGCGCAGCAGGAATTGCTTTCATGCTGCGCATCTTATCAGCACGTGTTATGTATGTCTAGTGCTGTGTTGGGCGAGCTGGTCGTTTGCAACAGCCGGCGGGACGCCGTCGTCGAATGCCGCAGCAACCCGAGCGGCCAGGTCGGATGCGGATGAAGGCGGGGATGGCCCCAGGGAGATGGCGAGCAGCAGGAAGTCGGGAGCGATGACGGACGGTAGGCGCGCCAGGTCGGCCAGGCGATCCGATGCGGCCTTCCAGGGGTACGGAGGGATCGGCTCGGGCTGCCAGCGCCGCTTCCAGCCGGTGCGCAGACATCCATCTGCATGCGGAACAAGGAAGGCCTCCCACGAGTTGCCATCGGCGTCGTGCAGCGCCGCGGCCAGGAAGCCCAGATCCACGCACGCTGACCACTGCAGTGCGCAGCGCGGCGCTTCGGCCACCCCGCATCCGTCGGGCGGTGCCGCCGGCAGGCCGCTCACCCTGTCGCGCAGATGGGACCAGAACGCATCGGCGTAGGCCTCGACCGAGCCGGCGTCGCGGCCGCTCGCCTTGAAGACGCACCCCGCAGGATCAGCTGCTCCCATGCCCTCTCCTTCCGCACGGTGTTCTGGGATACAGGATCGACCTGGCGCCCGCGCCGGTCAAGAAGAAAGCGGGCCACCGAAGAGGCGGCCCGCTGGGGAAGGTTAGACGCCGCCGGCGCCACGACGGAAGAGCTGCACCAGCTCGTCCATCGTCGTTTCAGCGGTGAGGGGCACCGCCTCGTAGTTCAGGCCGTTGATGTCGCCGAGCGAGTTGGGCGGGTAGCGCCCGGAGTGCTTGTCCAGGTCGACGTAGGACAGCTGACCGTCGTTCGACTCGTAGCGGAACTGGAGCCAGCCCACCACGCCATCGGTGTCGCCCTTGGCCGGGTCGTAGATCGAGATCGAGGCCGTGTTGCCCAGGCCGTAGGGGCCCATGATCCGCGCGGCCATGCCGGGGAAGTGCTCGAGCACCGCGTCGGCCAGCGGCTGCAGGTAGCGGGCGTACGAGTAGGGGTTCGCCTCGTCGACCGTCTTGGCCGCCTTCGCGCGCTGCTTCTCCAGGCGTTCGAGTGAACGCTGATGACGCGCGATCAGGTCGCGGATCTTGCGTTCCTTGTCCCGGAACACGTCCAGGCCGCTGGACTTCTGCTTGAACAGCTCGAACTGGCCGGCGATCGCCGCCAGGGCCGAAGAGAGGGGGTTGGGTTGCATGCAGGTTCTCCTATGGAGGGTTGAGGTACCAGAGGAGATGAGCAACCTGGGAGTGGAAGGCCCCTCGCCTGCGCGCGGCCGACAAGCGCACCGGGCAGAAGGAGGGGGTGGCGAAGTCAGTCCATCTTCGTGACGCCGTAGGGGTTCCCGTTGGCGTCCATGCCGTTGATCATCGGCGTGCCATCGACGTTGACGGTGGGCTCGTAGGGGCGTGGCGGCGGTTCGGACAGGGACCGGTTGGCGTCGGCCATCTGCTCCGGCGTGCGGCCGGGGTCGACGAGGCGGAAGCCGTTCGGGCCCGAGATGACGGTGAGGTACCCGGAGGCGAGGAAGCCGACGATCAGGGAAACCAGGAGGCCGCCGAACAGCGCGCCGGCGGACGGCAGCCCGCGCTGAGCCATCATGGACACCAGCAAGATCGGAACGTAGATGCCGGCCACCGCGATCGCGGCGTTCTTGGGGGTTCGTTTGAGGATGGGCATAGGTGTCTGGGGTTTGAGTCTCATTGCCGCTGCAGTGCCGCGGCAATCTTTCCCGCCGCGCTGAAGCACTTCACTGCATCTGTCTCGTTCACGTACTGCTGGAATCGCTGCAGCTGATCGATGTCGCCGGGCCGAAGGTCGCATCCGCCGGACATGACGGTGCCGTTCCGAATGCAGTTTGCTTGGCGCGGAAGGGCAGCAATCGCCGAGATTGAGATGACTCCTTCCAGGCTCACATCCGCGACCATGCCGACGAACTCCGATGCCTTCTGCACGTTCTCCAGCGAGTCATCGAACTGATCCTTGGCCTTCTTGTAGGACTTGTAGGCAGCGTAGTAGCTGCGAGCCTTCTCCTTGGCGCCGGTGGCTCTGGCCGCCTCTTGCATGCTCGTGAGGCTCTCCTTCAGCTTGCCGATGGACTTCTTGGTCACGGGGGCGAGCTTCGGTGGCTCGGCCGCCGAGAAGCCAGGAACACCCGGAGCAATGTCGCCGCCAATCGCCATGAAAACGCCGCCGCACGCCAGTACGCCCTCGCGGTTGTCCATGGCAACGGAGAGCCAGCCAGGCCGGCTGGGCTCGTTCAGGCCCCACTTTGCGCATTGCAGCCTCGTCCCGTCGCCAGCGTTCGTCGACCGGCAGAGGTTGTTGATCGCGAACACGCGACCGCAAAGGCCACCCGAGACGTTGGTCGACTTGTTCATCCAGAGCCAGCCGCCATTCGACACTGCGGTGCCACCTGCCCCGTTGCAGCTGGCGAGAGCACTCGCCCATTCGCCTGGCGTCCACGAAAGGTAGGCGTGCTCGTCAGTCGTCGTTGCGCCCTCGGCGGTGTAGACCTTCCACTCCGTGCACGTGCCAGGGCCCGGGCTGACGCACTCGGCGGGCCGGACATCGGCGAGCGCCAGCGTCGGAGCGACCATGAGTGCCGCCAGCAAGGCAAGCCGGGTCAGCAGACTCATCATGGCGTGTCGCACGAGCGCATCGCGGCTGCGACCTCGTCCGGCGTAGCAGGCCGGCCTGAAGCCTTCTCGGCCTGGGTGATTCGCTGCCGCGCGCAGGCGACAAGCGGGCTGTCGCTGGTCTGCCGGGCTGCGGCCGACTCTGGGGCGGCACCAGGGACTGTGAGACCGACACCCGGCAACGTGGCGCCCGGCAGCGTGACGCCCTGAGGCATCTGCGGCAGGGGCGCCCCGGCCTGGCCTTGCGCCTGACGGCCAAAGCCGCCGAGCACGCCCATCTGGCCTGCGCGGTAGATCGCATCCTGCTGGATCTGCATGCCCATCATGGCTGCCTCGATGCCGGTCTGCACCGCGCTGTCGTAGGCCTTCGTGTCCGGCCGGACGGTCAGGCAGCGGTTGGTCTTCGTGTCGAAGAACGCGCACACCTTCTGGCCCATGCCTGGCGCTTGCCTGGGGTCGGTCGCTGTCGCAGCTGCGGCTGCGGGCGCCGCGGCGCCGGGCGTGGCCGGGGAGGCGGTACCGCCCTTGCAGGCCGGGTTGTTCGGGTCGGCCAGCAGGCCGCAGGTTTGCGCTTGCGCGACCGAGGGGCCGAACAGCGCGCCCGAGATCGCCAATAGCGTCGTCAGCAGCACCTGCCTCACGTGCGCCTCGCTCAGTTCGCGGCCACCGGCGTGCCGGCGGCGGCGTAGGCCTGCGGAACCAGGTGCGACCAGCCGGCGCTGATCTTGGTCGAGTCGGCAGCGACGAACACGCCGCTCTCCCACACCGCACGCAGGACCGAGCCGGTGCTGGCGTAGCGCGGCTGGGCGCCCAGCTGCTTGCTGTACGCCTCGATCACCTTGGAGAAGTCGGTGGGCGCGACCGCGAGCACGCGGAACGCCACGATCACCTTGCCGGTCGCCTTGTCGAAGTTGAATACCGATGCCTTCGCCGGCCCCTGCCCCGTGATCGGCGCATAGGCCTCGGCGCCGAGATCGGCGGACGCGTCGATGCGCTTCCAGCCGAGGAAGCCGTTCTCGCGGTACAGGTCCTTCGCATCGAGCTCGCCCGGGTGCTTGCCGAAGAAGGTCAGCGGGTGAACCGCGTCGGTGGCCTCGAACTCGCGCGGGCCGCCGAAGCCCAGCTTGCCCATGAAACCGCCCACGGCCGAGCTGACGCTGTTGGTCACGGTGCCGGCGGCGGCCCGGGTTGCGCCAGCGGTCACGCCGGACGAAACGGCCGAACCGACGTCGGCGGTACCCAGAAGACCCGGCGAGCCGGCCCGGGAAGCCATTGCCTGGGCGCTGCCGGACTGGCCGCCCATGCCGTTGATGACGCCGTCCATGGTCGCGGAGCTGAGCACGTCGCCGAGCCCTGCACCGCCGAAGACGGAGTTCATGCCGACTTGGGTCGCGAAGCCGCCCATCGAGTCGGCGGCCACCTTCTTGAAGTCCACCAGCGGCGCGTCCTTGGCCGCCTGAGCCTGCGCGTTGCTCATCAGCAGCGCGTTCTCGGCCATGCCCCAGGACTTCTCCATCGTGCCGCGCAGCTGGACCTTGGCGGCCGGGTCCATGCCGGCGCTTTGCTGCTCGAACTGCGCGAAGAACTTGTCGCGCTCGGCCTGGAGATCCTTGGCGGATTCGCCGCCGGTGAGCTTGTTGCCGATCTTCCCGGTGGCCTGGTTCACCATGCTGGTGACGCCGTTGAAGATGCCCAGGAGCTGGGCGTGGCTGGCGGGCGAGAAGGCGGCGAGTGCAACTGCGGCCACGGCCGCGAAACGGTTGATGGTTCGGTTCATTCGGCTCTGATCTTGATTGGGGTGTTGGGTGTTGATCCTGTTGTGGGGAACCCGCTCTAGGCGGTTCGTTGAATCATACATAACACGTCCCGATACGCTATAGGATGTGCGCGAATACAACAAACGCAGCCGACGCGTTTGCGGCCGACAGCCCTGGGCCTGTCTTTGGCCCGAGCTACTCGCGCCATCGGGACATTTCGGCGGCAACTCACTGGGCTTGAGTTGGGGTTTCTCCTGCCGCCAAGAAAGCGCCCGCCGGATCCAAGGATCGCGGCGGGCGGAGGGGTTCAGGCGACGGCCGCCAGGTCAGTCGCTGGCTGGTATCGGGTCACCGGTTCGGAGTGCCTGGCTGGCGCTCGGAACATTGCGATGCTCGGCGTGTTGCCGGCCCGCGCAGGTGCGCTGTTCGCATCGTGGTAGACGATGAGGCCGCGGGCGTATGCCCGATGACCAGCCAACGTCACTTCTTCGGCGTACTGCACCGCGAAGTTCTCCAGGTCGACGAAGAGGTGTACGTCCCGCGGGTTGAAGCGAATCTCGACGCCGTCGAAGCTCACTCGCCCCATCGGAACAACGAACTCGCCGTCGACGCTGGCCATCGGCCCCTTGTTGCCGCCTTCGGCGATCTGCTCTCGTCCTGCCTGGTGCACGTTGAACCACGCATGCCGGAGCGTCACGACCTGGCTGTAGTTGATCACCTCGCCTCGGTAGAAGCCCTTGCCGCGGGCGTGCCCGCCGTGGGTGGTGCCGCGGTGGATCGAGTGGACTCGCACGCCGGTGCTCTTGATGATGTTGAGGTTCAGCCGCACGCCGACGAGTTCGCCGGCGGCGGGCTGGCAAGCCTTGGCCATAATCCGCCGCGCGGTGGCGTCGGAGTTCAGTGCTGCCCGCACCTCTTCTGCGGTCTCCAGCTGGAGCGCGCGCACGTCGAAGAGCGGGCTGTCTTGCGAGAGGATCGCAAGGCGCCCGCTGAGGGCGGGAATGTGGTGTTGCATGTCGGATCTCCTGCTGAACGGCGCGGGAGTGCGCCTGGTAGCTCGGGATGCGACACACGCGGCCAGACGAGCAGGGCATGAAAAGGCCGCAGAACCACCACCCTCCTCCCCCTTGTCGCGCTCGCTTGTCCCTGAACGGCACCGCACAGGGGAAGGCGGCCTACTCCTTCTTCAGCTCACCCGCGATTCTTCCGCGCCAATCGCCAAGGTAGTCGCCGAGCTCACGTCTCGCGAGCTTTCTGGGATGCTTGCGCCCCCATTCCTTCAGCGCCAGCCACGCGCGAGACCGCTCGAAGACAAACTTCTCGGCGGGCAGGTGCACACGATAGGAGAAGGCTGACATCGGCTTTTCGATGACCAGGCCGAATTCCAAAGCGAGTCGGCGGATGCCCGCGTCAGAGAGACCGGCAAGGCTCACTCGCGGCTGGTTGTCGTACTTGCAGACAAACCACTCGAACTCGCTACTTGGGCGCGGGTAGTCCTGCTTGGCTCGGTTGATTGAGCAGGCGCCCAGCTGCACCCAATGCAGGCCACCATGTTCCTCGAGGATCGGGTTGGGACCGACCACCTCTGCTCGAAATCTTCGCCCTTCGATGGTCAGGTCGATGAAGAAGTCGCCCCTCAGCGGATGGTGCACAACCGGCGCAAGTTCGCTCTCCTCCAGGAGTTTGAAGTAGGCGTCCGAGCCGTCGATGGTGGCCGACGCGCGCACTGTGTGCGGATCAGCGTCAGCCTCATCCAGAAACTCAACCCGCACTGGCTGCCCTCGCCTCGCTGCAGGCGCTGCAGATGCGGCGGCAGCGCAAGCAGCTAGGCATGCCGTCACGTGTTTCCAGTTCTGGTAGCCAGCCTGCAGCGCGACAGCCTCACGACACTCCGTTAGCGACTTGCCTGTGGCGCGACTGAGCTCACGCGCCTGGCGGCGCAGCTTCTCCACGGCAGTCGCCGTGGTCTTGATCATGTCCATGTTCGTTCCACCCGTGTCGGCACGGATACCGAAGGTGTCCGCATGCCCTCGACATCCGAGCCAATGGCCGAACGTGGTGATCGAATTGGGAACAGGACGCCCCGCGAACGGGGTATGCAGAAGCGGACAGCAGGCGCCGTCCAAGCGCCTAACGCGCAATGCTACATCCGACACCGAGCAAGCACCAGCCGGTGCGGAGTCGAGCAAAGAAAGCCCGCCGGTCCATGAGGAACGCGGCGGGCGGAGGGGGTTACGGGCGGTGCTTGACCTCCCAGAACTTGCATCCGTTCTCGAACGGGAAGTGCTTGTTGACGCTCAGGATCGCGTGGTACTTCGGGTGTGCGCAGGTGGCGGGATCTTCCGGGTGGCTCCTGGACTCAGGAATCGCCGGATCGAAGTGCTTGCAGTTTCTGCAGGACGCGCCTCTGTCGCGCTTCAGACCCTTGAAGCGTTCCTCGCATGCGCCGACGACGCCGCGGAAGATGCTCTCGAGCTGCGCCTCCAGGTCGCCAGCCAACGCGTCGAGCGCGCGGCAGACGCCGTCGAACCCAGTTCGCCAGTGCAAGCTGCGGTAGTCGGACTCGGTGTTGTTCTCACCGATGCCGCACCCTTCTGCCAGGTCGTCGAAGAGCGAGTCGATCTCATCCTCTTTCAGGCCGATCTTCGTCAGCGCGTCCCACCCTGAGCTGCAGTACGCGTTGCCGCCGGCAGCCTTCCAGAACGCCGTGTCGAGCAGATCTCTTGCCTCGTCCATACTGGCCGAGACCTCGATCGTGATCGGACCATTGCGCCGTGCGCGGCTGACGCGCGCGGACTGGATCTCCTTCTTCACGCTGTACCAGCCGGTGTCGAAGGGGTTGCCTGTTGCGATCGCGCAGCGCAGCGCCTCGGCGTTGTCGTCGTAGAAGTCAGAGACGCCCCACTTGGCAGCGTCCATCCCCTTCAGGCCCGCGAATACGCGGGTCGGAGCAGGTTCGACTGGCTTTGGTCGCGCGGCGCGCAGCAGCACGGTCGGGGACCGATGCAGATTGCCGCACACGGTGACGACCAGGCCGCGCTCGGCGCCGGTGCGCCGGATGCGCTCGATGCCATCGGCCAGCGAATCCCAGGCGTCGATCGGTCGCCCGATCAACTCTCGTTCACCGCCGACCAGCTGCAGCAGCAGCGGGTGGTGCTGTGGATCAGCCGGGACAAGGACCCAGGCGCCGATGGTCGGGTTGACGTAGAAGGTCTCAGTGGTGTTGCCACTCTGGTTCATGATTACTCCAAGTTGGGTAGGTGCTCGCGCACCCGGCCAACCGGGAGTCCCCAGACTCTGTGGGGCCCAGACCGCTTACCGGACGTTGTCCGAACCTCGCAATTGAGGTGTAGGTCACCGCATTCAGGAAGCCACAAGGGCTGCTACTGCGGACCCGGCCGAAGCCGGGCGGGAAATCAGGAACGAGCGGCCGAAGCGGTGTGCTTCATGGCTCTTTCCTTTCGTGGGGCCGATCTTACGGTCCCTGGGTTGATGTTGAATGCCGCGGCCGGATTGCCGTGGCACTTCGGAGATGCGCGACATCGCGGCGGAAAGAAGAAGGCCCCGTCAGCAAAGCTGAGCGGGGCCTCTGGGGTTCGTCTTGACGGCTACTGCGTCAGACCTTGTTTCCTATCCGTGGTCACACGATCCGCGGTGTCGCGAAAGAGTGTCCACAGCGCGATCGCCGGAGCAAAGAAACCGCGGGGGGTCTCCTTGCAAGCGTTCCAGAATGTCCTCAACAGCGACGTCATGTCAGTCCTTCATGAGTTCCTTGAGTGCCTTGTAGGTGCTGTAAATCAGCCACCAGACGAAGAACACCGCATCGGCAAACAGTATGCACTGCTCGACTCCGTGCAGCAACCCGGCCGCGAGGCTCGAGCTGTGCAGGAACGGCAGCCAGTCGACGAACCGCGAGAGTCCGACGGCCAGCAGCGCCATTCCAACGAACATGGCAGCGCCCGTGAGCATGTGGCCGAAGAACTCGGCCAGGATGGTGAGGTTTTTCTTCTTCATGAGATGAATCTCCTTTCGAGTTATGAGGTGAGCCCTTGCGGGCGCCCGCCGTACCGGTTGGTGTTGGCGTGGTAGGGCGTGATGCGTCACGCGGGCCTGTACGCTCATCGAAAGAAGAAACCCGCCGGCATGGCCAGCGGGCGGGGTCGGTCACACCCGCGCCTACACGTCAGAGGCTCTTCCTTGGACGGTGCGGCTTCGCCGCGGGGGCTGGCTCTCGGGCGACAATGGAGCCCAGGAGAAGAACGACATGGAACAGGCGATTCACACGGCGCTCAACTGGATGGGCTACAGCGAGCTCAAGACGCTGCTCGAGGAGTTCGGTTTCGCGGTGCGCCCGAGCGAGTCGGAGGACGATCTGCGCGAGGCAGTCCGTGCCAACCTGGTGGACGGCACGATCCCGACATCGAAGATCGACACCAGCCGGGTTCCGAGCGGCCCGCGCCGCTGAGACTCAGGCGCGCCGCGCGTTCGCGCGGAACATCTCCCGCCAAGGCAGCGCCTCCTCCGGCGGGCCCAGTTCGCCCGTGGCCCGTCGGCGCAGGTTCATCGCCGAGGCCTGGCGCAGGGTGATCTCAACGGCACCGGCCTTCACCGCCAGTGCGCGTTTCGTCAGGCAGATGTCGTAGTGGCTGCCGCTTGTCTTCTCCGGGCTCTGCCACCAGCGCCGCGCCACACCGATCAGCGCCGCCATCGCGTGTAGCTCGTCGTCGGTGTCCGCCAGCATGTGACACATCAGCATTCGCCGGTAGGGCGCGCGCATGTCGTCGACGTAGACGGCCAAGGCAGCCTCAGGCGTGTGCAGCTGCGCGCGCGAGCGCGGCGCGAACCGGTGAGAACGTGCGACGGTGCTCGGGACAGGCCCCGTGCTGGACCAAGGCTGCCAGGTGATCGGCCGTGCCGTACCCCTTGTGCACAGCAAAACCGTACAAAGGGAAGGTCTCGTGGAGCTTGGCGCACAGGCGGTCGCGGTGCACCTTGGCCAGGATGGACGCCGCCCCGATGCTGGTCACCCTGGCGTCGCCCTTGACGATCGCCTCGGAGCGCATGGGCAGCAGCGGCGACCGGTTGCCGTCGATCAGCACCAGCTGGGGCGTCACGCTCAGGCCGGCGATGGCGCGCTGCATGGCCAGCATGGTGGCCTGCAGGATGTTCAGGCGGTCGATCTCCTCGACCGATGCCTCGGCGATGCAGTAGGCCGCGGCGCGCTCGATGATCAGGTCGAACAGGCGATCGCGCCTCTTCGCGCTCAGCTGCTTCGAGTCATTCAGGCCATCGATCGGGCGGCTCGGGTCCAGGATGACGGCGGCGGCCACGACGGGACCGGCGAGCGGGCCGCGGCCGGCCTCGTCGACGCCGGCGGTCAGTTCGAGGTGAAGCGACTGCATCAGAACGGCACCGGCGCGTTGGTCACGATCGCGCCATAGCCGCGCGCGTCCCACGGCAACCACGAGTAGATCCCGGCAAGCTCCTGGGCGGGAACCCACCCGACGCTGTCGCGATTCACGTCGTAAAGGGCGACGTGCGAGAGCGCGCCGCGGGTGTCTCGCCGGAGCGCCGAGAGCCGGACAACGTGATAGCTATTGTTCAAGCTCGACGGGTCGGTGAGCTTCTCGCCTGGCTCGAGCTGAAGTTCGATCAGCTTCCTGGTCGGGCCGGCAAGGAAGACGGCGCGATCACTGTCGATCGCCTGCACCAGCGCGTCGAAGTCCAGGTTCGATCGGCCGTACTGGGTCGCCGGCATCTGGAGCTGGCGGAGCACCTCCAGGATGTTCGTCATCCACATGCCGCCTGGCATCAGGAACTTGTGGTCATACAGGCGACGGACCACCTGCGCGAACGGCTTCTCGTGCCCGCGCGGGAAGAGGGTGTAGAGAGCCGCGGCGCTGCAGATGCCGTCACGAAGAAACGGCGCGACCGCCCTGCGCTCAGCCTCGGTGGGCCCCCGGGAGAGGATCTCCCTGGCCCTGGCTGCCTGCCGCTCGTTGTAGATCGCCCATCGTTCTGGACTGACAAAGACGGGCTCGGCGGCGATCGCGGGAAGGCCTGCCAGCGCGAGAAGGGACACCGCGCTGCGGCGAGAGATCGACGCGTACTGGTTCATGCAAGCGGGCAACGCCGGTGAATCGATGGGCTGTTGGATGGCGATCAGCAGGGGACTCGAACCCCTCTCACCCCGTTAGTTCGCTACTCTCAAGCGGTGGTCCGCGCCGGCCGTGCGGCCGTTGAAGTCTCTGCCGGGTACGGACACCAAGCCCGTTCGCCGATCGGTGATGTGCGTACTCTAACACATGCACATACGCGCTGCGTATCGCTTCGATTCTTTGAGTGAGAAAGCCCCGCGCTGACATGGAAGTCGAGCACGGGGCTGGGATCGGCTTAGGCCGTCGGATCAGTAGATGTAGACGTACTTCTGGATGCCGACGGTCGGCCAGCTCACGTTCATGCCGGAAGATTCGCTGGCCGTGAACGTCGGCGACTTGATGGCGACAACACAGCTCTCGCCGGCCGCCAGCGTGGCGCCGCAACTGTTGGATGCGGTCGTCCAGGCAATGCTCGACTTAGCGAAGGAACCGATCGCCATCGTGGACGACGTCGTGTTCGTCAAGCGCATGTTCCAGGTCGTCGGCGTGCAGTTCCAGCTCTGCCCGCCCAAGTCGCTCGTGAAGTCACGGATCTGGTAGGCGGATGCGGTTCCGCAGAGAGCTTCCTTTCCGGCCGGCGGAACCATCTGCACTTCCAGTTGGAGCGTCTGCGGGGTTCCGGTCACGGGGCCATCGCCGTTGGCCGCGGCCGCCGTCACCTTGAACAGGCCGGTCGCCGGATCCTTGGCCACGGTGACGGTCATCACCGGCGTCGGATTCGCGTTGCCGGCGCTGCCTGCCTGCTGGCCCAACGTGAGCACCGGCGCCGTCAGCAGCGGACCGTCGGCCCATGTGGCGACCTGAACGACAGCCTGGGTGCCGGCCGGGGCGCCAAAGTTGTTGACGGCGATCGTGTAGGTGCCTTCGGCGAGCTGGCTCGCATCGCAGGTGGTCGTGTAGTGCTCGGGGCCGGTCGTCCTCGTGTCGTCGTAGTCCAGCATCCCCGACTGGCCGTTGGGCATGCCGTAGAAGACATGAGCGCCGTTCGGCTCGAAGGCGTGCAGGTCCACGTCGCCGTTGCGGTCCCAGTTGAGCGTGGCGGTGAAGAAGCCGGAGCGCGCCAGTTGCGAAGGCGTCGTGAGGCCGTCGATCAGCTGGTAAGCCGCGGACTTGATCATCGGCGCTGGCGCGCCGGCACCGGTGAACATGGCGTTCAGGTACGTCTCCGCGAGCAGGTCAGCGCTGATGTCGGGGTCCGACACGCCGAGGGCGATCTGCTCCTGGTAGGTCGGCACCGTGGCGTTGTTGGCCGGCACGTTCGCCGCCTGGCGCAGAGCGTTGATCACTTGATCCTGCGAGACCAGCACGTGCTGGCTGCGCGCCGGAGCATAGGAGCCAGCCGGGGCAATGCGCAGCGCGGCATAGGAGCCGGCCGTCACGCGTCCGGCGGCGACGCCGGCGTCGAGGTGCTGGTAGGCCTGTCCAAGGAACAGGTCGCCCTGCGAGTGCGCGACGAGCAGCAGCTTCCTGCCTTCCAGCGTCATCGTGTCCAGACGCGTGTTCTGCTCGGCGTAGTCGCGCGCCGTCGGCGGGTTGGCCGCCAGCGAAGTCACCGAGTTGACGGAGGCCGTCGTCACGATGGCGCGCAGGTCGTTGGCCAGGCTGGCCATCGAACTGAAGGTCTGCCCCAGCGTGGCGAGGAAGCCGGCACCGCCCGGGCCGCGGCCCTGCAGGGTGTCCCAGAACGACTCCCATCGGTTGGTCAGCACGGCGTTCTCTTGCGCCAGCCGCTGATCGAATGCCTGCGCGATGCCTTCCCAGCCGTTCGTCGGGTTGTACATGAGCTCGTAGCGGATGTGCTCGCCGCGATAGGTCTCCCCCAGCTGCGCACGCAGCGCGCCCATGCCGCGCAGGGCATCGGCGCTGGTGCTCCAGACGCCGTTGTAGAAGCCGACGTAGAGGCCCTGGTCACCGCACGCCGAGGGCGTGGGCGCGGGGGCAGCGAAGGTCGGGGCGGCCGTGACGACGGCCAGAGCGGCGCACGCCGCGGTCAGAAATCGCTTATTCATCGCAGGTGTCCCCCGACGGCAGGCTCAGGACGGCGCCGGACAGCGCCTTGTTGAAGGTGATGTAGGCGAGGACACGTGGCTTGGTGTTGAACGTGTACTTCTCGATGGCCTTGTGGAGCTCGAAGCCGTTGTTGCTGGCCGTGTCGCCGGCGAAGACGGTGGAGATGCAGTTGATGTCGCGCGCGCCTTGACGGGCGACGGCGCGGACGGCGGACGAATCCGCCGGATTGACCGTGAGGGCGGCCTGGGCCGTCTTCGCTGCACGGGTGAGCGCCTTGGTGCGCTGCGCGCTCAGGGCACGCCCGGCGATCCAGGTGTCGATGTCGTCACGCACGCCGTTGGCGTTCGCGTCCGAGCCCAGCAGATCCGTCGAACGGTCCAACCTCGGCAGCTGGCCGCTGGCCTCGAGCTGAGTGATGCGCTCGCTGAGCGAAACCGGGGTGTTGTCGGTCGGCTGCGAGGGGCCGTCCGAGCCACCGCCGCCGAAGTCGCAGGCGGCGAGCGCGAGGGTCAGGGAGGCGGCGGCCGCGATGAGCAGCGGCCGGCGCAAGAAGTGGGGTCGGCTGTTTGAGTGCATAGTCATACTATACACGTACCGATAAGATTGTGTGTATCGGAGTTGCACAACAACTACACGAAAGAAGGAAGCCCCGAGCCGACAAGAAGTCGAGCACGGGGCTGGGAGGGTTGGGTCAGGCCTTCGGAGCGAAGACGCCGACGACGAAGACGCCGGGCTGTCCGTGGACGTTGGCGCCGCGCACCAGGACGACATCCTGGCCGTCGAACTGCTGCTGCAACTGCTCGGCGGTGCCGTGCGCTTCTTGCTTCAGGCTGTAGCCGGTGGGGACGTTCTGCGGCGCGGTGCCGAACTCGTGGATCGTGATCACGGCGGCCTCCTTAGGCGTTGGCGAGAGCGGCGAAGTCCCGCCTGGCGTAATGCCCGGCAGCGACGGGGTCCGGTTGCTCGGACACCCAGGCGGCGACGCCGGCCAGGTGCGCGTCGCGGCGCGCGCGCAGCTCCGCTTCGGACCCGGCACTCAGGAAGCCGGCACCGATGGCCAGCGCCTTGTCCAGGTCCTTGGCGGCGAGCATGAAGCCTTGGGCTTCTTGTGCCGATTGAACAGCGAGCATCACTGCGCCTCCGCGGTGGTGTTCGCCGGAACGCCGGTGCTGTCGCCCTGGGCCTGGCGGACGGCCGCACGCAGGCCGGCCAGATGGCTCTCGTGCACGGTGCCGCCCCAGCTGTCGATCTCGGCGAGCAGCTTCTGCGCCTCGCGCAGCAGGGTCGCGCCTTGCGGGCAGAGTGAGGTGGGATTGGTCATGGTTTCTCCGTTGGTTGCGGCCGGTTGGCCGGGGTGTGGGCAGGCGGATGCCTGTTCTCTTGCCACCGGAGATGCCGAACAGGCAGGTGGAGATCTGGGGGGACGAACACAGCGAGAAAGGAAAACGGGCCCACAAGGGGCCCGTCGAGGTTGGTTGAGGAAGCAGCAGCTACGCGAAGGCCAGCTCCAGATCGACCGCCTGCGTGGGGCCGGGTTCGCCGGCGCGCTGTTCGCGCGCACGACGCTCCTGGTCCAGACGATGGATGAAGCCTTCGTAGAGCGATTCGCTGCCGAAGTAGGGGCCGTCCACGTCGAGCTCGCCGCCGCTGTCGATCCACCATTGGGCAAGCCGGCGGCCGCTCTCGTAGCTGGTCATGTCGGCGACGTTCACGACCATGGTCAGGCCGCCTTCTTGCCGAACAGCTTGAACGCCGTGGCCACCAGCAGGAGGCCGCCCATCACGGACGGCAGCATCAGGTTGGCATCGAACGCATACCAGGTCAGGGCCGCCGCGACCACGAAGGCCGCGAGGCTCAGCCGGCGCGCGTGCGTCTGCACGAACTGGTGCGCCACCGATCCGGCACCACCCTTGCGCGGACGGAACAGCGAGAACGCGCTCCAGATCAGGAAGACGGCGCCCAGGACTGCGAGCAAGGCGGAACGCTCTTGCAGGCCGGACCAGATGGTGATCGCCGACGCGACGAACGTGGCGGCGTTGGCGTAGAGGTCGTGTTTCGGGTGGGTGGGGGTCGTCGGCGGCGCGCCGCCGGTGAGTGTGCTCATGTCGCTCCTTGTGGTTGAGGCGACGAAAGCATAACACGGCGCGATACGTCGCGTGTATCCGGTTTGCGCATCTTGTCCGCCTTTGCCTGGCGAACGCCGGTCAGAGCACGCCGGGGATGATGAGGCCTGCCGGGCCCTGCGGCTTGCAGCGCGCGCGCTGGGATTCGGTGCGACGCTCGGGCGGTGTTCGAACGCAATCGCGCTCCGTCGCTTCGAGCTCGGCGAACATCGGTCGAATCACCGGCAGCGCGAGCAGCAGAGCCGCCGCGCACAGCACCAAGCCAAGCGACACCCTCACGACGCGGCTCCTGAGGACAGCTTGCGGTAGGCCTTCACCAGCGCCTTGGCCGAGTATTCGGGCAGCGGGCAGGTCTCGAAGTCGGGCTCGGTCGCCCACGACAAGAACCAACGGTGCGCGCCAACAGGGGACTGCTGGATCACCAGCAGCGGCCGGCGCGTGTTCCACGGCACCACACGGACGGCGGGCCAGGTGCACCCGAGCGACTCGAACAGCGCGAGCTGCAGGTGGCGGCTCCAGTACGGGTTCTCGCAGCGCACCTTCGCGCCGCGGAACGCCTCGTCCTGCGCGGAGCGTGTCACGCCGTGCGGGATGTCTCCCAGCAGAAACTCCGTCAAGCCCGATCCTCCTGCGTGCCGGCGGCACGCGCGATCGCCGCCTCGGCTGCGAACTCGGGCCGCGCGGCCAGCTTGGGGGCCAGGTCGCTCGCGCGCAGGTCCAGCAGCTTCGCCTCGGCAAAGAACTCCGTCAGGTTGTTGATCTTCCTGGGTCCGTTGCGCAGGCGATCGCGCAGCTCGTCGATCATGTGCTCCTGGCTCCACCAGGCGTCCGTCACCCGCTCGATCAGGGCGCCGGCCGGATCCGCACCGGTCAGGAGAAGGAGGGTCCGAAGGGCGTCCTCGCGCCAGTGGAACGACAGGGCGTCGCCCTCGCCCACCGTGTGCTCGCCGATGTAGATCTCGGGGAAGTCCTCGGCCGACGTGCCCATCAGGATGGCCAGCGCTTCGGCCCGGCCGGCACGGCGCGCGTCGGCGTTCGCCTGCAGCGCGAGGTCCAGCTGCGCCTTGAGCTCGGCCAGGCGCTCCGGCGACTCGGACACGGGCGGCCGCACCGGCGCTTGTTCCTTCGCGACATTGACGCTCGCGTCGAGCCCCTCGAGCCAGCGGGTCGGGTTCGGCCCGAGCGGCTGGTTGTCGTTCATCACGTCGTCTTCGTAGATCCAGCCCGACCACTCCTCGCCGGCCAGCCACTTGGCGGCCGCCCACGGCGCGCCGCCGCCGGCGTTGTCGTCGACCAGGATCACGCTGCCGTCCTTGGGCGCGGTCTCGATCGGCGACCAGCGGATGGCAGGTGCCGCCGCAGCGGGTTGCGCCTGCAGGACGCCTTCGATGCGCCGCGACAGCTGGTTCAGGGCGTTGTGCCCTTCCTGCTTGGCGTCGAAGTGCAGCAGGACGCGCGACGAGTCGATCTCGTGCCCGCAGTTGATGACGGCGAGCAGCAGCGCGCGCGCCAGGGGTTCGGTGGTGGTGGATGTCACGTGGACTCCTGGTTGGGTTCGAAGCGGAAGCCTTCCTCGATCGCCTCGGCGAACTGCTCGAAGGCCCGCATGCGGCCGTACTCGACGGCCCGGTTGATGATCTCGTCGGTGATCTCGTCACGCGCGCCAGGCGGGCGCAGCTGCGACGTGCCGTTGCTCCGGTCGAACTTCTGCTCGGCCGCGATGCGCGCCGCGCGCGCGTCCAGCGCAGCCAGCGCCGCCGACTTGCCGAATCGCTTCGTGGGTTTGGCTTCCTCTCGCACGGTCATCCCTTCGATCACAGGTCGCCAAGGAACCGTTCGTTGCCGCGCGAACGCTTGGTGAACGCATCCGGGGCGCGCGCCGCGCTGCGCAGGAAGGCCTGCACCTGGACGCCACGCTGGAACTGCGACATGGTCAGCAGCAACTCGCCCTTGCCGTCCTTCCAGCGCAACCAGACGTCGCCCATGGAGCCACCGGCGAAGACTTGCGGGTTGGCGCCGGCGGCCGCGGCGAGCGTCTCGGCGATCTCTCCGAAGGCGTCGACGCGCGCCGGCGAGATCTCCTGGCCCATCGTCAGCGCCACCTGGTCCAGGACTCCGGAGGACGTGAAGGACAAGGCGAGGTAGTGCACGCGCTCGCGGGCGAAGGTGAAGCCCGCCGAAGCAGGGAGAGGCCCGGCCTGGCAGTGCTCCTCGCCGGCGGAGTTCGCCGAACACTTCAAGGGCGAGCCCAGCTGGAGCCGCTCGACGACTTGCAGTGCGGCGGCCTTGGGCAGGCCGAGGTCCAGGCCCTTGAGGCCGCGCGGGACCACCGCGTCGCCCGCCAGCGCGGGCAGCGCGGCGGCGAGTGCGAAGGAACACAGAGAGGCGCGCGCCAGACGGCGCAGGAAAGAGAAGGTCATGTCAGGGACGGTAGAAGGCGAGCGGGCCGGCGCGCAGCGCGAGCCAGCGACCCAGGTTGAAGAGGATTCCGGCGGGGAAGAAGACGGCCACGGCCCACAGCATGCGCACGGGGATCGGGATCGCGTCGGCCGACAGCAGCTCGCCGTAGCCCATCCAGATCGTCAGCGGCTTGCTCCAGTAGAAGAGCGCGGCCGTGCCCAGGGCGATGTAGGCCAGTGCGAACACCGACAGCCACGGCGCAGCCTTGCGCAGGAGAGACAGCGGCGCGCTCACTGCGGGCAGTTCCCCGACTCCCAGCACTGGCGTCGCCACTCCCACGGCGGCACCGGGTTCGAGCCGGCCCACAGGCCCTGGCGCGCACCCTGTGCCTGCGCCTGCAGCTGCGGCAGGCCGGCGTCGCGCAGGTAGCGCCCGCCGGAGGCGGTGTTGGCCCAGGCCCAGCCGGCGCGCACCATTTCGCGGTTCACTTCCACGCGGCCCACCGTCAGCGTGCACACGTGGCGGCTGTAGCGGTCGACGTCGTGGCACTGCGCGTCCACGGTCTGGCCCTTCACGAGCTGCTCGAGGTAGCGCTTCGCGTTGTCCGAGAACGGCTGGCCGATCCGGCCGCGTTCCTTGTTGGTGTGGGAGGACTCCGGCGCGTCGATCGACGCCAGGCGGATCTTCACCTGCTCGTTGGCCGCAGTGAGCAGCACCACGGTGTCACCGTCGTCGACGTAGACGACCTTGCCCTGCATCGCGCTGGCCTGGGCGGCATGCGCGTAGGCAGCGAAGAAGACGGCGAGGAAGGCGATCAGGATCGTCGCGAGCGGACGCGACAAGAAGTTGGTGAATGGGCTGTTGGATTGCATGCGCACAGTGTAGCGTATGCATACGTGTTATGCACGACTATTTGAACCACACTGCGACGCGATCAGTTCGCCGGCGCGGCGATCTCGAGGTCGGCGGCGTACGCCCAACGCCAGTACCCGCCGGCGCCTGCCCAGTGCACCTTCGGCTGGTGGACCGCATCAGCACCATTGGGGCCGTCGTGCCACACGTACCCAGGATCCACCGAGAACGCTGTCACGACGTGGGTCATCTTGGCCGGCTGGCCAGCGCGCTGCTCGTCGGAGCGGAATCCGTACACCAAGGCACCCTTGGGAACACGGACGCGCATGCCGCGCGTGAAGGGCACAGTCCCGAACGGACCCACATAGGGCAGACGGTCCAGACCCTTCCGCTCCATCCAGGCCGCACAGGCCAGGGCTTGCTCCATCAGGCGTCGCTGCTCGTTGCGCCCCTCGTGGAACGTGCCGGGCGGGTGCTGCGAAAGCAACTCCAGGTAGCGTCGCTCTGCTTCCTGTGCCATCGAGAGAAGCAAAGCGGGCGTGAAGCCGGCGGAGAGTACGGGGCCGACAGACTGCGGCGCCGAGACAGTGGCGTGCATGACGATTCGGAGCTAGATCACCTTCTGCGCAGCGCGAATCGCCTCCCGGCACTCCAGGGCCTCGAGCACGAGATCGCGGCGCACGTCGCCGGGCAGCGGCCGGGAACTGCGGCGGTCACGGCGGAGGCTGGTGACCAGTTCACGCATGTGGCCGCGAAGTCGCGGCGCCAGGATCGCGCGCAGGTTGGCCATGGTGGCCGGGTCGCTGCGGTCCGCCAGGTGGCAGGACTGCGCGTAGCGCGCGAGGAATCCCTGCAGCACGATGCGCTCTACGGCTTGGCCGGGGTTTCGCCCTGGGCGTCGGCGCCGGCGCGCGAACGGATGAGATCCGCCGCCTTCTGGCCCAGCGGGCCGTCCTGAGGGATGCCGGCGGCCTCGGCTTCGCGGCGCGCCGCCTGGAAGGCTTCCAGGCCGGAGTCGTCGTCCTCGGCGGGCTGCGTGGTGGTCGGGGTGTTGTTATGCATACGTGTTATGGAGTATATCGGTCGACGGCGGAAAGAGCAATGCGCCGGGAGCGGGAAAGAAAGAGACCCGGAGCACATGGTGCGTCCGGGTCCTGTGGCCTAGCTCGAGAGCAAGCCGACTTTGACCGCAGCACGGTAGAGCTGGCGGTACTTGTGGTGCGGAATTGCGCCAATGCGACGCAGCACCTTGTTCTTCGGGAAGCGAGCGCGCGTTTCCAGGTGGAATGCGGTCGGGCGCAGCAGGCCGCTTGCGTGAACGTCCGCAGGGTCCGAGATGGACACCGCGGTGTCGATGGCTGCCGCCTCGGTCACCCTCTTGGAGGTGCCGTAGGCGACATAGACCACGTGCTCTTCCACTTCCAAGACAAGTGCAGGATGCACTTTGTCAGCCTTGCCGTCCCCGTAGGGGAACAGCATCAGCACGATGTCACCGGGTTCCATGGGTTCTCCTTTGGGGTTGGCTGTACCCCGCGGGATGACTCACACCGGCATGCAATCGAGCGCAGGACGCGCGGCTTCAGGCGGCTTCGGCGAGTTCGCCCAGCTGTGAGTCGTTGGCCGACTGGCCCGCCGGGTTCATGGCCTTCATCGCCCCATCCAGCGCCAGTTCCATGTAGTTGAAGCTGCGCGTAATGGCGCGGCGCACCTCGTCGACGACCTCTGCGGGAGGGTTGTGGCCGAGCAGCGTCGCGACGACATCGAGTGCTTCCCAGGGATGATCGTCGTCGTAGTCCGCATGCGCGCGCAGCCAGCGCGAGGCCTTGGGCGGAAGCGACTCGATGTAGTCCTTGTTCGAGCAGACCACGATGGACCATTCGCCGGTGGCGCCCTCATATCGCGCCCGCGGCGCAACGACCGTCGCCCTTGATGTCTCCTTTGACACCTGCATGGCAGACGGCCGCGGGGCCGCGAGGGGGCCGGCCGTGAGGGAGGTCCAGAGGGAAGAAGTGCCTTCAGGATCAGCGCCAGATCCTTGATTGCGCGGATAACGAAGAGAACCGGGGAGCCGCCGTCCTTCGGGGGAAGAGCGGGATTGGGCCCGGAAGCGGCATCAACGTACCGATCGGGGAGAGTGCAGGAAGGCCACTGCGTGTCGTCTTCCGATGTGGCGGCGCCCCACAGCGGTACTGCGCGTGTTGACGCCGGAGGCGGAGATGGATCGAGCAGGTTGATCGCGCTCACCGACGCATCGAGAGTCATCGTGATCGCTAGGGCAATTCGGGCAAGGTGGAGCCAGCGGACAGAGAAAGTGAGCTTCATTTCGAATTTCAGAGGTTGCGAGGATTGAGTAGCTCTCAGAACAAGGTACACCCCGTTTCGCAAATACACCGAGCAACGCGACGGGCGTCAAAGAGCAGACTCAAAGGCAATCCTCACCCCCTTATTCGGCTGAGCAAATCAGTCATGGCCGCAAAGAAGAAGCCCGCGGCCGACCGAAGTCGAGCGCGCGGGCTGGGGGTTGGTGGCCGGGTGGCGTTACGGCGTCATCTCGAATGCGATCTTCGGGTGGTGCTGGTAGTTGACCAGCTTCACCTGATTGGGATCGAGCGTCGCGAAGATGCCGGGGATCTCGGCGGCCGAGGTCAGCGTCGGGATGTTGCCCAGGTCCAGGGTTGGTTGCGGGAAGTGCTCGCGCGCGAGCATCTCCTTCACGCCCGGGATGTGCTTGGCGTAGATGTGCGCGTCCGAGATGAAGTGCGTGAACGTGCCAGCCTTCAGGCCCGCCAGGCGCGCCATGATCTCCAGGTACATCGCGCCGATGGCGACGTTGTAGGCGAGCGGCGCATCGAAGCTGCGCTGCCAGAGCGTCAGGTGCAGCGTGCCGGTGGCGACGTCGACCTGGAGCATGTAGCTCACGTGGCAGCTGCGCAGCGCGCCCTGGTCGATCTCGGCCGGGTTCCAGCCGCTCAGGATGATGCCCCGATCGCTCGGGTTGGTCATCACGGCGTGCAGGCTGGTCTCGAGCTGGTTGATGCTGCGACGCAAGATCCACACGCCGCGCTCGGCGTCGTGCGCTCTCACCTCGTAGCCCTGGGCCAGCATCTCGTCGCGCTGCGCCGGCGTGGTCGCCTCACGCCAGTCGCGCCAGTCCGTCCACTGCAGGTAGCCGAAGCGACCGAGGTCGTCCTCGCCCTGCCGGTAGGGATTGGCCAGCCAGGCCTTGGTCTTGTTGGCGTTGTCGTTCCAGACGGTGCAGCCGATCTCGCGGAACTGCGCCGCGCTGGTGAAGCCGCGGAAGAAGCCGAAGAGCTCGCCCTTGGCCATCTTGAAGAACAGCTGCTTCGTCGTGATAGCCGGGAAGCCGTCGGCCATGTCGAAGCGCAGGGTGTAGCCCGGCACGAAGAGCACCTCCTCGCCGGTGCGCGCGTTGAGCTGGCGCGAGCCGTGATCGAGGATGTGCTGCAGCATGTCGTGGAACTGCTGCATGGGGTGGGGTTTGGTGGTCAAGTGGGTTCTCGCAGGTTGGTTGGCAGCTTGCGGCCGCCGGGTTAGTCGGTAGAGGCGAGATGCGCCACAGGAACAGACAACGCCGGCGCGGGGTCGGCGCGCACCAGCAGCTCGAAGCCGGTGAAGTCAACTGGCCGATCTTCCAGGTAGCCCGCCATCAGCCAATGGCGGTCCCACATCTCGCGCCGCGCGGCGATCTCGCGCCAGAGGAACTCGCCGCGGGTCGCCGTGATGGAGTGGCTGCGCCAAATGGAGGAGACCTGGTGCGCCAGGCCGCCCAGACGTAGATCAGGGGGATGGAAACTCATCCCTTCTGCTCGGTGCCCCGAGACCCAGCGTACTCGACCCCGATGCGGTCGCAGATGAACTTGGCGACATCTGTGCTGTGGTTGCCGACGCTCGAAGCCGCCTGCGAGATGACCTCGAACTGGTGCAGCCAGTCGGCCATGTCGCGCGACCAGAGCCGGTGCGCCGGGAGCGGCTCCTCGTTCCGATCGAACGCCTCGCTGCCGCCAAAGCAGTCGAGGAAGCCCACCTGCTCGGCGCCGCGCTCGCGCAGGAGCTGCGACAGCAGGATCATCGCCGCGTTGTTCAGCTTGTAGTGCGCCGCGGCGAGTGGTGCCTGGCTCCCCTTGATGCCCTTGTGCAGGTCGCGATGGCAGAGCAGTAGCTCCTGGTGCCGCTGGCCCAGGACGTACAGGGCATATTGCAGCGCGCAGTTCGAATCGACGTCGTTGATCCGGTCGTCCATGGGATCAGGCCGCCTTCTGCAGCTTGTGCTGCAGGACCATGATCTCCCACTCCTCCTTGCGGATCCGCCGGCACCCGGGGAACTCGAGCTTGAACGATGCGGCCGGCTCGGCCACGGTCTCGTTGTCGGCGCGCGCCGCGGCGACGATCGCCGGCACGTCCGGGGTCCACATGGCAAACGGACCGTCGTGGCTCATCCACAGGAAGCCGCACTCCGACAGCGGCGAGCCGATGCAGCGCCAGCCCTCGTACTCCTCGCCACCGGCGCCGCGGCCGGTGTAGCCGATCGACAGCGGGATGCCGAAGGTCTGAGCGATCAGCTGCGACTGGTCGGCGTGGCCGACCTGCTCCTTCAGCCGCTTGGCCCACGGCGAGCCCTTGCGCGCATAGCTCACGCCGCGGCGGTCGGGCTTGCGGAAGTCGGGGTGGATCTCGCCGTCGAAGACGACACCTTGCAGCACGCCGGTGCGGTGATCGGTCGTCGCGCGCGAGATGCCCAGCTCCTTGGCCAGGCCGGCGACGACGGTGGCCACGCGGCCGCGGTCGGCGATGTAGTCGCGCACGAGTTGCAGCGCGGCGCCGCTCTCGATGATGAAGATTGCGTTGTCGGGGGTTTCTTGGTTCATTCTGTGGGTCTCACTCGATTGATCAGGCCGCGGCTGGCTCGGCGTTCGTGCGGAAGAAGGCCATCGCCTGCTGCAGCGCGCCGGCTTGCTGGAGCAGGCTGCTCGACGCGGCGCTGCTTTCCTCGACCAGCGCGGCGTTCTGCTGCGTGCCGCTGTCCAGCGAGGCCACGGCCTGGTTCACCTGACGGATGCCGCCGCTTTGCTCGCGCGCGGACTCGTTGATCTGCGCGATCAAGTCGCTGACCCGGCGCACGCCGGAGACCAGGCCGGTCATCGTGCGGCCGGCCTCGGCCACCTGCGCCTCGCCCGCCTCCACCTTCTCGACGCTGCGGCCGATCAGCACCTTGATCTCCTTGGCGGCCTGGGCGCTGCGCTGGGCGAGGCTGCGCACCTCGGCGGCAACCACCGCGAAGCCGCGGCCCTGCTCGCCGGCGCGCGCTGCCTCGACAGCGGCGTTGAGCGCCAAGATGTTCGTCTGGAAGGCCAGGCTGTCGATCACGCCAACGATCTCGGCGATCTGCCTGCTGGACTCGGTGATCTCGCCCATGGTCGACACCACACGCTGCACCGCTTCGCCACCGAGGCCCGCGGTCTGCGCGGCGTCGTGGGCGAGTTGGCTGGCCTGGCCGGAACTCACGGCAGTGACCTGCACCGCGTCGGTCATCTCCTGCATCGACGAAGCGGTCTGCTGCAGGGCGCCGGCCTGATGCTCCGTGCGGGTCGACAGGTCCTGGTTGCCGCTGGCGATCTGCTCCGAGGCAGTGACGATGCCGTCGGCCGAGGCCCGCACGCGCGACACCATGTCCGCGAGACTCTCGTTCATGCGACGCAACGCCGCCAGCAGCTGGCCGGTCTCGTCCTGGCGATCCACATCGATGCGCGTGGTCAGGTCGCCGGAGGCAACAGCCTCGGCCAGCGCGACGGCGCGGCGCAACGGGCTGGTGATGGAGCGGCTCAGCATCCAGCCCAGGAAGATGGCGCCGGCAGCCGCGGCCACGCTGGCCAGCGTCAGCACGAGACGGTCCTGCGCGACTGCCGCCTCGGCAGCCTTCGCCGCCGCATCGCTGCGCTCGGCGCTGTACTGGATGTAGCTCGATGCCGCCTTCAACAGCTCGGCCAGCAGCGGCCGGCACTCGGCGTTCATCTTCTCGATGGCGTCCTGGTTGCGGCCGTGCAGCGCCATGTCCACGATGGCCAGCGCCACCGGGCCGTAGCGCTGCTCGACCTCCTCGATCTTTGCCAGCAGCTCGCGATCGCGCGCGGTGGCGTCCGAGCCCTTGGCGTGCACGGCGCCGTTGAGGCGTTTCAGCGCGGCGCCGGTCTCTTCGTGGGCGCGAACCACCGCGGCCTTCTCGATCTCGCGGTCCTGATCCGAGGTCACCAGCACCAGGTTGCGCGCGGCGATCGCGCGCTGCGCAGCGGCGTCCATGACCTGGTTGGCCAGCGCCTCGCGCTGCGACACGCCGTCGACGAACACGCGGAACTGGTGACTGGCGCCGGAGAGGGAGGAAAGCGCCTGGAGCGACACCATCGCGACGATGGCGGCCAGCAGGGCAAAGGCGAGGATGAGCTTGGTCTTGATGCTCGTGCGAGAGAGATTCATGTTTCAGCGGGACAGCGCGCGCGAGGATGTGGTCAACATCCGTCGACTATAACACGTCACAATACGTGCACTGTATCCATTATCGCACCGCCGTGACATCCGCACGTGCGGCGGAGATGGCCCCGCAGCCTTGCCCGGGTCGGGTCGGGCTAGTGGTAGTCCTCTTCCCGCTGGTGCCGCACGCCGAGGATCAGGACGATCTCGGGCAGGATCTCGTAGCGCGCGACGTAGCCGGTGGTGCCGTGCGGGATGATGAGTTCGCGCGTCGTGAGCGAGGCGCCGACGCGGCGGAAGATGAACGGGGTCCGGGACAGCTGGTTGGCCACCGCGTGCTCGACGGCGGCGATCGCCAGGTCGGCGGCGCCCAGGTCCTCAACGGTCTGGGCGCGATCGAGCAGGAAGTCGTGCAGGCGAAGCAAGTCGGCGCGGGCTGCCGCGCTCCAGCGGACCTGGAAACTCACGCGGAGCCGGCCGCGGCTTGCAGCTGCGCGCGCCGCGCCTCGGTGCGCTGGCGCAGCTCGGCCAGCAACTCGTCGCTGCCGTGGCTCTGGCCGGTGGCCAGGAAGTGCTTGAGCGAGGCGTCACAGCGCGCGTCGAAGTCGCGCAGGGCCTGCCGGTGCTCGATCGCCCGGCGGACCGAGGATTCGACGAACGACGACAGGGTCTCGCCCTCGGCCAGGACGGACTCGAGCTCCGTGCGCAGCTCAGGCTCGATTCGAACTTGGGGCAGGACAGCGGACTTCATGACAGTCAGTGTAACGCTTTTGCGTTGCGGGGGCCACCTGCGCCGATGACGCAACGACGGTCGGCCCGGTGGGCGCGCGCCATCAGCCCATGAACGGATCGACCCCATCTTCGACCAGGCGCTCGCGCGTGTACTCGGCCGCGCCGCTCACCAGGCCGCCGGCCTCGGGCAGGGCTGCCAGCGAATCGGCGCCGCCGCCCTCGCCCGTCGCCCCGGAAACGGTCACCTGAGCATCCGCCGCCGCGCCGCCGCCCGCGCCAGGCGCGTCGTCCGCAAGCGCTTTCGCCCCGGAACCGGTCACCTCGGCGTCGACCGCCTGCGCCTTCCCCTTCCTGCCCGGTGCCTTCTTGGCGGCCGTGGCCGCCTTCTTGATCGCCTTCTTGGCTTCGCGGCCGGAGCTGCTGCCCTGGAAGTTGTCCCACTCGGCGCCGGCGTCGTCGGCGGCCGGCTTGGCCTTGCCGGTGGCAGTGGCGCCCTTGGTCTGGAGCACCGTCAGGCCGGCTTCGACCACCTCGCGGATCTTAGCCAGCATGCGCTTGTGCACGAGGCGCGAGACACCGGTGGGCTCGGCGCTGGCCTGGCGCTCGCCGTCGGCCTCGGTGGCCCACTGGCGCAGCTTGGCGCGCGCGGCGCGCACGTCGCCTTCGATCAGGCAGAAGGTCTGGTACAGGTCCGGGTCCATCGAGATCGAGGTCCGGTTGCGCCGCGGCGTGGCCTTCGGGCTGCGCGCGGTGCCGGCGCCGGCGGCCGCGTTGATGCGTGCGGAGCGGTAGACGATGCGGATCAGGTCGTCGCTGGCCATGGTGGGATCTCGTCGAAGGGTGGAGCGGTGGGGATGGAAGGGGTCAGGCGGCCGCGGCGAGCACGGGGCGCTTGAACGAGTGCGCCAGGGCGCGCGCGTCGTGCAGCGCGTGGCTGCGCAGCGCCTCGGGGCGGCTGTCGAACCAGCTGTCGAAGCCGGCCTCGTTGAACTGGTTGCCGACGTCCATCGGTACGAGCTCGGCCAGGCCCAGCTCGTTGGCCAGGCCGCGGAAGTGATCGCGCTCGCGCTGGCTGCGCACCACCTGTGCGCCGGCGCCGGGCAGGCCCGACAGCAGGTCGAAGGCGATCTCGCGGTCGGCGAAGAAGTCGTGCACCAGCACCACGGCCTGGCCGGTGTAGGCGCGCATCCACTCGCGCAGCTGGGCGGCGACGGCCGCGCGCGGTGCGATCAGCGTGCCCTCGGCGCCGAGCAGCGGCAGGACGCGTTCGCGCACGAACAGCGACGCCTCTTCTGTCGGCGTATCGGCGAGTTCGGCGTAGAACTCACGGCCGTTGTGGTCGACCAGGCCGACAGACAGCGGCTTGCGGTCCTTGAAGTTGGTGAATTCCGTGTCCAGGAAAAGGAAGGCGTGTTGACGCGTGATGGTGTTGAGCATGGGTGACAAGATTCAGGGTGTGTTCAGCGGGCCTCGCGCGAGGTGAGCGCCCATTCGATGAAGGTCGCGCTCCAGCGGTGCAGAGCGTCGGGATTGAAGTTGCGGGTCTGCAGGATCAGCGCGGTGCTGCGCGCCGGCCCCACGAAGCGGGCGGTCGCGCCGCCGGCGGCCACCTCGATGGCCAGCGTGTAGCGGTCGCGCGGGTGGTGCGCGCCCGGCAGGCGCCAGGTCAGCTTGGCCGAGGTGCAGTCTTCGGCGGCGGCCAGCGTCGCCGGGTGGCCGTGCTCGAGCATCTCGATGCGCAGCTGGGTCAGGTGCGCGGCCACGCCCACCAGGTCGAAGTCGCTCTTGGCCTGCTCGACGGCGCCGGCCGGGTCCGCACCCAGCAGGCTCATCTGCTGGCAGGCGATCAGGGTGTCGGTGAAGTCGGGCATCGCGCGCTCGCTCGTCTCGTGGCTCAGGCCCGGCCCGTGGCGTGGACGAACCACACGTCGTGCGCCATGCGCGTCGCGTGCTGGAACTCGGTGAACCACTGGGTCAGGATCGCGTCCAGGTCCGCGTCGGCGCCGGCGCGGCGCTCGGTGCGCGCGCAGTCCAGGCCGCAGCCGGCGAAACGCGCCACCACGTCGCCGGCGCCGGCCGGCAGCGAGATCTCCAGCGCGTACTCGCGCGAGGCCCGGCTCGTCAGCGGCGAGCACTCGCCCGGCACCCAGGTGAACACCAGGCGTGCGCCGCTGCCGGCTTCCACGGCCGGCCGGCGGGCCAGGTCCGCCGCGAAGCCGCGCGCCTCCAGCGCCCACTGCTTGCTCTGCAGGAACGACCAGCACAGCACGAGGTCGTGCGGGTCGGCACCTTTCTGCTCCTCGGCCGGTTGCTCCACATCCTCGTTGGCGGCGCCGTCGCGCTCGGCCGCCAGGTCGCCGCAGCCGGCCGGGCAGGCGTTCGGGTCGATCCCGTGCGTGCACCAGCCCTGCGCCAGCATCTCGGCGCGGTCGCGGGCAATCTCCTCGGCGGTGGCGTAGTCGCCGAGCTCGCGGGCGATCGCCAGCGCCAGCGGCTGCTGGGCGGCCGGCACGTCGCGCAGCGCGGCGTCGATCGCGGCGCTGTACAGCGAGGTGAAGACCGTGTCCGACGCACCGCAGGCGCGCGCCGCGGTGTCGCAGGCGGCGGTGCACAGGCGGCGCCAGGCGGGCTGGTCGAAGTATCGGGGGGCGGCGGTCAGGGCCAGAGCGTTCGGGGCGGGCATCGTCAGCGTGATCAGTCGTTCGGGCCGCGGCAGGCGGCCAGGCAGGGTTCGTCGGGGAGCACGCCGTTGGCGATGGCCATCGCGGCGTAGCTCGGGTGGAGGTCCAGGCCGCCGTCGGTCACGTCATGGCCGTAGCGGCCATTGAGGTAGCCCAGGCGGGCGGCCAGGTTGTGGGTGGCGCCGCGCAGCAGGAAGCCTGCGCAGGTGGCGGGCTTCTTCTGGCCCGATTCGTGGCACGAGAAGACATGCTGCGACATGTCGTAGGCCGTCTCCGCCGAGTGGCGGAAGGCTTCGGCCGGGAACGTGCCGGTGGCGTCCACGCGCCAGGGGCAGGACGGGCACGGCTGGCGGCGGTAGGCCTTCGAGGCGCTCGTCACCGTCACGACCTGGTGGTCGGGGCCGGCCGGGCGCACGCGCAGCAGCTTCGGGGTCGATTTGGACATGGGCTCAGCGGTCCTTGTCCAGTCGGAACCGCGGGTCGAACACCCGCGACGTGATGTCGGTGTCCCGGGCGTCCTCGGCGCCCAGGCGGCGCGTGCCGCCGCGGCGGATCAGGCGCAGGGTCAGCACCAGCGCGGCCAGCACCAGCAGCGCGATCGCGATCTCCCAGCCGCTCATCGGGCGAGCTCCGCGTGCTCGGCGCGCAGCGCGCCGGCCAGGCCGATCAGCGCCACCACCTGTTCTTCGATGCGGGCCAGGCCCTCGGCGTCGGCCAGGCGGCAGGTGTCGGCCGCGGCGATCTCGCCCAGCAGGCTCATCGTCATCAGGAAGCCGCCGGCCACGCTCACCACCAGCAGCGGGTCGAGCGTGCCGTCGTCCTGCTTGGCGCCCACGCTGAGCGTGTCGAAGCCGTCCTCGAGCACGACGACGAAGCCCGCGGCGCCGGCGGCCAGGGCCTGCAGCCGCTTGTGCAGCAGGCGCAGCCACTGGCGCGAATCGGTGCGCGCGGGCAGTGCGGTGTCGGGCGTGAACGGCAGCATGGAGCGAAATCCCCTTCCTTGATCGGTGATGGTCAGACGGTGCCGCGGCTGCGGCGCGCGGTCAGGCACAGGTCGACGAAGGTGGCGAACCAGCGCTCCAGGAGGGCGCGATCCAGGTAGGTCGCCGACAGGAACAGCTGCGTCTCCTGGCCTTCGTCGTTCACGTAGGACAGGTGGGCCGTGAAGCGCACCGTCTTGTCGCCGGTGGAGCTGATGTCGAAGGTGGCGGTGGCGCGCGCCGGCATCTCGCCGAGGGCGGCCGGGTGCCACTCCAGCACCTGGTTGGCCACGCCGATGTCGTTGGAGTGCACGCGGGCGCGGAAACCCGCGGCGCGCATCGCCTCCATCTGGGCCGTGAGGAACTCGCGCACGCCGGCGTCGGCGAACAGCTTGGCGTCCTGCGCCATGCGCGCCTCGGCGCCCTCGGCCGGCGGCGTGCCGGCGCGGTCGACCTGGGTCAGGATCTGTTCGAAGACGGTGGTCATGGTGGGCTCCTCTCGGGGTGGTTGCTTCTGGGGCGGCGGGTCAGCCGAACTGCAGGCAGCGCATGGACAGCGTGCCGCTGTGGAAACCTTCGAACACGGTGGCCGGCGGCGTGCCGGCGTCGGCCGCGCCCAGCGCGTAGAGGAACGGCCAGTAGTGGTCCGGGGTGGCCACGGCCATCGCCGCGCCGTCCAGGTTCTCGTAGGCCAGCAGCGCCTTGTCGTCCCGCTGGGACAAGGCGGCCTTGACCGCCTCGTCGAACGCGGCGGCCCAGGGGCGGCTGGCGATCTGGCCTTCCGGGGTGCCGCGGTCGGTGGCGCGCAGGTTGTGCACGATGTTGCCGCTGCCCACCACGAGCACGCCCTTCTCGCGCAGCGCGGCGAGTTCGCGGCCGATGGCCAGGTGGAAGGCGGCGCCCTGGTCGTAGTCGATCGACACCTGCAGGACGGGCACGGGCGCGCCGGGGAACAGGTGGTGCAGGACGGTCCAGGTGCCGTGGTCGAGGCCCCATTCGGTGGTCGGCACGCCGCGCTGGCTGCGGATGAGCGAGGCGATCTCGCGGGCCAGGCGCGGGTCGCCCTTGGCCGGGTAGGTCATCTCCTGCAGCTCGCGCGGGAAGCCGCTGAAGTCGTGGATCGTCGGCGGCGCCGGGTTCGAGGTGACGCCGGTGGCGCCGCGCGAGAGCCAGTGGGCCGAGACGACGACGATGGCGCGCGGGCGCGGCAGGCGCTTGCCCCAGGCGGCCAGGGTGTCGGTGAAGCTGTTGCGCGAGATCGCGTTCATCGGCGAGCCGTGGCCGATGAAGATCGACGGCATGCGCGCGCTCGCGCCGGCGGCCTGCAGGAGCGGGCTGGCGGTGAGGCTGGCCACCAGGGCGGACAGGTTGGCGAGGGCGGCGCGGCGCGACTGCATCGGAGTGCTCGGCGGTCTTCGGATCAGGCGGCGGCGCCGGCCGGGTGCTCGGCGGCCTGGGCCTGGGCGGTCAGGCACAGCTCGGTGAAGTGGGCGAACCAGCGGTTCAGCAGGGCCGCGTCCATGTACTGCGCGCAGACGCCGGCGACCTCGCGCTGGCCGTCGAACGCCTGGTAGATGAAGCGCGCGCGGAACGGCCGGTTGCTGCCTTCGACCACGCGGATGTCCAGACGCGCCTCGGGCGCATCGGGCGCGGCGTCGCGCTGCGGCACCCAGGACAGCGACACGTGCGTGCCCGCCTCGACCAGCTCGGCGGCGGCCCGGAAACCGGCGGTGCGCATCGAAGCGGCCTGGGTTTCCAGGAAGGCCGGCACGTTGAATTCGGCGAACATCGCGGCGGCCGCGCCGGGCGCGGCCGCGGGGCCGGGCAGCTCGATCTGCTGGCGGATCTTCTCGAAGACGGTGATCGGGGTCTTGGGCTGGGTCATGGTCAGGTTCGTTGTCGTGGATTGCGCAATACAGGGTTGGCGCGGGTGGATCAGAGGAAGTCGATGGCCGCTTGCGGTGCGGCGGCCTGGGTCTGGGCGGCGGTGGCCGAGGCGGCGATCGCCGGCTCGTGGGCGAACAGGCGAGCCGAGATGTGGCCCTTGGCGATCAGGTTGCCGAGGATGCGGGCGGTGTCTTCGCGGGTGCGCGCCAGCAGGGCGGCGAGTTCGCCCAGGTCCAGCAGGCCGACCACGAGGATCGCGTGCTGCACCTGCTCGAGCAGGGCGCGCTTGTGGAAGTCGTGCGGCAGCTTGGGCAGTTCGCCGGCCAGTTGCACCGGGGGTTGAGCGGCGCGCGCAGCTTCTTCCGCCGAGTGCATGGTGGCAGCCAGGCCTTCGGCGCGCGGGGCGACCGGCGCCGCGGCGGCGGCCGGGGCCTTCGCGGGTGCGGCGGCCGGGGCCGGCAGGGCTTGTTCCTTCGGCAGCTCGAAGTTGGCCTTGGCCAGCAGCTGCTCGATCTCGAGGATCTGGCGGTTCTTCTCCAGGGCGCGCAGGGCGCGGGTGGCGGCCACGTACAGGAGGTTGGCTTCCTGCACGAGCTCTTGCGTCGTGGCGCGGCGCAGGTCGCCCTTGTCGCCGATGAATTCCTCGAAGTCGCTGCAGAGCACGACCTGATCCCATTCCAGGCCCTTGGAGCGGTGGGCGGTGGTGAGGGTGACGTGGGCGTCGTGGCCGTCGCGCAGGACTTCGGCCTTGATGCGCGAGACCAGGGCCGGCACGTTGCGGCCGTAGTCTTCGGCGATCTTGACCAGCATCAGCAGTTCTTTGTCGTCGGCGGCGCCGGCGTAGTCCTTGAGCTGGGCGGGCGACTTGAAGGCGCGGATGAACGCGTCGCGCGCCAGGTGGCCCTGGTGCGTGAGGACGTAGTGGACGTCGACCAGCTTCTCGAACGGGGCGTAGGTCAGGTTGCGGTCGCGGTCTTCTTCGAGGCCGACCAGGTGGAACTTGACGCGGCCCAGCAGCGCCACGGTTTCGGCGAAGAGGGTGCCGTTGGAGCGGGCGATGACGGTGTAGGGGCGGGTGCGGTCGACGGTGAAGACCGACTCGTTGCGGCCGCGGCCGACGAGCGGGTGCTTCTCGCCCTTGAGGCCGGCGAGGATCTTGGTGGCGAGCTGGGCGATGCCCGAGCCGAAGCGGAACGAGTGGGTCAGGCGCAGGACTTGTTCCGCCTTGACTTGTTTCATCGCGTTGACGGCGCCGCGGAAGGCGAAGATCGACTGGTGCGAGTCGCCGACGAAGACCTTGCGGCACTGTTGTGCCGAGACAAGGGCGTGGGTGACCGGGTTGGTGTCCTGCCACTCGTCGCCGAGGATCACGTCGCACTCCATCGACAGGTCCGGGTTGCTCAGCTGGAACAACTTGAAGTAGCCGTCGTGGGTCATCTTCAGGGCCGAGTTCTGCAGGTCGCGCATCACGTCCCAGGCACGCGCCGCCAGTTGACCCGCCCTTGCACGGTGAGCCGTGTTCATGATGTCCGAGGGCACGTGGGCGTCTTGGACCTTGGCGTCGGCCGACTGGATGAAGCGCTCCAGGGTGGTGAGAACGACCCGGGCCTCACGAGCCTCGACGCTGAAGAGTTGCATCAGGTCGCGCACGTTGATGAAGCCGAGCTTGCCCGCCTCCTTGTAGAGGGCGCCCGAACGCCGCCAGGCCAGACCGTGGGTGGTCTTGCAGGTGACGTTGGTCGGGAAGCGCTTGGCCGCCTCCAGCTGGATCGCCTTGGAGAACGCCAGGTAGAGGATGCGCAGATGCGGGTTGGCCCGGGCGTACTCGATCAGGGTCGAGGTCTTGCCCGTGCCGGCGAAGGCTTGAACCAGGAGCACGTCCACGCTGCTGTGGACGATCAGGCTCTGCTCGGGGGTGAGTTGAAGGGTCGTCATGATCTGGATCTCGATTCGTTGCGCCGGGCTCACTCGCCCTTGCTGCCGTCTTGCCACAGGTGGTTGACCGGGGTGAACGGCTCGTCCGGAGCGACGAAGACATCGCTGCCGGCCGTCACCACGTCTTCAGCCGCCCAGGCCGGGTCCACCACAGCTGCCGAATCAGCAGCCCGGGTGTAGCCCCTGTAGGCGCCCACCAGGCCGAACAGGGCCGCGCCGCCGACACCGAACAGGGGAAGAGAGGCGAAGGTCACACCGAACGCCAGGACCCCGACGAAGCCGACGAAGAAGCCAGCGATGGCACCGACGAAAGCGGCGAGGAGTGCAGCGACTGCGGCGGAGGTGAGGGATGCGAAGGTCTTCATGGATGTGGCTCAACGATTTATGCCTCAATGATAGCCTCAGTATCGGTTTTACGCAACGGCTTTATCAGTCCGTGTTGCGTGACACCGACACAGGCATTTATGCCGGTGCGAGGCCATCAAGAAGGCATGCTGATGCCCATCCATTTATGACGGAGCGCTCCCGTAGAAGAGAACTCCACCGGCCGCAGTTCAAGATCACCACCGGGTTCGAGCCCACCAGAAGGGCCCAAGCATTTATGCAGGGTGGAGAGGGGAAAGGATAGCTCGGCACCCAGCCATTTATGCCGGAGAGAAGGCCCAGAGAAGACATCCCGCCCCGACCTCACCCGGGGATACGCGCCGGGCGCACACCACCGGATCAGACGCCCACCACCCGGGCTCACGCACACCGCGGAACAAGAACACCAGGGGGCTCGAGAACCTCTCGACGGTCAGCAGGCCCCGAGACCTCCCCGCTACAACCGCCAGACGCCCACCACGGCCCAGACGCCCACCAACCAGCAGGCTCACGCACACCAGGGGGCACACGCCAAACTCTCGACGGTCAGGCCCGCCCCGCTACCCACGCCCACCAACCAGGCGGCAACCGCACCACGGCCTCTCTACGGTCAGCAAGGCCCCCGGACCACCACGCTGCCCGCGCAAGACGCCCACCACGTTGTCCACGCAGAACGCCCACCACGCCCAGACGCCCACCCGGCCCCGAGATCACCACGGCCTCTCTACGGTCAGCGAAGGCCCCGGCCCACCACGCTGACGACGCAAGACGCCCACCCCGCTACGCACGCCGAACGCCCACCACGACAAGACGCCCTGCCCGCCCCGCCCGCACAACCAACCCAGAACGAAGAAGAAGACCCAGACGAACAAGTGCCCGCTGTCCGCGCCAAGAGGCCGCAGGCGAAGCTGGCCCTCTCGACGGTCAGCCAGGGCTCAAGTGACCCAGTGGACTCAGCAGAAGGATCCACCGGCGCAAGTGCCTCTCGACGGTCAGCGGACGCCACCAGGGATGTCCACGCCGACCAGGCGGCAGCAGCACCCCGGCCTCTCGACGGTCAGCAGAAGGCCCAGGTGACCCAGTGGGCCCAGGAGAGGACCCGACCGCCGGACCGCTACACGACGCCTCTCGACGGTCAGCGGCCCCAGGCCCCGCCGGCTACCAGGGCGCGGGCCCACGCCGCACCCGCTACCCACGCGCCCCCGCATGCCGCCACCCATGCCGCGCCGCCAACGAGCGGCGCACCCGCACCCACCGCCGCACCCCCACCGGCCGGGCCCCCACACAAGAAGACCAGACCGAACAAGGAGAAAAGGCCTCCTGCCCACCAAGTGCTCAACCGTCGGGACAGGCGCAAATAGTTATGCCTGCGCAAGAGCTTAGGAGGGTGCCTTTGGGGGCGACCCCGGTGAATGCGAACACCAGATGCACCACCGGAAGAACCAGCAGCACCGATGCGAAGACGCCCGCCACCGGATGAGGAGATGACCCCGGCCGAGGGACACCGAGGCCATGCAAAGGACCCGCGCCCCGGACGATGACGACGAGCTGCGCGACCGCCGGCCCAGATCACCTGCCCCGATCTACGTTGACCTGAGCCACCTGGACAAGCAGGCCCGACCCCACCGGATGACGCCATGGATCACCTGCACCGACGGGACGACCGGACCGACCGGATCACCCCATGAGTCACCTGCACCACCTGCACAAGGCCACCGCCAAGGGCTGCCGGCAACCCAGGGGGAACGCGCTTTCCTCTCGACGGTTGCGCCCGCCAGGAGGTTCAAGCCCCCGGGGATCCAGCCGACGCAAGTGCCTCTCCACGGTCAGCTGCCTCGCGACCACACAGGCCTCGAGCACGGGTTCCGACGACGCAAGTGCCTCTCGACGGTCAGCGAAGGCCCATGTCCCGGAAGGCAAAGGGACGACACCCCCGGCCGCTGTCCCCGCCCGGCCGCCGCCACCCGAACCACCCGGCCCCTATCTCCGTCCCCTCACCTCACCTGCCTCGCCTGCACAACACCCCGCACCGCGCCGTCGACGCCTGGCCCGCTGACAGCGCACACCACCAGGTGCGGCCGGCAACCCGATGGGCACACGCCAAACTCTCGACGGTCAGGGGACGCACTGGGTCCAGGCCCCCGGGGATTCAGACGACGCAAGTGCCTCTCGACGGTCAGCTGGCTCAAGCACCCCACAGGGCCCACGCCAGGGTTCGGACATCGCAGATGCCTCTCGACGGTCAGCTGGTTCGCGCCCCCAAGGTGACCAAGGTCAGGGCAAAGAGAAACCCCCGGGACCACGGCCAAAGGGCTCGGGCCACCAGGGGCTCAGTGAACGGTCAGCGGGCTCAGGTCAGGTCGGGCTTGTCCGAGCTCGTGCCCTCCAGGCTCCAGTCGAAGTGCTTGCCGGCATCCACCTCGCTCTCGATGCGCCGGAGCGTCTGCTTGCTGGCGCCTGCCTTCCTGCCCGCCGGACCAACCACCTTCTTCGTGTCGGCTGAGAACGCGGCGATCTGGTTGATCAGCTTCGTGCGCATCTCCAGAAGATCCTGCGCCACACCAAGAAGCACCTTCATCACCTCGCGGTTGCGGTGGAACTTGCCCTGGGTCTTCCCGCGGCGCCGCAGGCCGGGGATCGGGTGGTCGTCGGCCAGCCACGACTTGCTGCCCTTCGCCCAATACCAGTACGCCGGCACTGCGCGCTTGTAGCGATCCTTCTTCTCCTTGCGCCACCACTGAATGCGGATTCGACCAGTCATCTTCGGCTGCAACCGGTAGAGCAATTGGTCCAGATCAGCCAGGGCCTCGTCAACGACAACGACCTGGTTGGCCACCGAGGTGGCGGTCTCCATGGCCATCTTGATGAGGATGGAGTGGATGTCTTCCTTTTCGGCGATCTCGGGGGGATCAACGGGTGCCATGTGCTTATGGGAAATCGGGGGGTTCAGAGGGAGAGGGGCTGGAGGCGGACTTTGGGGCCTGTCCGCGTCCGACTAGGTGCGCATGATACACGCAGTCTTGCACATACGTGTTAGGTATCGTATGATCCGCTCCGTTTCCGCAATGGATTGCGGAGAACTTTCTGTAATTGATTGCAGAGAACTTTCTGCAATTCGTTCCCGCAAGTCGACTGACCCACAAACCACCGTCGCCACACCCTTCTTTTCTTGTTCGGTACTTCTTTCAAGGACACCATGCTCACCAAGACCATCATCGGACTCGACGTCGGACGCTCTGCCGTCAAGGTCGTCGCCTTCGCCAACGGGCTCTACTACCGCCTGACCTTCCCTTCGCTGGTCTCGCCGGCGTTCCCGATCAACGACGAGGGCACGGCCGCGCGGGCCGAACTCGAAACGGTGGAGGTGCTGGGCAAGCGCTACTTCACCGGTGACACGGCCCGGCTGCAAGGCGGCGTGAACATGTCGGTCGGCCTGTCGCACGACTGGACCAACGGGCCGGAGTACCTGGCTCTGGTCGCGTCCACGATGAAGCGCCTGGCCGCGCTGGGTGTCCCCGGCCTGGACTCGCCGTACATCGTTCTGGGCACCCCGGCCTCGTTGTTCGGCCGGCAGAAGGAAGCCCTCGCGCAGCGCACCCAAGCGGTGGTCGCTGCAGAGATGAAGGTCTTGCCCCAACCGATGGGCGCCTACTGCAACTTCTTCATGGACGCTCGCGGCGTGCCGATCAAGGACCGCCAGAAGCGGCCGGACGGGAAGAACCGGTCCTGGGCTGTGGTCGAGGTCGGCCACTACACGACCGACTTCCTCCTGATGCGCGAGGGCAACTACATCGAGCGGGCCGCGGTCTCCTGCGAGGGCGTTCACTTCGCCGCCGAGAACCTGGTCCGCATCCTGGCGGCCAAGGACATCCAGGCGACGCCGCTCACCGCCGAAGAGGCGCTGCGCACCGGCGTGATCGTCGACTTCGGCGAGCGCCGCATCGAAGCCCAAGTGGCCGAAGCGGTCGACCACGTGGTCCAGAAGATCATGACCATGGCCGACTCGGTGCTGTCCAACGATGTCCGCTCGCTGGACGGCGTACTGCTCGCCGGCGGTGGCGCCCCGATCCTGGCGGCCGGCCTGCAGAAGAAGTGGCCCCACACGGTTCTGCTCGAGAACCCCCGCATGGCCGTGGCCGACGGGTTCTGCCGCTACGGCGTGGGCCAGATGCTCCGCCGCGCGATGGCGGCCGAGAAGGCAACCGCCTGATCAGGCGAGCTGAACCGAACCAATCGGACTGATGACTTCCGCAGACCGCACCTCCAAGAGGATCTCCTTGACCCTGTTCGAGCATCAAACGCCCGGGGTCGTGGAGTTCTTCGGACGCATGCCGGGACGGGTCGAGTCGGCTTTCATTCGGGGGCTGATCTACCAGTGGATGCTCGACAACCAGGACGCGCCGGACTTCGAGGAGCGGCTGGCTCGGGTGGTGAACGGACCGGGCGGCCGCCTGCTCGCCATGCCGATCGGCGGCAGCCAGGTGATGCACCGGAAGAAGCCGGGCCCCAAGCCTGGATCGCGCAAACCAGTCGCGACTCCCACGGTCGATGTTCCGCGGGCACAAATTGTTATGCCGGTGGTCGACGCGCCCCGGCAACCAGTTCGCGAACAGGCGGCTCACCACGGCGCCGCCGTTGGTGCTCCCCTTCACCAGCCCGCGCCCGCTCCTGTGCATGCCGCACCTGTTCCTCCACCCACTGCTGCTCCTGCTCCCCTCGACCCCAGCGAGCTGCCCCAACCCGCCAGCGCCGCAGACGCGCCGACGGACGCCGGTGCCATCACCGACGACGCGATGGACGCGCTCGCAGCCCTGGACACGATGTTCTGACCTTCACCCTTTGCCCGGTGCCTACCCGCGCAACACATAGACCGAACAGAAAAGAGAGACGCCCTACGGGCACAACACCATGAAGACCACCGCCACCCTCCCCTACGCCGGCCTCTGGCGCCGCATCGCTGCCGCAACCTTCGACGGCGGCCTCGGCCTGACCATCTCGCTGGGCATCACCTTCATCTTCGGCGTCGTGTTCGGCACGGCCGGCCTCTACTCGGCGGTCGCCATGAGCGCGCTGCTCTGGTGGCTGTACAGCGCCGGGATGGAATCGTCCGACCTGCAGGCGACGCTCGGCGGCCGGATCTTCAGCACCCGCGTGTCCAGCCTCGAAGGCGGCCGCATCGGCTTCTGGCGCGCGAGCCTGCGCCAGGCCGTCCGCATCGGCGCCGTGCTCGCGGTGCTGGCGGCCGAGGAGTTCGCCGGCGGCCGCGCGGCGTCGACCGTCGTCTTCGTGCTGTCCGTGACGGCGTTCGCCGTCGCAGCAGCCCTGCCGCGCCGGCAGGCCCTGTTCGACCTGGCCGCGAAGACCGTCGTCACCACGCACTGATGCTTGCGCAGTCGAGACAATGAGCATCGAACTGATCAAGTCGCAGCACGTCGACGAGCCGCTGCCGACGCGTGTCACCGACTACAAGCTGGTGAACAAGCAGGCCGGCCGCGGCGGCACGTGGCTGACCCTGAACCTGCGGGTGACCACCAGCCTCAGGATCGAGCGGGTCGTGGCCGAAATCACCGACATGCAGCCGGAGGTGGAAGCCGACGACGCCGAGCAGGCGCTGGACAAGCTGGCCGAATGGATGGAGCGCGCGGCGGCCGAGCTGCGCGCGCGTGGCAAGCCGGCCGTCGGCGTGGCGATCTACCCGAACGGCAACCCGTGATCACGCTCCTGCGCCCAGTGGCGCCCTCCCCCCGACTGGTCTACTCGCTCAGCCCGCACGCCAGAAAGCGCCTGGCCGAGCGCACCACGATGAGCGAGCAGGCGATGCTCGATGCGTTCGCCGACTGCATGGCCGTCCAGCTGAACCGCGCCGAGAACCACTTCGAAGGCTGCGTCTACGAACTCTTCTTCTCCCTGCCGGACAAGCAGTTCTTCGTCGCCGTCACCAAGCCGCTGAGCCAGATCCGCGGCGGCATCGTGGTGACGGTGCTCACCGCCGTCCAACACGAGAGCGATCGCGGGCCGATCCTCCCGGCGCTGCTGCTGCAGGCCGTCCGCAACTTCACGTCGGACACCGAATTCGAGGGCGTCGCTGCCGCGGCGCGCGACCGGCTGAGTCGGCTGGCCGAAACGGCCGAGCCCGGCGGAGAAGGGTCGAACCACTCCGCCTTGCCCGTCTTCTCCGAGGCCGTCGCCTCGTCGACGGGCCTGGCGCGCGGCACCCTCGTGCGCACCGCCAAGATCCTGCTGGACGATGCGGGCTATGCACGCTACTGCGCGATCCTGGCCGGCCAGTGCCCTGACAGCATGCGCCCGAACCAGGTCCGAGTCCTGGTCCACTACTGGGACGCCCAGCACAACGCCCAGTGCCTGCGCCTGTCCAACCCGAAGGTGCCCCAGCAGCACCTGCTCGACCACGGCCTGGCCGCGGTGAATCGCCACCCCGCCTTCTGGACGTGGCTGGCCGGCAGGTTCGCCGCGCTCGGCATCGACCCGGGGCTCAAGATCGACAAGCTCGAGGCCTACCTCTCGGTGCCGCACAAGGCCAACGAGACGGTCGAACTCGACCTCGAAGCGACGATGGTCGACGACCCGGCGCCCTACCCCACCGTCGACTTCTCGGACTCCACGCCGGAACCGGCGGCCTGCTGAGCCTCGCGATGCTCGCGAAGCCAGCGACCGGCGTCGGCATGGTCCTTCGCCCTGTAGAGGATCTCCATCGGCTGGTCCGGCCGCTGCGGCATCCGCACGACCAGGTCCTCGCCTCCTTCTGTCATCGAGACAACTGGGGCCTCGCGGAACCCGCGCCAGGCCGCGAGCTTCTTCACCGCCAACTCCTTCGCCGCCTCCAGGTCCGGTGCGAGCCCGTACCACGTCGAGCGATCCCAGGCGCCGCCGTCCAGGCAGCGCACGTCGTACTGCCCATCCGGCCGGCGAAGCGCAAATGGCCGGTCCCACCACGCATCCAGATGCGCCTTCGATCGTTCCTCGTTCGGTGTCTGGTCGAAGCGTCTCGGCAGCTTCGGATCCACGAGCAGCTCGGGCGCCGGCGCGGCCGCGGCGTGCGCACGCTGGAGTTCGTGCCAGCTGGAGTAGCCGGCGTCGGCCGCGGCGCGCTCGAGCGCCTCGGTGTGGCTCATGCCGGTGGATCGTGCAATCGACTTGGCGGCACGCTTGGCCTTGGCGACCAGAGTGGCGGTCGCCGGAGCCCGGGCGGGCTTGGTCATCTCGATCTCCTCGGCGCTGTACGTGCTGCCCGCTTGCACCTCACGCCGCAAGGTCGAGGTGGTGTGTGCGTCCGTCACGCCGAAGCGTGTTTCCCAGTGCGGGCGGGCGGCGCCGGAGTTGTGCGCTCGACCGTGAGTAGATCACAGGTGTCGTCGTGCATGTGCTGCATCTCCATGGACGAGGCGATCTTGCCTTTTCACTGGAGAACCCATGCACGTCTTTCAATCCACGCCGAAGCTCGTCGGCAATCAGCAGGACAAGCCGCTCACCTACCGGCCCAACACCGTTCCTCGCATCTTCATCGTCGACACGGCCTTCGGCCGCACCGTCAAGGAGTACGAGGGCGACATCCGCTCGGCGCGCCGCCAGGCGCTGATCGAGTACGGCACGCGCGGCTACGCGGGCATCCAGCGGGCGACCCTGGATGTGCTGGTGGAGATCAAGCGCTGCGGCGGCTGGATGCCGGCGCACGTCCGCCCGGCTGTCGAGGAACACGAACGCAAGCTGCGCGGCGGCGCGCACTGACCATCAACAGGAGTTCAGCATGAACGAGAGTTACGAAGAAGCCCTGGCAGAGTTCCTGCCGCCGTGGGCAACCGGCAGAGCCAAGGGCTGGACCGACATCGGCGCGCAGTTGCGCACGAAGGACGGCCGGCGCATCGGCAACGCGGTGCTGGTCGGCAGCGAGCAGCAGCAAGGCCTGACCTTCTACCAGGTCCTCACCGACGTCGGCACGCTGGTGCACTTCACCGAGCGCGAGCTCGAGGAGATGTTCCATCAGCCGGACTACACGATGAACGTCGAGACCCACTCGGGCTACCGACGCGCCAAGGGAGCGCCTGAGATCCACCGCGAGAGCGGGCGGACCGCCGACGAGCTCTGGCTCGAGACCGGCCGACTGCGCTCCCAGCTCGCCGACCTGAAGGCCGACCAGAAGTCGAAGATCGAAAGCCAACGCGATCGGTTCGAGGCGATGTACGCGGCCGAAGGGCGATCGGTGAACCAGCCGATGCCGGACTTCAAGATGCTGCCCAGCGGCGTCTACGCCGACATGGCCATCCGCACGGCGTTCTACTGGTTCAACCGGCAGCAGCTGCCCGACGGCTGGCACCTCGGGGGCTACCTCCAGGAAGTGCTCGCCGCGCGTGAGCAGCAGCAGCCCGCCGGCGCGCCGGCCGAACCCGAGTCGCTCGACGCGTGGATCGACCAACTGGTCGCCCGCTTCGGCATCTCGGACACCGACGTGTGCGGCGCGGCCGACCTGGTCAAGCTCGCCTTCGACAACCTGGCGACCAAGATCGGCGAGCCCGGTTGGAGCCCGAACCAGTTCGCGGAATCGCTCGTCGAGGCGCTGGTCAACGACGACAGCTGCCTGCAGGCCGGCGCCGACATCGCCGAGCTCAAGTCGGTGATCGAGCAACGCGCACGCGCCGTGGAAACGGCCGCGCTGAGCGAAGCCTGACGCAACAACCCCTCACGCCCCGCGCAGTTCATCTGCCGGGGCGTTCTTCTTCGCGCGAGATGGACATCACCAGGTGTTCGTCAACCCTCCAACACAGGAGCCACCATGCTCAACCTGCAGGACTACCCCGCGCGCGACCACTCGTACCACCTGGCGCACGCCGCGGCGTCGAAGCTGCTGCGCGATCGCGAGATCCGCGCCTTCAGCACCAGCTTCAACAGCGCCACCGGACGCATGATCCACGTCGAAACGGAACAGGGCTGGGATCCCGACCCGATGTTCCAGGAGTTCGTCGAGCCGGGCTACGCCTCGCCGTCGAACTGACCAACCCCTCACGCCCCGCGCAGCCATGCTGCCGGGGCGTTTCTCTTTGCCGGGCGGCGGCGGCGGCAGTGCGCCCAGGTGTTGCGCATCTCCACGGGTACATCAACCGCGGAACACCCGCAACACCCGAAAGGAACCCAACATGAGCATCACGAACAAGGACTACAAGGTCGAGGCCAAAGGCGGCGGCGAGTGCGACATCACGCCGCGCGTCGTGGTCTTCTCCATCGACCTGGAGACCGCCAAGAAGATCGTCAAGCTCGCGGCCCTGGCCGAAGCGAACGATCTGCACCGCATCGAGTCGTTCGACTACCGCGCCCAGTTCCTGCAGTTCGACCCCGAGGCGGAGCCGGAGGAAGTCGAACGCGTGGGCGACGAGAACGAGATCCGCACCGAGTGCGACCTGCTGGCCGTGGGCAAGAAGGACTTCACCTTCAGCGCCTACATCAAGCACACCGACATCGAGATCCGCAGCGAAGGCTGCTCGATCGCGGACCTGATGGCGCACTTCGGCCTCCAGGCCGGCACCGGCATCACCGACGCCCAGCTGGACACGCATCTCGATGCGATCCTGCGCGGCGGCGGCTCGGCGCTGAAGCACTACAGCATGGCCAAGTCGAAGGACGACATGCGCAACGCGCTGCGGCGCGCGCTGGCGGAGCTGGGCAATGGCTGAGATCGTCGCCCAACGGGTGCAGATCTCGCATCGCGTCTGCCTGGATGACCAGTTCGACCCGCGCGGACCGGACGGTCAAGGCAGGAATCGGCTGGGACTCTGGTCGCTCTCGCCCACCACCAGGTGTGAACTGCGGCCGATGACCAAGCCTGCGGCGCTCGACACGCTGCGCGGAATGGCCAAGCTGGGCAACCCGACGGCCTACGGCATGTGCACCTACGAAGGTGAGTGCACGAACTGCCCGAGGAAGCTGAAGGCGCGCGATCCATGGCGAGCCGAGTGGTGTCTCCGCGAGGACCTGCACGGCAACGTCTGGATGATCGGCTCGGTCGAAGCCGGCTTCGCCGGCCGAGGCTACTGCTTCAGCAACTGGGAGAAGCTACTCGACGAAATCGAGGTGCCTATGCTCAAGCGCCAGCAGGACGCCACCGGCTTCTACTGGGTGGCGGCGACCAGCGCCGACACCAAAGCTCAACTCAAGGAGATCTGAACATGGCGGCCACCGTCATCCATCCGGACGCGGCGAAGCCCATTCGCTGGCTCTTGTGCACCTGCTGCGGCGGGCGCTTTCAAGGGCGTCAGTTCGCAAACCAGGACACAGGTCACGGCCTGGGCGACTGCTGCGTCGAATTCGTGACGCCTCGGGTCGAGGACCTGGAGCGCACGTACGGCGTCAGCGGCGTGCACTACAACGTCGTGAGACAGCCCACGGCTTAAACCCACCCACACGCCCCGCGCAGTTCATCTGCCGGGGCGTTCTTCTTCGTCGCGCCGGCCAGCGCAGACGGTCAGCGGACGTACAGCCCGAACTGAGGCGCGTTCCGGTGGAAGCTGCGGCCGCGGCCGTCGATCTCACGCATGCGGCGCTCGAGGTCGCTCATGTCGACCGAGCCGGCCAGGTAGGCCTCGTCGAGTTCACGCTGGGTGGGCAGGGAGATCTGGAACAGACCTTTCAGGAAGGAAAGCAGGGCGCTCATGGCGTTCTTCAGGGGCATTAGGGTTAACCCTCAGATCGTACCGGCTACCGGCCTGTCGCGTCGAGGCAATAAGCCCGGAATCGCCGCCCAACTCGGCATCGGAAGTTGCGGACACGCGTTCTGCATCTCGCTCCTACGAAGGGAATCCGCCCTTCTTCTTTCACAGGAGCAACGACATGCACACCAACCACGAACCGGTCACCGTCGAGCAGCTGCTCGCCCGGCTGGAGGAGATGACCCAGTACGCGCGCACCGTCGGTGACGCGACGCTGCCCAGCTTGCAGACGATGTTCGGCCGGGCCGACGCGGCGATCGCCGCCGCGAAGGCGCAGATCGGCGCGAGCGCGAAGCGAACGGCCGAGGGAGACCTCGAGGCGATCGCGCAACGCATCACGGAACACGCGGCGCACGCGCAAGGCGACTTCGGCGTCACCGTCGGCATCGCCATCACCGGCGTCGTGTCGCTCGGCTATGACGCCGGCGAGACGGTCTCGGCCGATCGGCTGCGCAAGGCGCTGTTCGAGAACTTCCTCGACACGCTCAAGCTCGACGAGCTCCACGGCTCGCTCGACACCGCCGACCTGATCGAACCCTTCCCGGCTCCCTGACCAGGCCAACCCCATCACGCCCCGCGCAGTTCATCTGCCGGGGCGTTTTACATTCGCAGCTTCGGCTCACATGTAGAAGCCGTAGCGAATCTGCGGATCGTCCCGGTCGCTCAGGTACTTCATGATCTCGCCGACCTTTCTCGCGCATCCGAGCGTAACAGGGTACTTTCCATCGAACTGCGTGTTGTTCCAGTTCATTTTGGTCAGTCCCAGAATCTCGCGAGCGATGAACGACGGAGACTCCTCGGACCGCACGATTCGCAACTCAATAGGCTCGGGGATGTAGAGCCCGGTGTAGGTCTTGTAGTACCAAACCGAGCCCCGGGAATACAGGACGTGGCGGCGGTCGTCCATCTCAATCCTTGTCCCGCGATACGGAGGATAGTTTCCCTCCCGAAAGAGACGCAACCTCGAGTCCATCACGGTGACCAAATCAACGGTATCAATCCTCAGGTCGGAGGCCGCCTCGCTGAGGCCGTCGATCTCTTCCGCTGAGAAGTTCGACGACTTATGGACCACGATCCTCGCTGGAAAGTTGCGCAACGCGACTCTGTATTCGTTGAGTGCGGCAGTTAGAAGGTCGTAGGCCTGCTGGGCATTGAGGTGGGGAACTCGGTCATCCCGAGTCATGTCGATCGGGGTGCCACGAAGGATCAGACCGTTGCCCAACTCATCGAAGATCTGCGCCAAGCTGGTGTTGAGCACCTGTCGATCTCTACTGCGATAGAACGCAATCCCGACCGCGCAAGATGAAGGTCGCCTGTCGTCGGCTGACAACTTCCATGGAACGCGTGGCCCAGCCTTGTAGTAGAGCGCCGTGCAGAAGTTCCATGCCTTAGTGGCATCGTCCTGCTGTCCCTTCTTGTTGCTCTCAAGCGAGAAGGCTCGTATGAGCTGCAACGGCTTGCCCAAGTGCATGGCCTTGGCCTTCAGTGCGCGCCGGAAGTTCAGCTCCGACGCCACCTCGACACTTGCATCAAGTGTCTCTTCGAGCGGATTCGACTCCTCCGTCGCTACCACCTTGTAGAGAGCATCGGGAATCACGCAGACCACGGCGTCGATCTGCCGATTCTGCGCAAGGAACTTTATGTGCTCGTAGTAAAGGTCAATAGCCTTCGACAGCCTGGTGGTTCGGTCGCCAATGGCGACGATTTCGTCGACCTCGCTTTTCTTCAGTGTCCGAGCGAGGTCACTGCCAAAGACCAGCTTGGCATCGAAAGCGTGGCCGCGGCCGACCCCGGGGAACGGCACCCGCAGGTTCGGTTGCTTCGCCGTCTCCGGCGCAGGAATCTCCGAACTGCAGCGCTCAACCCACCGGCCGAGCGCTTCGATGCATGTAGCGGTGCCTACCCCGCCAATCATGACGTCAGTGCGGCGGGAGTCCATGCTCCGATCGAACACGCCGTAAGCTGCGATGCCCCTGCGCGGGCAGATGTGTTCGCCGGACGCGAACCGTAGTCGTGGTTCCGGGATGTGTTCGAGCTTCATTCTGAGTCGAATAGGCCCTTGATCGTCGCGGCCTCGTCGTCGTCGCCTGTGGCGTCGCGCAGCGGCAGCCAAGCCTCATCATCAAGAGATGGGTGATTGTCGAACGCCAGTACCTCACCGAAAGTTAGCGTCGGCGCGCCACCTGCAGCCAGAGCGAACAAATCGTCCTGATCGAGAGCTGCTAGCCAGGACGTCAAGAACCGGAAGTGGTCGGTGACTGTTCGATTCACTTCCTTCCGCTTCAACCACTTCAACGACTCGTCCGCGTACCGCGAGCGCCGATAGTCGTCGCCATAGCTGAAGTACCAGTCGGGGGTGAGCGCGATATACCAACGACCGTCGTTCAGCACGAAGTCGGTGGCGAATGCGAAGTGCTTGCAGATGAAGGTCTTGCTGGGGTCGTTCTTGTTCTGCTTTCGCTCAAACACTCGGCGCGACGTCTTCTTGTGACCTGTCCACGTCTCCTCGCGAAGTGACTCCTTGTCATCAAACGGCAGAAACGCAAAGAGCCCATCGTCGTGAAACCAGCGCACGCGATGCCTGTGCAACTTCTGCTGCAGCGTGAAGCGTAGCAACGACTTGAAGATCCGCTCCTGATCGTTGTTGCTCCCATAGAACTCTGACGGAACCAGCGGGGTGACTGTCCCAAGCTCTATTAGTCTCGCAAAAGGCCCCTGAGAATCATCAAGTGGGTGAAAGGTAATTAACTGCCTGCTGCTTACCTCGTAGCCGGAGGGCACACGCAAGTTCAACTCTTCCAGCGTAGTCCTGATCAGCTTGCGTTCATTGCGCGGACGCCTGTCGGCCTTCGAACCCACATCGTCGCGCAGGTCCGCAACGTAGATGCGCGCTGGAAAGTAGACCTCAATGAGATTGAGGATGGCGCGCTCCACCGGGAATGCGGGAGGGTCGAAGTCCTCCTCAGCGAGACCGGCAGCAACGCCTCCTCGCATGTAGGAGCGAAGGACCTCAAGTGCGTTCGCCAAAGTCTTTGGATCAACGGTCGACGCCTTGGCGCACACGTCACGCACATCAAGTATGTCGTCGCGAGCACTGACGTTCACGCGTCCCAAAGACACCTTGTCGATCGCGTCCTGCGAATAGCTGCCCTGCTTCCGAGTCAGGACATAGATCACCAGTCGGTCGTACCGCTTGTCTAGGCCGTGCGTCAGGAAGGTGGAGACGGTTCCCTTGATCTTGTCCAGCGTCGGCGTGCCCGTGACCTGCACTGCCACGCGCGCCTCGTCGTCAGCGAGATCGATCCCAGGGAAGTTGGTTCGCTCTTCCGTGTTCAGATTGCGCAGCCTCGGCCAACCATATAACTCACGCAGTAGCCCCAACACCAACCCTTCGGATGCTCGGTGGATGTCGAACTGGCTCATGGCCGCGGAGGCCTCCACCTGCGTCACGAGCTGCGACATCAGATCCGTGAACTCGTGGAGTAGCGCAAGGTGCTTCAAGTTATGCCTTCAGAACCTGCGCGAGCGATCGAATGTCCGCGAAATGACGACGCCCTCACTCACGGCGAGCTCCGCTCAGCCAATGCTGGAAGACTCTGGATCAGCTTGGCGCTCTCTACGCTGACTCGAATGACGCGCTTGAGCAGGTCCACCAGTTCACGCGGGTTGTCAAACCATGCGTTGGGGTCGTTGCGAATCTGGCTGTCCGCGTCGACCTTGACTTGGTACATCTCCATCACCCACTCGATTGCCGACTTGCCCGCGATCGTGTACTCATAGGCTTGGGCAGGAATGCCACGCAGCACGAGATGCTCGTTGAAAACGATGGCCGACTGGTCTGCGCCACCGTCCTTCTTCGCGAAGACCATCTTCGTAACCCTGTAGTCCTTCGCCTCCATGACCAGCCGTCCCGCCTCCTCGTGGAGATCGAAAGGATTGACGCTCTCGTAGCCGAGGTGGAGGTCTCCGAGCTTGCGACCGGTCGCGCTGAACGCCCAGAAGTCCTCAGCGAATGGCACCCGTGGAATCGACTTCTTCAGGTCGATTGCAAATCTCTGTCGATACTCCGTCGAATGGAGAACGCCATAGACGTACCAGAAAATGTCCTCTTTGCTGATCTTCTTGTCCGAGTAAGTCGACCGGAACTGCTGCAACGCCCAGTCCGTGATGCTGTCGTGTCGGATGTAGCCAAATTCGTCGGGAACCTGCTTTGATGCTGCCGAGCTGAAGAGCTCGTCCTGACGATCAACCTCTTCGTCGTCGTCATCTCCGCCAACCTTCTCGTACCAGTACATCGGGAAGCACTGGCCCGTGTCGGTGAGGTGCATGTTCGGGATGCTGTCGACGGCGAAGGCCGAGTAGCCTTTGCGATCGGCCACGCCGGTGCTCGAGATCACCACGTTGGGGTGAGCTGGCGTGGGAAAGAGCTTCGGCACTTGGTACACCATCTCGTTCAGCGTTCTGCTGAAGTAAAGCCACCGCGGCGCAAACGGTCGGTACGCCGTCTTGACGATGGCTGCTTCGTCAAACTCTAGCTTCTTCAGGCGCTTGAGGTTTGCCTTCAGCGAACGGGTCCAGCTGATGCGCGTGCTGTCAGTGGTGATGTATCCGTCGACGTCGGGGTACTCCTTCTTGCTCAGACCTTTCACTGCGCTGCTGTACTTGCGCAAGTCGGCACGGTACTGCTCGAGCAGCTTGTGAACGCTGTGTGCTACGGCTTGCTTCGAGTAGTTTGATACCCATGCGTCCCTGTTCGTGATGACGCCAAGCGTATAGACACCGAACACCACTTGATCGCCGCTGCCGTCCTTGTCCCCAAGCGGCAAGAAAGTCGCGAACTTGGGGTCGCTCTGCTCGGCCCAATCGCCATCCTCGTTTGGCTGCAGCCGGGACCAGGGCACGCTCTCGATGCTTCCAAGACGCTCGATCGCATCGAGCTTCTGCTCGGTCGTGAGGTAGTCACCGATGTCGTAGTAGTGAAGCTCACTGGGCCCCTGATGCCGGGGGTCCTTGACCAAGACCGTGATCGCCACCTGTGTCTTGGAGCCCTCGCGGAAGATCCCACCACCCTCCTTGCGACGAATCTCTCCCTGGCCCAGCGCGCTGCCGCGGCAGTTGAAGACGTACAAGTGGCTGAAGTCCTCCACGAGACCAAGCCTGACGCCGTCGAGATTGGGCGCCTTCAGGAACGAGCCGTTCGTCACGAAGGCGACCACCCCCCGATCTGCGATCCGGTCGGATGCCCAGCGGATCGCTCGCACGTACGAGTCGTACATGTTCTTGAACAGCTTTCGCTTCGAACGCGCCACGTAGGTGCTGGCGATTCGTTCGTCAAGAAGCGGATAGTCCTCGTTCTTGTTGTTGTCGCCCTCACTGTCTTGCTGCGCAGAGTAAGGCGGATTGCTGAATACCACTCGAATCGGCTGCTGCCGCTGCTTCTTGGCTCGCGAGCTGTTCTCGATGGAGAAGCCGCCCTCTACGTCACCCTGTGACGGTTCGTTGAGCTGGAAGGTGTCGGTGAGAACGATCCCCTCGAACGGCAAGTGCTCGCCGGCGACGGCAAAGAAGGCGCTCTCGATGTTGATCGTGGCGATGTAGTAGGCCAGCAGCACGATCTCATTGGCGTGCAGCTCGCTCAGATACTTGCGCTTTAGCGCCTTCGGGCGGATCAATCCCAGCTGCAGAAGACGAACCGGGAAGGTTCCGGTACCAGTGAACGGGTCGAGGAGCTGAACGCCTTCATCGGAGATGCTTGCATCGAAGTGCCGGCGCAGCGCGACCTCGATGCTGCGGATGATGAAGTCCACGACAGGGATCGGCGTGTAGACGATCCCCAGTCTCTCGGCAACGCGCGGGAAGGCGCTGCCGAAGAAGGTGTCGTACAGATTACGGATGATCTCCTGGCGGGACTTCTCGCTCTTGGCCAGGCTGACCCGGTCACGCACGTTCGCGTAGAACTTCTCCAGGCCCTCTGTCTCGCTGCCGACCTCATGATCATCGAGCAGCTCGACGATCTTCTGCATGGACTGTGAGACCGGGTTGTTCTTCGTGAACGAGTAGCCTTCGAACAAGGCCTCGAACACAGGGCGCGTGATGATGTGCTGCGCCAGCATTTCGATGGCCTCGTCCGGTGAGACCGCCGGGTTCAGGTTCTCGCGCAGACCCTTGAGGAAGGATGCGAAGGCCTTCTTCGGCTTTGGGCGCTCGACGAGAGAGCGAATGCGCGCGACCAGTCGGTCAGCGATCTGGGCGACGTCACGCGCCCACTGGCTCCAATACTCGCGGTCGCCCAGCTTCTTGGGCACGGCCGCATACACGGCCTCGGCAACCTTGTCGAGCGGCAGGACGGGGAAGTCAAGCGGCAGGTTCTCGTTCTTCCGATCCTGACCGCCACTCTTGCCCCCACTGTCGCCGATCACAGTGATCTTCCGACGGAATTCTGCTTCGTCCACCAGCGACTCATCGTGAGCGCGCAGAGCCTTGATGACGCGCCAGATCCCCTTGAACTGTGGGTCGCTCTCGATGTAGTCGTTGTACTTCGCGACCTTCGTCGAAGGTATGCACACCGGCAGGATGATGTAGCCGAACCTCTTGCCGGGCGCCTTGCGCATCACGCGGCCGACCGACTGCACGATGTCGACCACTGACTCTCGCGTGTCGAAGAACGCAACCGCGTCAAGTGCCGGGACATCGATCCCTTCGGACAAACACCTTGCGTTCGAGAGGATGCGGCACGAGCCATCGCCAGGGTTGGCGCGCAGCCAGTTCAGCTTGTTCAGGCGAACCAGCGCGTTCATTCCTCCGTCCACGTGGTCAAGATCGCACTCGACCAGCTTGGTCTCCTCGCCGGCGTGCATCCTGTGATACAGACCTACCAACTGGCCAAATACCTCGGTGGTTTGCTTCGAGTCGCGGATCGATCTTGAGAAGGCAACCGCGCGCTTCATGGGCTGCAGGTCCTCCTGCAGTGCAGCCTGATCTCCGGTTTCGTCAACCTCCACGAGGCCGTGCTTCGACAGACCCTTCCAAGCCCCGATGATCTTCGTGGCGAAGCGAATGTCGAGCGCGCGCTTGTCGTCGAGCTTGTAGGCGTTGTTGTAGGCGTTGGCCAAGCCGGCCATGGCTTCCTCTTCCACCGCCACGATGAGCACCTTGTACTCAGAGAGCAGATCGAGGCTCACGGCCTTCCCGAACCCTAGGCGGTAGAACTCGGGGCCGAAGGTTTCCTCGTCGTCCATGGAGAAGAGAACCGCCTCGCGCTCGCCGGCCTTCGTCTTCGAGGCCTCGCCGTAGATGCGCGGCGTGGCGGTCATGTACAAACGCTTCTTCGCCTTGATCAGCGCGGGGTTGTGCACCTTCACGAACTCGGATGCGTCATCCCCTGCGAGAGTCAGCCCAGTGGTTCGGTGCGCCTCGTCGGACACCACCAGGTCGAACTCACCCAGGCCGAGCTTCTGCGCGTCCGCCACCACCTGGATCGACTGGTAGGTGGAAAAGACGACGGTGCGTCGGTTCTTGCTCAGCAGCTTCGCCGCGGCTGCGAGAGCCTTGTGATCGGTGGTTGCCGGGTACGCTAGGTCGTGCGTCTTCAGATCCTCGTCGTCATTGCCGACCTTGCTGTCCGAGCAGACAACGAACGCGTGAAAGGGCTCCTGCGCCTGCGCGGTCCACTCGCGCAGCGTTTGCGACACCAGTGAGATCGACGGCGCGAGAAAGAGGATGCGGCCGGCCTTCGGTGTTTGACGCTCTGCCAGACGCAAAGCGGTGAACGTCTTGCCAGTGCCGCAGGCCATGATGAGCTTGCCGCGATCGACCGATTTGAAGCCTGCCAGCGAACTGTCGATCGCTTCGTCCTGGTGCGGTCGCGTCTCGTGGCGCGCCACCAGTCGCAACTGATCGGGACGCGCCAGATCGAGTTTCGCCCAGTCGATCGGGCTGTTCGCGAGATCCTTGAACCAGAGTCGGCTGACCGGTGTGACCTGGTTGGCCAGCGCATCCTCGGCGTGCTTGCTCCACTTGTCAGTCGTGGAGACGATCAGCCGATGCGCGAAGTGCCGAGAGCCGTCCTTGGTTGAGAACTTCTTCCCGGAGGCGGTGAAGAAGGAGTCGATCTCAGCCTTCTGCAGGTAGGTATCTGGATCGAGGAACTTGCACTGGATCGCCCAATACTCGCCGGTGCCGCGCTCTCGGGCTACCAGGTCAATGCCGACGTCGACGCTCCAGCGATCCGGCCACTCACTCCAAAGCCAAACGTCGCTCAGGCGGTCCGAATACTGCGGATCAGTCACCAGGTAGGTTGCGAACAGTCGCTCGAAGCTGGTTCCAAGGTCGCGGTTCGTACGCGCTGCCTCTCTGAAGTGAGACAGCACGTCATCGAGCGATGTGACCTTCGGCGTGCGCTTGCTCAACTGGATCTCCCTGGATGCTTGTTCCGACACCTTGAATGAACCGGGAGATTGTGCCTTCAGCTGAGCGCTACCGAACAGAGGAAGGCGGGCAATGATGGATGGAGGAATTGCTCAGGGTATGTGTTCGCCACCTCCTGGTAGTCGCATGCGACGGACGGGCTGCAAGGGTACGTGTGCGCGCAAGGCATCCCCAGTGGTCACGTCAACCACTGAGGAGATCCCCATGGATACCATCGTCAAAGCTCTGAACGCAGACCTGCCCTTCAAGCTCCTAGTCCTGCTCGGCATCGCCTACGGCTGCTACGTCCTCGCCGGCGTCGCGCGTGTCAGCGAATTGCACCTGGCGCGCGCCGCGTGCGAGTCAGCTCAGCTGGAAGCCGCGCGCAACAGCTTCGGCTCTGCCGGACAGGTCCAGCGCAAGCGCCTCGAGGAGGAGGCCGAGAAGATCTGCGCGAAGCTCAAAGATGTAAGCAGGCCCTAACCAGCCGCCCCGGGTGCACCATGTGCGCTCGGGGCTTCTTCTTTGCACTGATCGCGTATGTGCCCGCGTTACGCATCACGTGGGGCACGGTAAGAGAGCGAGAGGCGTCATTGCCCGTTCCGAGCACATGCTCCCTGCAGTCATCCTTGTCTAAGGGTCAGCGTACTACCCCAGACAGACTGAGCTGTGTGTTTCCTCAATGCTTCCCGATTGGTCGCGGTTGGTTTGGAGGTGCGGTGCACCGCTTTCCCACAACCTTAGGTTTCGTGCTGCTGATGAATCAGCTGCAGACACCCAAAAGACACGTCACATACCCGGTAACCCGTGGGTGGACATCGATCGAGCCCCAGAGGCCTCGTAGGAAGTGAGAGTCGAAGACACACGACTAGCTCGAGTTGCTCGCAGACCGCGAGAAAACGCAAATGACTTACTGTTGTCGAGTCCGGCCCTGAGTCAAAAACGATGCTTCGGCATCAGATCGCGCGCGACCATGTCGCACCGATCTTTTTGACCAGGGCCGGGCTCACCATTGGTGACCTGGCCTTGTTTCTTTCCAGCTTCCACCCGGCCGTTTCGCATCTCCTGGGCACACGCTTTCGCGGCGCCGCCGCTTCCCCCAACGGAGATCACATGAGCGCCATCGTATCGCGGTCGGCTACCTTGGCCAGGCCGTTCCACTTCACCCGCACCCACATCCCCACCGGCAAGACGACCGTCGGCGACTTCAACGGCACCCACGAGCCGTGCTGGAGCGACGACAACTGGCGCTACACACCGATCGCATCCCTTGCGCGGTCAGCGGTCTCGCTGGTCGAACGCTGGAACGGGCAACGACCCGAGAACACGCTCTGGCGCTACGCGCTGGCCAACGGCCCCGCGCCGGCCGCCAGCTGAACCACCCTGCCCGCCCTAGCTTCATGCGTTGGGCGGGCTTCTCTTTCTGGATTGCGCATTCCGTCCGGGGGTCGAAGTACACGCCCGAGTGGCTCATCACGGTTCACCAGGAGCACGTCGCTCTTGTTCAACGTGAAGGAGCAAATCCACATGGGATACCGAGTCGTCTCGGGCGCCCAGGCCAAGCAGGGAACACCTGAATGGCTGGCGTGGAGACTAAACGGACTGGGCGCGTCTGACGCGCCCGCGGTCATGGGGAGGTCCAAATGGACAACACCCTACGGCCTGTACCGGCAGAAGATCGGCCTCGACCCGGGGCCGAAGATGAACCCAGCGATGATGCGCGGCATCAAGCTGGAGCCGAAGGCGCGAGCAGCCTACGAGAAGCACACCGGCAACATCATGGTGCCGATGGTTCTCGAGAGCACGACGCATCCGATCCTGAGGGCCTCGCTCGACGGACTGGAGATCGACGGCTCGATCGCGCTGGAGGTGAAGTGCCCGGGCGAAGAAGCGCACATGCTCGCCAAGAACGGCCTGGTGCCCGACTACTACGTCGACCAGACGCAGCAGCAGCTGCTTGTCTCGGGAGCGAAGGAGTTGCACTACTGGTCGTTCGACGGTGACAACGGCGCCCTGGTGATCGTCTACCCAGACCCTGCTCGTCAGCAAGCCATCATCGATGCCTCGCTGCGATTCTGGGAACGGGTAACGGCTCGCGTATGGGAGTCCGACGAATGGGCTGCTGCAGCAACGCTGTGGCGCGCCCTGAAGATGGAATCCGACGCGGCCGCCGAGCGCGAAGAAGCCGCCCGCAAGGCGCTGATCTCGCTGCTTGCAGACGACGAACAGAAACGCGAAGGTGCCGGAGTGATCGTCACCCGCGTGACCCGCAAGGGCACCGTGGACATGGCGAAGCTCCTGGCCTCCAAGGGCTTCACGTACACGCCGGAAGAGGAAGAGAAGTTCCGCAAGAAAGACTCGACCACCGTTCAGGTGAGAGAGGCTGCAACCGCGGAAGAGATCAACCCCGAAGCGCTGCAAATGCCGAAAGAGCAACCCAAGTCGGACGCCAAGGTCGACCCGATCGCAACCGTGGTCGACGATTCGTTCATCCTGACGGTCTAACCCACCCCACCCCATCCAGCGCTGCTGGGTGGGGTTTTTCTTTGCGCCTGCGCCAAGCTCACGAAGAAAAGCGGCCTGGTCTCCGAAGAGAGCCAGGCCGGGGTGAGGTTGAGCGCTACACCGGCAGGGACCGGAGCAGACGCGTCGTGATGCTGAAGTAGCCGTTCTCCAGTCGCGGCGCGCGCCGGCTGATCCACTCCATCGCCTTGTCGCTCGACAGGATCGCCTCGAGCTCGTCGAGGGATCGGTCGCCGGCGGCAACGATCGACAGGTTGTGATTCACCGCCAGCATGCCAGCGGGCACGCGCACAGGGCGCAGCGTTTTCGCGATGCGAGGCACCAGCAGGTACGGTTGCGAGAGATCGAACTTCTCGAACGACTCGGGCGGCATCCAGCGCGGGCTCTTGCGGCCGCGCGCGCACATGCGTGGCAGCTCGCGATCCAGGTGCTCCATGACGGCAGCACTCGGGTCCACGTCGCGCCGCGTGCGGATCGCGTAGCGCGTCGGTTTGCCGAGCACGCCTTGCGTGATGTCGTCCGTGTCGATCGCCGGCACCAACTCGTCGCGCGGCAGACCCTTGGCCACTTCTTCGTGGATCAGGAAGATCCCTGGGGTGCCCAGCCACGGGGCGATGCTCACCTTCGCGAGTTCCCCCAGCGTCGGGCCGCCGGCGTCAACCTCGTCGTCAGCGCCCGGGAACACCGGAGCCTTCGAGAGCGGCGAAGCGCACTGGGCGGCATGCCGCAGTACCACGCCCACCGGGTGAATCCGCGGCGGCGCGCCGCGGCGGCGCAGCTTCGGCCGGTAGAAGGCGCTCGTGACGTCCAGGCGCTCGAGGTGAGCGATGCCAAGTCGTTGTCCGATCGCTTCGCGCAGGCGCGCGGCGTTTTCATTGAAGAGCCACCTATCGCTCGTGACACAAGCGATCTCGCCGTCCCCGTGAAGGGACAGCGCGCAGCGATCGAGGAAGCTGTGCAGCATGTCGGCCGTCGCGTAGTCGGGCAGCTCGCGCTCGTAGTCGTCGCGCAGCGGTTGCGGCACATTGGCGAAGCGAAGGTACGGGGGATTTCCCGCGATCGCATGGTAGACCGGCTCACGAGGGCCCTCCAGCAGGAAGTCGCCGTGGCGTACGATCTCTTCGGCCAGTGCTCGCGCGTCGGCCGCCTGGCGGCCATGAGTCACCAGCACACCGGCAACGCGTGCACGGGCTTCCGACACCGCGAAGAAGTGGATCTCCCAGCCTTCGATCACGTGCGACAGGCGCGCGTCGTCGATGTTCGGGTACGCGAGGAGCAGGCGCTCCAGCGCACGACCGAGGAAGGCGCCATCGCCGCAGCTGGGGTCGACCAGGCGGCGCGTGCCGTTGGGCCAGTCCAGCATGTCGAGCAGCTGGTTGACCACGGGGTCCGCGGTGTAGATGGCGGTCGAAGCGTGGAGCGCGTCGATCGCCAGTTCGCGGTCAGATTGTCCAAACATGTCCATTGAAAGTTCTCCGTTGAAAGAGGCGTGACGTACGCCTTGCTTTGCGAGATGAGGAACACGCTGGCTCACGCGCGCTTGCGCTGCGCCCGAGAAAGAAGAAGCCCCTCACCAGCGAACTGGGAGGGGCTTGAGGGGTTGCGCGTCAGATCTTGATCCGCAGCGTGCGAATCGCGTCGCGGGCGGCCGCGGCCACCGATTCGAACGAGGAGCCGGTGCCGCTGTGGACCGTTCCGCCGTGCTGCCAGGTGATCGTGTGATCGTCCACGATTTCGACGCCGGCGGCTTCGCAGGCCTTGACCAGCGATTCTTCGTGCGCGCTCATGACGTCGTCGCAGTTCATGTGCCACCAGTCGGCCAGGTGCTCGTTGCCGCGCGCCCCGAGGATGTCCTCCAGGCTGCGGCCGGCAGATTCCAGCGCGCGCGCCTTCAGAGCGGGCAGCTCCTCGTCGGTGACGCCCTCGGGGGCATCCTCGTCGAGGAACGACAGATCCTCGGCAGTCCAGACGCTTGCGACCGCACCGCGGCCGCGCAGCTCGTCGAGCAGCTCCGTCTCGGTGAACATCGACAGCGGGTTGCTGTGACGCGCGGCCGAGGCCTCGGGGGCCGTCTTGGGCACGTCTTCGAACAGCTTGAGCAGATCGCGCGCGTTGCTCAGCCACTCGTTCTCGGCCGTGTCGACGTCCTCGCTACCCCACCACTCGCCGTGCTCGCGGATGAAGGTCTCGATCCACCCAAGGGACTTTTGCAGCTGCTGAGCCAGGGCCCAGACGCGGCGCAGCGTCTCGCGGTTGGCGACGAGCTCGTCTTCCATCTTGATGATCTCCGCAGCCTGGTCGCCAAGGTCGATCAGTGCCTGGAACTGGGTGTCGTCCCCGCCGGACATGCCGGCGGCGTAGTTCTGCTCGATGGCCAGGGCCAGTGCTTTGATGCTCATTCGTAGATTCCTTTCGTGGTGACGCAGGGGCACCGTGCCCCTGATGCGACGTGATGCGCGACACGCGCCACGACGACGCCACCGATTCACTCCGTGCGTGCGCCATCTCCGGGTATCCCGACAACCCTCCCCTGGAGAAACCATGAACGTGACCATCAACAACGAGCAGAAGCTCTTCGTCATCAAGTCCGCCGGCGGCTACTCGTGCTTCGGCTTCGAGAACTGCTTCCGCGAGGCGAAGGCCCTGGCCGAACGCCTGGGCGTGAAGGCTCTGGAGCCCACGCCCGATCAGATCGGCAAGCTGGAGCAGTACGAGAACTACATCAAGCTGCTCAACATGCTGCGCGACAGCGGCCGCGACCTGGGCACTTGGTTCGACCCGCGCACGACGCAGCCGGTTCGCCGCATCCTCGAGGACGCCCGCGAGCGCGGCATCAAGCTGCGCATCTTCCTGGGCGACCACGAGACCGGCAACGACTGGATGGAAGAGCACGACGTGCTCGGCCGCATCGGTCGATCGACGGGCTTCCTGAAGGTGCCGCTGATCATCGAGAAGCAGAGCGACTGCGGCGGTCCGGCCATCCTGGACGCCTCGATCGTGCGCATCATCGACGCAACGAGCAAACGCGAGCTGTACCGTCACCCGACGTACCGCATGGCCAAGCTCGAGATCAGCCCCTCGGGCGACGACAAGCTGCCCCACCAGGTCACCGCCGACGGCGAGCTCCACGCTCGCTTCAAGACGTTGACCAAGGCGCAGAACTGGGTTGCCTTCATGCAGGGCACCCGGATGAGCCGCTAACCCTGACAGGCCCTCACGACATTCGTGGGGGCCTTCTTCTTTGCACCGTGCAAAAAAGGAAAAGGCCCACCGAAGTGGGCCCCTGTCTGCGGAGGAAGCGGCTTGCTCGAGGTCAGCCGGAGACGCGCTTGAGCGCCGACTTCATCGCCTCCTCGATCTTGCCGACCTGCGCGTCGTAGCGGACCAGCGCGGTCTTGTCCGGCTTGGTCTCGTTCGTGTTCCAGCGATGGATCGTCATCGTGGTCACGCTCAGCAGGCTGGCCAGTTCCTCGTTCGTCTTCGCATCCAGGCGCTTGGCCCAGGACTTGAGGATCTCGGACATCGGCTTGTCGAAGCGCTTCTTCAGCTCCTTCAGGCCATGGCTCTGATCGTGGAACACCTCGCGCGCACGATCCATGACCTCCTTCGGAACGGAGGCCGTGCGCCCGTAGATGTACGAGGACAGACGCGGCAGGCCGATGCCGATCTGCACGGCGAAGTCCTGGTTGCGCACGCCCAGCTTCTCGATCATGTCGACCAGTTCTTGCTGATCGGCGGACAGATCGCGCTTGGCCTGCTCCGGCCGCGGCTTCGGCATGTCGATGACTTGCGCAGCGGGCTGGTCGCCCTCCGCGCGCTTGACCTTGGTGACGCTCACCAAGGGCACGGTCTCGAACTCCGGTTTGTAGACTCCCGTGTCGCCCAAGGTACCTTTTCCTTCCAATACGCCTTTGAGGCGAGTGCTGAGGTATGAGTTGTTGATCCGGGTGTCGACCATGAAGTCGCGGTCTTCTTCTTCTCGTCCGGCCAGGTCGGCTTCCCGAAGATCGTCACCCTTCTCCTTCATCACCTCGATCGAGTCGTGGTTGATGACCAGGGCGAACGCCTCCCGAGAGACTTCCTTGGCTACGTTGTTGGCGACCGCGTAGACCACTGCGTAAACAGCATCCGACGAACGCATCTTCGCAAGCATCTTGGCGAAGAAGACCTCCATCGTCCGCTGAAGCACGTCATCGACTTCGTCGATGTCGACGCCGTTCTTCAGTGCTCGCAAGCGGCAGATCTTGCGAACACGGGCATCATTGAACATGATCGAGGCGATCTTGTCAATACGTGTCTTGTCGCCCGAGGGATTCTTGATGTATTCCGCGAGGATGTTTTCGAGGGGGGAGGCCGGCGCGGCTGCGCTTTCGGCCTGGATCTCGCGCAGGTCAGCCTCGTCGAGGCCGGCCTGTGTCGAGAGATTGTCGAGCTGTGGGCTGTCCCGGCCGTCGTCGGCTGCGGTCAGTTCGGCGATCTCGATCGCCGACGCTTCTGCCAGCATGTAATTCTCATTCTGCTTCCGCGCAGATGGACTCGCTCTTAGGCGGCCACCAGTGCGCGGTCGACGGCAAGGTCCATCCGCGGCAGCACCACGCTACGAACCTGCTCGATGTCATCCACCTCGCCGAGGAGGATGTACAGGCCGGCCGCGACGATCTCGCTGCGGATTTCGGGGTGGTCGATCAGCGTCTCCTCGACGCGCTTCGTCACCCGCTTCACCATGTCGTCACCATAGACACCCTCGACACCCAGCTGCTGCAGCATCCCTTCAGGGGACGACACGCCGAGGGCGTCGAGACCGATTTCGATGGGGGAAAAAGCGTTCAGACCGTTCATGATATGTGTTGTGGTGGCGACTATAGCGAAATCACACGTATGTGTAAAGCAGATGGAGCGATTGGATTCTGATCAGGCGACGGTCGCGGCCATGATCTTCTCGATCTTGGGCAGCTGGGCGCGCAGGTCGCGGCCCGACTTGGCGGTGCGCGCCATCAGGGCGATGGTGGCCAGGATGATCTCGGCCTGGGCTTCGGCGTGGTCGACCATCGCCGCGCGCATGCACTTGCCGGCGCGGTTGCCGGTGCACAGGCCGTCAGCGAACATCTTGCAAGTGGCCTGGCCGGCGTCGCCGATGCAGCCGAGGCACTCCAGGCCGATGTCGATTGCGCCGTGGTCGTTGTTCGTGGTCTGTGCGTACATGATCGTGTTCCCTAGTGAGTTGTCGCAGCGCAAGAGTGCTTCTGCATAAGCGTTAATCATAGGCTCGACGAACGACCTGTAGCAATCGAAAACATCAAGCAAAACAACGACTTAGGCGTCAACGATCCTTTCCACGGTAAGGGCTGGAAGATCGCGTAGACACCGCTTTCCAGTCGAGCGCGGAACAAAAAAGGGAAGAGGCCCGACCGGTGGCGGTCGGGCCTCTGGTGCTGGTTAGGCGACGTCTCGCGGATCGTCCTCGCGCTGCCAGCGGCAGCCTTGACAGCCCGGCTCCTCGAGCTTCAGGTCGTACCGGCAGCTCTTGGACATCGGGTTCGGAATCGTCACCATCAAGCGGCGGCCGTCGGGGTGCCATCCGCTCTGGACTTCGACGGTGTCCTTGTACGGTGCGCGGTCGAAGCACTTCACGTTCATGGGCAGGCGCACCGCGGGTGCGGCCTGGGCGGGAGAGGTGTGCATGGGATGCTCCTGTGGGGTTGGTTGGATCTGCCAAACGAGATGCGGCACACAGGAAAAGAAGAAACCCTCCAAGACATGGTCTTGGAGGGCTCTAGCTCAGCGAAGCAAGGCTTCGAGAGCGGGTTCAGATCACAGCCAGCCGAGGTTGTCCGCAAGGCGAACGACCGGACGGCTGAGGATGTAGCCGGTGATGGCGATAGCGCAGAGGACGAGGGTCATTTGGGAGCTCCTGAAGGGTTGGGGGATGTGCAAAGGTCTTTGCGTTGGCCTGTGCCCTTGGTAATCGAGAACATGGGCCTATAAGACGCGTTGGCCTTACACAACCGTGTTCGTCCTCGTCGCCGCCGCCGCTTGCGGTGCTGCCACCACCAACCGGGTCTTGTTGTTCCGCTGAAAGAAAAAGCCGCCCACGAAGGGGCGGCTTGGAGGGATTGAGGCTGGTCAGTCGGCGAACGACAGAGCCTGGCCGAGCGTGGCGGTTGCGGCTTCCTGCTGGTCGGGGTCGCCGAACAGCGATGTGACGCCCTTCATCAGCTTGGCCGTGGCCAGAGCGATCTTGTTGAGCTCTTCGAAGGCTTCGCGGCGCGCGGCCTCGACCATCGACAGCTGCAGGTAGGGCTCCAGAGTGAGATCCTCGATCACCTGGCCGGAGCCTTCGAGCATGATCTCTGCCGTTTGGTCGTCCTCGACACCGGTGATGCGCACGCGCATCAAGGCGACAGGGCCGCTCTTGAGCGCGACGCGCCACACGGCGTGAGCCGCCTTGCTCGGTTCGGCACCAGGAGGCGACACGTCGACGACGAACACCTCCTCGGCAACCGAGACGGTGCTGTCCTCCATGAAGTCGCCCAGCTCGAAGCCTGGCGTCAGACGGAGGTGATCGATCGCGTACTCCTCGCAGCCGGGGAAGGCCTTGTTGTCGCCGATCTTGTTGAGCGTCACGGGGTTCTCGGTGACGAGCGACAGGAAGAAGTCGAGCTTTTCCATGGTCAGAACTCCAGGGTTTCGAGTGTGGCAGCCGGGGCTGCGTACATCGCTTGAACCGCCGCCGGGGTGACCAAGTCGAGCAGAACGCCCTCGTCGGTCCAGTGAGGCATGTCGCCCGGCATGCTGTGTTCGATCGCGCCGTCCTTGGAGAGGTCGGCGATCACGGCTGCAGCAGAGTCGCCGGAGACCACCTGGGTCGCCTGGTCCAGGGCGCCATACGGAGCGCGCACGACGTGGCAAAGGATCTCGTTGCCGCGCTTCGTGTAGAAGCAGGTCGCGCCCTTGCGCAGGAAGAGCAACTCGTAGGGCCCGGGCTTGCGCCAGCGCCAGACGATCAGGTCGGCCGAGGCGCCGACTGTGGTGTGGTCAGACTTGAGCATGATTGGATGTGCTTTCGCACGTTGTCGGGATGCCCGGTGATGACGAACAGCGAGGGTGACGACGGGCGTGGCGAGGCCGGACATGCTTTGCGCGCGGCGGATGAGGAAAAAGGAAACCCCCGCCGGTTGGGGCGGGGGTGGAAGGCTGCGGGGCGCAGGCCTGGCGGATCACGACTCGCAGATCGCCTCGAGAACCGCGAGGCTCACCGCGGAGCGGGCCCGCGTGGCCAGGGACTCGATCTGCGCGGCGGCCGGGCCGAAGCCCAGCTGAAGCGACTTCCTCGCAAGGTGCAGAAGCGCCTCGGCGGGGATGATCTCGTGGTCGGCGCCCATCGAGTCGATGAAGCGCAACGTCAGGTCTTCGTCCGCGTACCCGTCGGCACCGATGGTCAGGCCATCGAGCGCGTGGGGCGCGTCGCTCAGCACCAGCTCGAACAGTTCGAGGTAGGTGTTGAGCATGTCGATCTCACTGGCCTCCGACGCGTCCGCGGCCGAGGTGGCCGGGCCGGGAATCGTCTCGCGGAGGTGGGTGATCAGGATCTCCAGGGCGTCGGATTCGACAAGCATGTCGAACGCGTCGGCCGTCGAGTCCTCCACCACCTTGCCGGCGGCGTCCAGGACGCAGGAGACTTCCAGATCGCCGCCCTCTTCCGAGTAGCGCAGATCCGAGATGACGCGGATCTTGGCTTCCTCGGGGTCGCGAGCGAGCACGGTGTCGGAGTAGCCCTCGCCGCTCGGAAAGAACCCGACGACGGTGAAAGCGAGATCACGGGACTGATGTGATTGTTGAGCGATGGTCAGCATGAGCTTCTCCTGTCGGAAGGTTGGTGGAGCGGGGTCCAGGTGGACGGTGCCCACGGAGATCGGCAACATGCGCGAATAAACCTTCCAGACAGGTGGGCCGAAATTTAGAATTCGGGGTCTATATGAGCGATCTGAACCGCGTCTTTGGACAGGCCACACGACTGCCGCATCTGCCGGAAGTCGTCTTGGAGCTCGACCGCGTAACGCGAAGCGATGGTTCGGACATGCGTCAGATCGCCGATGTGATCGCCAAGGACCAGGTGGTGGCCGCGAAAGCGCTGCGCCTGGCCAACAGCGCCTTCTACGGAAGCAAGGGCAGCGTAGGCACGATCGAGCACGCGATTCGGGTGCTCGGAATCAGCGATTTCAGGGTGCTGGTCCTCGCGTCATGCGCAATGTCTGCAGTCGGGACCGTTCGTGGCGTGGACATGACCAACCACTGGATGCACAGCGCCATCGCTGGGCAGGTGGCGGCGGCGATCACGGCGCGAGGCAGTAGCGAGGGGTCTTCGGCGTTTGCCGCAGGCCTGCTGCACAGCTTGGGCGTGCTCGTCATGCACCTCACTCTGCCGGATGAGGCTCAGCAGGTGCGCGATCGGTCAGTCGCCATGGACCTTCCGGCACGTGCCGCAGTCGAGAAAGAAGTGCTTGGATTCGATCATGCCCAGGTCGGTGGCGAGCTCCTGAGGCGGTGGGGTTTGCCAGCGACGATCACTGAGGCAGTGCAGCAGTACATCGCGCGTGACGCAGCGCCACGCGGGCTCCCTTCGGCCGTCTACTGCGGGAGCGTGTCGGCGAGCGGCGCGCTGAGAGGGGACGGCATCGAGTCGGTGCTCGAAGGCATCGGTGGCGAAACTCTCGGCTCGCTAGGCGTGGAGCAGAAGTGGCTGGCGGATCAGCTGAAGCGAAGCGCCGACCAGGCTGGAGCACTGGTCTCAGCCATCTCATGAGGCGCGCATGATCGCGGAGCGCCTGTACCAGGCGATCATCGACAAGTCCATTGAGAGAGGCATCGAGTTCGAGGATGCCGCGACGGCGTGCGGGTTTGATCCGGACGTCCTGCTCGAATGCTTTGACGCGAAGCCGAACAGCCGCCCGCTGAGCATCTACGATCACCTCGGGCGCGCGCAGATCGAGAAGACTGCTCAGTTCCTCGGGTGTCCGTGCGTGAGGATCTTCTTCCTGGCCGACGTCCTCAGAACGGAGGACATACGCGCGTTGGCCAGTGCCATGTTTGATCCCGCAAGGGTGGTGGACATGGATGCAATGAAGGCGCTGATCAATCGCATAGGCGACCGAGACGCACCGAAGGAAGAGATCCAGTCGCTCTTGGATCGTGCGCTCGCGGGTAGCTCGGAGTCGAAGCAGCAGATGCTTCATGCCCTCGCTCAGTATTTCGGCGACATCTCCCGCGCGAAGTTTGCCGGGCACCCAGAGGTCGTGCTTGATGAGTTCATCGCATCCACCTTCTCGCAGTCGCTGGAAGAGGCCTGTACGAAGACAGGGCTTCCATTCGATCTGATCCGCGCGTGGCGTGACAGCGAGCCAGCGACACTTCGGGACCTGGGCACGATGCGCGCCGTGGCCAAGACGATCGGTCTGCCGCTTTCACCAGTGCTCCTGTCGCTGAATGTGGCTAGGCCGGCAGATCTCCTCTGGAACGGATTGCCGGTGGATCCGATGGAGGAGCTCGTCAAGGCGCTCGACGTCGACATCTGGTAGCCGACGCGGCCGCGGACCAGCTCACCGATCAAGGGAGCGGGGTCGTCACCCTTTGCTGGGCGCGCCGTGCTTCTTGCGCAGCTGAGCGACGTAGCTCTCGACGGCGGCTTCGAACAGTTGCTGCTGGGTGACGCGGCGGCCCGTCTCGGCCTGCTCCAGGCCGCCCAGGCGCATCAACTCCTGCACCAGGTCGCGCCGGAGCCTCACGTTCATCTGCACCCTGTCGGCCGGCGGCGCCGGTTCGATCTCCCGATTCATGGCCGCGAGTGTAACGCATGTGCAGCAATGCTAGCAAAGATAGCGAAGCTAGCTATAATGCGCTCATGGAACCCAAGCACATCGACCCCGCCCAGCTGGCCGCCGCCGTGCGCGCGCTGAAGATCCCGACCCCGAACGAGAAGATCATCAACGAGATCCTCCAGGTCGAGGGGACGATGCTCGTGCGCGCGCTCGAAGGCGCGAAGCGAGGTTCCGCGCGCGAGTCGCACTACCTGCGCGGCGTGCTGCTGGCCTGCCACGAGTCGACAATCCAGCGCCTGCAGCGCGGCCGCCTGGCTGCGCTCTCGACGCGCACGATGGTGGCGATCGGCAAGGCCGAGGGCCCCGACTTCGCGATGCGCGTCCGCGAGTGGGACGAAGCCGGCCTACCCGACGGCGACAACGCGCGCTACATCCGGCTGACGATCGCACGCCACCTCGAGGCCGAAGCTGCGGCCGCCGAAGCGCCTGCGCAGCCTCCGGCGCGCGGCGCCGCCACGACGGCGGTGGTCATGCCCAACGCGATGCACTACCGCCCGGGCCGCGGAGCACCTGCAGCAGCGGCGCCGGCGCCCTCCCCTCGTGGCGACGCGCCGCATGGTGACGATCGCCCTGCCCCGCCGGAGTTCGACGAAGACATCCCGGGCCGCGCGCACATGGGGCGTGACAGCGGCCGGCGCGAGCCGGCTGCCCGTCAAGAGCAGCGCACCGAGCATCGTCCGGAGCCGCAGCGCCAGGATCAGCGTCACGAACAGCGCCAGCAGGCCCGCCAGGCCGAGCCGGCGGAAGCGTCGGCCGACCAGGAGTACCTTAGCCAGCACATCTACGGTGGCAAGGCGGCGCTGTGTTTCAGCGCCGACCAGACCCGCGCCAAGGTGCACACGGTGCGCCTGGAAGCGGCGGAGGCCAGCGCCACGCGCCAGTATGACTGGCAGCGCAAGATCGCCATCCAGCTGTCGCAGCGCGAGCTGCCGCTGGTCCTGGCCGTCTTCATGGGCTGGATCAACCGATTCGAGGGCAAGGGCCACGGCGAGAACAACTCGAAGTGGTTCACGATCGAGCAGCAGGGCAACAAGCTCTACCTCTCGGTCAATGCCAAGGGCCAGTCACCGCGCGGCGTGCCGATCATGCCGGGCGATGGCTACGCGGTCACGACGCTGCTGATGCGCCAGATGCTCAAGAACGACCCGTTCCTGACGCCGGAGATCCTGCTGTCCCTCGTGCGCAAGCAGGCCGAGCTCTTCAACGCGCCGGCGCAAGCGCCCGCGGCGCGCGCGGCCTAAAGCCTCAGCGAGTCTTCGCCGCCAGCATCTGCGCGGCGAACTCGAGCAGGTCCTCCTTGGACGGCTCGCCCCACGTGTCGATCGCCAGCCATCGCGAGAAGGCCGCCTCGGCCGCGCGCGTGGGCTTGGTCTTCACCTGCAACGCTCCCAGTGCCTGCTGGCAGTTGTACCGCTCGACCAGCTGGCGCTGTTCGTCAGCGTCGAGCTCTCGGTAGTACGCCTGAGCCTCTCTTGCCCGGTGGGAGCGAAGCTGGGTGGCCAGGTCCTCGCTCGGCGAAGTGGTCTGCTCCGGCGCGATGGCGATTTCCGCCGGACGCGCGTAGCCCGTGTGCAGGGCGTGCCGGAAGTAGGCGCCTGGATTGCTCAGCGGCTCACGCTTCGTGTCAGCCATGCGATCACGCGTGTACTGCAACGCGCCCTTCAGCTTGGCCTCGCCGTACATCTTGGCCAGGCGGCGCGCGTCGCCCTGCGGCACGCCGATCTGCACCATCTCGCCGACGATGTGCATGGTCTCAGGTGTCAGACTGTCGGTAGCCTCAGCCTTCGGCCGGATGGTGAACGCGATCGTCGAGACGAAACGCCCGACGTAGTTCATGCGCATCTCGACCTGGTGGTTCGACTCGCTGTTGATCTCGCGGATCGCGGGAGCCAGGACCTTGGCCTTGAAATACTTGAACTCGTTGTACGTCTTCGAGTCGGCCGACTGGCCCAGCAGGATGTCGCGCAGCGTCTGCCAAGGCACCTCTGACGTCGCGCCGACGCGCTCGAAGCGAACGCAGTGTTCCCAGAGCGCGAGAGATGCGGTGCGCCGGAATCGACGCACGACGGCCATATCGATGAGCGCGTAGACCTCGGGCTTGACGATCAGCGGCAGCAGCTCGGGGTTGACCTGGAAGCGCACGACGCCGGCGCCGGGAGGGATCTTCACGTTGGGGAAGAGACTGGCAGCCTCCCAGCCGCGGCGCTTGGTCACCGGAGTCACAACGTCCCACTCGAAGACCAAGCCCATGAGGGCGCGCAGCGCGGACTTCAGGTGCGCGAAGTCCTTGGAGTCGAAGCCGGCCATCTGGGCCAGCGGGCTGATGCCGATCTCGTACCAAGCATCGTCGCGAGGGCCGACGTTGACGACTTGCCGGAGCAGGCAGTTCCCAACCTTCCGGCTGAGCAAGGACAGGCCCTGACGCGGAAGCGCGTGGACGATCTCGACAGCTTTCTTGTAGGGATCAGCTTCGTCCTCAGAGGCGAAAAGACTGGCCTGCCCTCTCTGGGGCATGGCACTCGAACGTGACATGACAGGTAACCGCGGCAAGACAAGGAAGTCACTCATTCTGGGTGCCGATGTCACCCGTCGATCGACGGAAAAGAGGGGCTTCCTTTCCAGGCCGCCTTTGTGTGTTTCAAGGAACTTTGAACACTTTCAATACCTTTGCGCTCAGCGAAGCAAGCAATAGCGCGGGCTAGCGGCCGATCGGGTGCCTGGCTGCGGGGCTGCAGGTGCTCGCCGGCGGGGCGCCAGGTGTGTGGACTCGGGGTGCTGGGTGACGGCCGGCGGGTCGGCAGGTGTGTGGACTCGGGGTGAGGTGACCACGCGCGGTGAAGCGGTCACCTCACGGCATGGCGGGCTCAGGTGACAGGATCCAGGGCAGCTCGCTGGTGACCAAGCACGGGGTCACGAGGCCTGCAAGCCGGTACCAGCGCTGCGACCGACTATGCGGCTGCCGAGCCATAGCGGCGAAGCCGAACGATTGCAACGTTGTCGCTTCGAGGCACAAGGTATGTGATCGCGGTTCGCCACTGGCTCATTTCAGTAGGGCCGACCGAACGCCTGCACATCACTAGCTAAATCGCTTGTCACCGCGCGATCCGAGCAACACGATGTGGTCGTGAGGCTCAGCGATCATCAAAAGGGAGTGCTAGTCATGGGAGCTATCAATCGTCATGACGCCGCGGTCGCAACGGTTCACCCTGCTTGGGAGATTCTTGATGAAGCCTCACAGGTGCTCGTGCGTGCTGAGTCCCTGGTGCGACTGATCGGATGCGCCAGTGATGTAGAGCAGCACCATGCGTTCGGCGCGGACATTGCGTGCGATCTTCTCGGGGATCTGAAGGAAATGCTTGCCGCCGCTCAGGGCCAGATCCGACCGCGCAGCCCACGAGCGAAAAGAAAAAGGGCCCCCGCGTCATAGACGTGGGAGCCCTGTGGGTTCAGAAGGTCGCGATCAGATGAACGCGGCTTCCTTGCCGGCGGCCGCGGGGGCGCGCTGGCCTTGGCGGTTCGGCTCGGAGATCAGCAGCGAGATGTACATCTCGCCGTTCGACTCGGCCTTGCGCTTCCAGCCGACGATGCGCAGCTCGCGGTTCGGGCCGACCGAGCCGGTGTAGTCCGGGCTCTCGGCGCTCTTCTTCTCCTTCTCGGGGAAGAGCGCGCCGTTCAGGCCGCCGATCGACAGGCTGTAGTAGGCCAGGCCGTCCTTGTCCTTGGTCCAGGCGGCGGCGTCCAGGCGCAGCTTCGGGCCGTCCTTCTCGCCGTCCAGCGAGAACTCGACGAAGCCTTCCAGCTTCGGGGCGTTCTGCTTGGTCGACTGGTTGACGTAGAACGCGCCGTTGCCGTCCTTGAGGGTGATGTTGAGGGACATGGAATGTTTCCTTTTCAGTTGGGTTGGGTTGAAGTACCAGGTCGTCTTGCGAGGCGTCCTGATACCCGGATATGAACCACGTCGGCGTGTAAGACGAAGCTCTTGTTCCGGTTGCACAAGCAACAACTGAAGTATATCAGGTAGTGATACGGCGGATGTATCGCTTCGATTCACTCTGTCTGATGACTCTCCACGGCGGGCGGCGCAGCGCGCCAGTCAGGGCCGAAGGTAGCTTCGGCGTAGGCGGTGCGGATGTACTCCCAGATCATCGGGGCCCTGTACTGCTTCTGGTCGAACCGACGCAGCATGGCCGGCGTGAGCAAGCCCTTCTCTGCCAGCGTGGCGCGCGCACTGGCGGCATAGGACTCGAGCTCGTCCACCGACAGGTTGTCGAGCGCCGCATTCAGCTGAGCGCGGCGGTCCGCCATCCACTGGTCCTGGCGCTCTTGCTCCTGCTGGTTGCGCGAGCGAGGCGGCTTTCGCACCGCCGAGGTCTCCTCTGCGGGCTCATCCAGAAGAGGAGATTCCAGCGCTTCGTTGCGTAGGGCCTTCTGAAGGTAGCCGTACGGCAAGCGAATCGGCGAGCCGGGCATCGAGCGGTTGCGCGCGACCATAGCTTCGAGCGCCTTCCTCACCTTCTGCTCGCTGTAGTCTTCGACCAGGCGGTCGAGCTGGCGCTCGCGCAGGCCCAGACTCTCGGCCAGTTCCACGAGGCTGAGGTCGATCGGCGCGACGACCTTCACCGAAGGCTTGCGGCGCACAGAGAACTGCACCTCTACCGTGGTCTTGCCGCGCAGCACTTCAATCAGCTCGACGTTCAGGCTCGTCTTCTGGTTGATCTCGGCCAGCGCCGGCTTCAGCGACTCGTTCTTGAACTTGCGCCACTCTCGAACCTTCGAGCGCTCCTCTGGCTCGCCGCGCAGCGCGCGCACCCAGAAGACCGGTGCGGCACGGTTGGTCAGGCCGCCAGGCACGTCCTTGTAGCGCGAGCAGATCTCGAATAGTGCGACGCTCGCATAGTGCGACAGCTGCGACATCTCCTGGATGTCGACCTGTGCCCACCGAACAGGATGGACAACCGTCTCCCGGATGGTCGGCGGGAAGTACCAGGTGAGCCACTGCTCGCCGCCGCGGCGCGTGAACCTCGCCTCCGACAACAGGCTGAAGACGCGACACTCTGCCGACTCCGGCGGATCAGGCAGGCCAGCGATCGTCACCTGGGTGTTCGCCTGCTCTTCATCGCTGCGTGACAACGGGAACCATCGGACCAGCGTGGTGCACATCTGCTCGATGTACCCGCGCACGCGGCCCGAGTCGCGTGTGGTGCCGCCGTACCCCTTGACGATCTCGCTCATCGGCGCCGTGTAGCCGCCATCCTCGTCCTCGCGCATGTTCTGCGCGATGAAGATCATCAGGTTGTAGGCCATCCGGGCCGTGCGCGTTAGCGCCTCGGTTTGTGGCGCGATCGCCAGAGTGGTGACAGACTTCCTGAGCGTCAGAGGGCTGACGGACGGGTCTGTTGAAGGGGCCGCGGACATCTGGCAAGTCTACGTCCAAGTGTCATTGGACGATAGCGGGCGAGCCCGCTGCGGGCGCCGCTTTCCGACCGGCGGCGTCTGTACTGGGCACAACGAATCGGCTCTGAGCGCCCTACCCCCGCGGAATCCGGACGATGGCGGTGCTTGCCGGGTGCTGGAGGTCCGCGAAATCCGGACGATGGCGAGGCGCGGCCAGGTGACTCAGGGTCCGCAAAACCCGGACGATCACGTGGCTCGAGCCGGGCAACGGGTCCGCGGGATCCGGACGATGCCGCGGTGCAGCGCGGCGCGATCCTCGCACGAGGGAGAGACGGGGGACTCTTCGCTCGCCTCCGCGGAATCCGGACGATGGGGAAGCAGGTGAGCATCGGCAAGCGCCTCCAGACCAGCTCGAGCACCGAGATCTGGCCTGTGGATAAGTGCTGGATAAGGGTCCGCGGGATCCGGACGTTGTCCAGAAGGGGCTGGACGATCGGTTCGCAATCCACAGACGCCGGTTCGCAGATGCCGGACGGGTCCTTCGCGTTACCCGGACGCAAAGCAGCGTAACCCATTGATAACAAAAGAGTTTTCGCCAACCAAAGTCCTGAATTATTGTGATAGTTAAAGGATCGGGACTGGGTTATCCACGAGGAAGAGCAATCGTCCGGATTTCGCGGAGTTGGAGCGCATCGTCCGGATTTCGCGGAGGTTCATTCAACGACTAGGCAAGGGTATGGAGACTTGGCGAAAGTGGCCAGGTTGCACGAGAATTGCCGAATAGTCAAAGAAGGGACCTCAGCATGGATGGAAAGAGCGACGCAGACACCGCCCTCAGGCTTATCGGGAGGCAGCCCGTAACGCTAGAGGCGTTCGGAAAGATCGCGGAGCGAGCTGGGACGGTCGTTCAGCGAGTGCGCAAGGCAATGCTCGCACCGAACGCGAAGAAGCAGGCACCGACGTTTGGCACAGCGCACATGGCGGCGATCGTCGGCCTGGACCCGAAGCATATCGACTACCGCGCCAAGAAGGGTGACCTCCCGCCTGGCCAGACCGCGAGCCATCGCCGGGCGTTCACCTTGAGCGACGTGAGGGCCTGGTCCCGAGAGCTGCGCAAGAGCAAGCTGCGTCCGGAAGGTGCGGAGGCTGTGACGATCGCTACCGCCAACTTCAAGGGTGGCGTCACGAAGACCACCACCGCGGTGACGCTAGCGCAGGGCCTGGCCATGAGGGGCCACAAGGTGCTGCTGATCGACGCGGATCCGCAAGGGAGCGCCACGTCGCTCTTCGGCTACCTGCCTGACGCCGAGATCGATGAGGACGAGACCATCCTGCCGCTGTGTCGCGGCGCGCGGGACTCGATTGAGTACGCGATTCGCGAGACCTACTGGGAGGGCATCGACCTCGTGCCCGCCGTCTCCGACCTTTTCTCCGCGGAGTTCGATCTGCCTGCGCGACAGATGAACGTGCGCAACTTCCAGTTCTGGAACGTGCTGCACAACGGGATTGATAACGCCAGGTTGAAGTACGACGCGATCATCATTGACACGCCACCTGCCCTGTCCTACCTCACGATCAACGCACTGATGGCGGCCGACGGCATCCTCATGCCGCTGCCGCCCAGCTCCTTGGACTTCCTGTCGAGCACCCAGTTCTGGAGCCTGGTGTCGGTGCTGACCGAGGGGCTGCAGAAGCACGGCGCCGTCAAGCAGTTCGAGTTCATCAACGTCCTGCTTTCGAAGGTTGATCCGGAAGATCTGTCGGCGCCGGTGGTCCGCGAATGGATCACGGCTGCCTATGGCGAGAAGGTGATGCCCGTCGAGGTACCGCTCACCCGCACCGCTGGTTCGGCCTCGGCTGAGTTCGGCACGGTGTATGACCAGCCGCGCAAGCGTGCGACGCAGACCTACGATCGGGTCGTCGAGCACATCGAGGAGCAGATGGGCGTCGCCTGGTTGCGCCAGCTGTCCGGCAACACGATGGGAGAAGCAGCATGAGCTTGAAGGACAAGGCGTCTCGCGTCGATCTGGGCAACCTAGGCGACGAGCCTGCTGACGAGAAGAGTGGGCAAGTGGTGGCGCCTGCCGCGACGCGGCGGTCCGGCGTCGCCGCGATCACGCAGTCGATCACTGCGCACCACAAGGTCCAGGACCTCGAGGCCGAACTCGCGACTTTCAAGGACGGCAACACCGTCGTGAAACTGGACCCGAAGCGGATTCGGCAAAGCCGTTGGAAGAACCGGCACGAACTGTCGTTCCAGACGCCGCGGTACTTGGAGCTCAAGGCTGAGATCGAGACCGCCGGCGAGAACGTGCAGCCGATCAAGGTGCGCGTTGTGGGGCAGGGGGCTGACGGCAAGGACGAGTACGAGATCGTCTACGGTCGTCGGCGGCACCGCGCCTGCCTGGAGCTCGGCCTCTTGGTGAACGCGATCGTCGTGACGAGGATGAGCGAGGAAGAGCTCTTCTCCGAGATGGAGCGAGAGAACCGCAACCGGGAGGATCTGACGCCGTGGGAGCAGGGCGTCATGTACAAGGACGCGCTCGAAGCGGGGCTCTACAGCTCGCAACGGCAACTGGCGGCCAAGCTGGGCGTGAACCAGGCGCTGGTGAGTTCAGCGGTCAAGCTGGCGTCCCTGCCAGAAGCGATCATCGCCGCGTTCCCGTCGCCGCTCGATCTGCAGTTCCGGTGGGCACAGGAGTTGGCTGACGTCTTGGAGAAGGACGCTGTCAAGGTCACCGCTGAAGCGGAGGCGATCGGCAAGATGGCCGAGCGACCGGCGTCGAAGGTGGTGCTCGACCGACTCATCAGCGTTGCCTCGCCCCCTCAAGGGGAGGGCGCTGGGGCTCAGCAGCGCGAACTGAAGGTTGGCGATCGGGTGGTCGGAACACTGCTGCGGGACAAGCGCGGTGGGATTGCCCTGAAGGTCAAAGGAGGCGCGCTGCAGCCGGCCGCAGAAAAGAGGCTCATCGAGTTCATCGAGAAGCTGTTCAAGGACTGAAGCGCGTCTCGGCGGGGCGCAAGGAACGGGGCCAAGGGCCCCGTTTTCATTGGACTGTCGCGGCCAGGTAGAGGAGGCGAGGGCGCCTTCGCGCGGGGTGATTAACGGTTAATCACCGGGGTCTGCGGGCCGCTCAGCGCGACTTGCGAGGCCAGGCGCGTCAGTCGCCGAGAGGGTGATTAACCGTTAATCACCCGGCTCCACCAGGTGCGCCGCGACGCTTCAGCTTGCCGAGTTGCTCGACCATTCGCCGTCGCTCCGTGCGTAGGTAGATCGAGGTGGTGTTCAGGCTCTTGTGCCCCATGGCGTCCTTCACGGCCTCGGCTGCGACACCGTCGGCGAGGGCGGTGTTTGCGAAGAAGTGGCGCATCCAGTGCGTCGACGCAGAGGCAAATGCCTTGGCGTCTTCGGTAGGCAGGCCGTGTTCGGCTGCGTCCTTCTTGCAGAGTTCGAAGAAGCGTTTCAGCGACTTGTAGAGGCCTGAGGGATCGATCGAGCCGTAGCGGTCGGCGTTCCTTGGCGACTCCTCATCAATCACCTTGACCCCATTGGCATCCAGCTTCCAGCGGCGGCCGGCCTTGCGTAAGGCCCCAATGAGCGGACGTAGCGTCCAGTCGGGATCGTCCGCGGCCCGGGGCGCACCGGGCAGGAGAAGAGCTGAGGGGTCGGGTTCCGCGGCGGGCGGTGCCACTGGTTCGGACGAGAGCGCGTCGTCCTCGTGCAGGGTGCGCAACTTGCGCGTATTGCTCGGGTCGAACGCCGTGCCCATCATGTCCATGTCGCGGTGGTGCTGCTCGACCATCTCCCGCACGTCGTCAAACAGCAGCACCTCGCGCAGCTTGTTCCCCTTGCCGAGGACGGTCATGAGCCAGACTTCCTCGCCATCAACCACTTGGCGAGCGATCGACTTGAGGCGCGTGGTGGGGAACTCTGAAAGCCGCAGGCCCGTCGTTGCGCCCAGCTCGAGCACCAAGCGGGTACGGCGGAGGAGGGCGGCGCGCGTGAACTCCTGGTCTGGGTGACCATCGTCGGGGCAGAAGGGCTGCTCCTCGTCGTCGGCGTGCCTCGGGCCGCACGAGGCGTACTCCTCGTCCCACCGGCGCATCACGTACGCCCATTGAGCGTCGGTGAAGGTGCGGTCGATGTTGATGGCTGGGCCGCGGACGGTGAGGCTGCGCAGCACGCCCTCCGCAGCATTGCCCTTGAGGTAGCCGGCCTTCTCGACCATCGCGCTAAGCATCATCGAGATGACGATGAAGTTGCGCTTGCGGCTCGCCGGGGAAAGGGGGCCTCGGAACGGCCGCCAGTCGGGGCCGCCGCGCATGACGAAGCGCTCCTGGACCCAGTCCGCGGGCGGGCGGGTGATGAAGTCCCGGTAGTCCCGCATGTCGCCCTCGGTGAGCGAAGACATCGGCTTGCGCTTCACCAGGACGGCCCAGAGGTAGAAGCGCTCGACGATCGACCCGTAGGAGGCGGAGGTGCGCGGCGAAGTCGCGTATCGAGCCATCCAGTTGAAGATCGCGTCCAAGTCCGTGTCCACGCCCCAGACGTTTACCCCGGGCAACCTGAAGGTGCCATCGCGCCCGCTGAGGTCGGGCGGAACGGCGAGCTGATCGAGCGGGACCATGCCGTAGCGTTTGCTGCCGCGCAGCGCGCGCTCGCGCGCCAGGCGGATCTCGTGCTGTGGCCTTCGAGCCACCTCCTTGAGAGGTCGGCCCAGGGCGTCGGAGAGGGGAGCCAGCCAGGCAGTCAGCCGATCACCGCGCTCCTGACCAAGCCGCGGCACGTGCTCCCACCAGCGGTAGTGGTACAGGTTGACGAAGGTGATCAGGTTGTCCAGCGTGAGCAGAGGCAGGCGCCGGCCATCGACCTCCGTGCCGGCGAGACGGCGCGCCAAGTCTTCCGACAGCCAGGCGCTCAGGGGGTCGGAAAGGGCAGGGGGCTTGGCCAGCGCATGCGCGAGCTCGTTCAGGGCGGCGAGACGGTCCTGGCGCTTGGGCAGGGCAGGGGAGGGCGCGCGGCCGCTCGAGGCCGGCGCCGGCGATGGCGAGGGCAGGGCGGTGGCCGGCATCGGTACCGGCGGCGCGTTCAAACCGAACTCCTCCTCGTACTCGGCCAGCCACTCGGCCTGTGTCTGGAAGTCGACGTCGATGCCGAGGGCCTCGCAGCGCTGCCCGACCCACTCATCCAGGTCGGGGATCGTCCGGACCGGTGCCGCCGCCGACGGCTTCGGCAGGGCAGGGGAGGGCGGTGGCGACGGCGGGATGACGCCGGCAAGCGCGACGTCGGCCCGCGCGGCCAGGCCGCGTTCGGTGGCGGCAAAGCGCATCAGCTTGACGAGTTCGCGCAGGCGCGCAGCGTAGTGCCGCTCATCGCTCGGCCCGCCCTCGAAGGCGAGATACCGCTCCCACGGCTTCTTCAGCGGCTGGTCGGGCAGCTCGATGATCTCCCGGACAAAGCTGAAGTGGTGGTGCCGCAGCTGGTCGGCGGCGATGCGCATCTTCACGCCGGCCGGGCGGCCGCGCTTGCGCTTCGCCGGGGCGTCGCTGGCGTCGCCGGGAGGCTCGGAAGAAGGGTCAAGCACGGCCGAGGCGCTACGGGTTAACCCGCAGTTTGAGAGGGAAGGGCAGGGCGCACCATGGGTGTGAGCGCAGCCGAAAGGGTGGCTGGGATGGCGCCAGTTCGTTGTTCATGCGAGAGAAGCACTCGGGCGGTCCAGCCAGGCCGGACGCTGCTCGCCATCCTTGGCGTCCAGCGGCGCGCGCCGCGGCCAGTCGCGCCAGGCGAACGCGTGCACGTGCTGGAGGTGCTGGAGCACATCGACGGTCGACGGATGCTGCAGGTGGATGCTCAGTCGGACGGTCCCGACGGCATCCCGGTTGTCGCCGATCGCCTCGCAGTCAAGCGTCAGCGTGGCGTCCCGGTAGCCGGGCGAGTTGCCGTAGCTGACCAGCCTGGCGCTGACGTCGTCCTCGTGTCGCAGCACGCCGCGCTCCGGGCCCGGCCGCGGCGATCCGTCGCCGGTGGCGGCCAGCTTGGCCACGTCGCGCACGTTCCAGTCGCGGACCAGCTGCTCGAACTTGGCGCCGCCGTTGGTGAAGTACAGGTGGATCTCCTGGCGGCACAGCCGGGCGTCCATGCGAAGGACGGTCATGCAGTCCTCGAACAGCGCCTCGTCGATCGCGCGCAGGTCCGTCAGGTCGAACGGGAAGCGGGTGCCGTTGTACAGGCCGAGCAGGAAGCGCGCGATGAATCGGCACTGGCCGGCGTCGCCGAGGGCGACCTGGTACAGGCGCTGCAGGGCCTCGAAGCCGGCTTCCTCGAGCTCGACGCGCGATGTTGGTGCGGGCATGGCGGCCGGCTCCTTCAGCGACGCTGGGCGCGCTTGCGCCCCAGGTCGAGCGAGGCATCCACCTCGGTGCGATTGCCGATGTCGACCGCGCCGATGAGGTGCGCCAGTTCGATGCGCACCTGGTCGGCAGTGACGGCGCCGGCGGCCAGGTCGGCCAGCAACGCCGTCAGCAGGTCGTCCAGCCGCTGGTGGTCGCGATCGCGGAGCATGCCGCGCCGCGGGAAGTCGTTCAGATCGTCGGGCATGCGCTCTCCAAGTGCTTGTTGCCGTTCAGAAAGCCCAGGGGTTGGGCAGGCTCGTGGAGCGCGATGCCCCGTTCGGAGATTTTAACCGATGTCCTCATAACACCAGTAATCAGGACACGACTTCAGCGCAATAAATAGCAGAGGGTGAAAACGCCGGGCTGGTTCGCGTGGTGCTCTGCTGCCGATCCGCTGGTCGTTTGGCTGCCACACGTCGACCTGTCCTTCCATTGGCTGCTTAGCGATCAACTACGCCTCGGACCGTGGCGAAAGCGAATCACGGGTTATTTGCTGCGCAGCAAACATGGTCCGAACGCTCGTCGAGCGCCATTGCTTGCGGCCAACGCCTGCAGCACGTCGCGCCAGGAACGGAAAAAGCCGCCCAGGTCGATGTGACCGGGGCGGCTTGAAGGGGTTGCGAAGTGCGCCGAAGCGCGAGCCATCACCAGCGGCGGCGGCTGGCCGTCGGCGCGCGTGCCGACTGGATCAGCCTGGCGAGCGTTTCGTCCTTCGACATGTCGAGTGCGTCCACGCCTTCGGGCAGCGGCCTGGACCAGGAGCCTCCGGGATTGGCGTGGTTGTCGCGCAGGTGCTGGTCGGCAGCTTCTTCGGTTGCAAAGGGGCCGTAGGCGCTGGCGTGGTCGCGCCAGTCCCAGGCGTTTTTGGGCGCGTCGTAGTCCTCGAGCAAGTAGTACCACTTGCCCTTCGCGACTTCGATGAAGGCGCATTCCGAGTTTGTGCTCATGAACATCTCCTTGGTTGAAGCAGGTCTCCAATCGACCTGACCAGAGGAGATGGCTCACACCGCCAGCGAACCGCGCTACCCGGCTTCGATGGCCGGGCGACGACGACTAGGCGGTGGCTGACTACCTCTCGGGCATTTGCCCGGCTGCAAACACGCTCAGCTCATCACTTCAAAGTCGACGCCGCCGCGCCTGTGGCCAGCGCCTGGCCAGCGGCAGCGGGCGAGCGATGGGCGTGGCGCGCGAGCACGGACGTCAGCTGGCCGATGGAGAACGGCTTGGGTAGGAAGTCGTCCATTCCGGCGCTGCGGCACTGGGCAATGTCTTGCGGCTCCGTGTTGGCGGTCATGGCCACCACGGTCGTGCGACCGGAGCCTGGGTTCGAGGACTCGCGCGCGCGCAACTCTCGCACGGCAGAAATCCCGTCGAGCACAGGCATCTGGACATCCATCAGCACGACATCGAACTTGTGCTCCGCCAGCGCGTCGAGGGCCTCCTGGCCATTGCGAGCAATGCTGCAGTCGGCCTCTGCCTGGGCGAGCATTGCCTGGAACACAACCTGGTTGACCTGGTTGTCCTCCGCGATCAGTACGCGCAAGCCTCGAAGCGGCGGCGTCGATTGCGCTCCATCGGAGCCGGTTCGTTGTTCGCCAGTGCTGGTGGAGACGCCGTCGACGGCATCGACCAACGCGCGAATGCTGGTCAGTCGAACGGGCTTGTACAGGAGAACTGCTTCGGGAAGAACGCCAACGACGGCGTCGCAATTCAGCGGCGTGAGGACTGCGACTCGACGGCCGGCTGCGGAATGGCGATCCAGGCACGCCGACAGGTTGGTGATGCCAGCCAACATGGGCGCGTCGACCAGCAACAAGCGACATTCCGACAGTTCCGACTCGTCTGGGATGTGTCCCACCGTCGTTGGGTCGATGCGCAAGTCGCTGAGAAGCGACCGGATGTGCCGCCGCAAGCCCACGTTGGTGGCGGCGAGAATAATGTCGGGGCGAGCTCGAGGCACGCCGGTAGACGCGACCTGATCCGTCGCGATCATCGGCAGCAAGGCGGTAAAGACGCTACCCACGCCCGGGGTGCTGGAGACCTCGATGCGGCCGCCCATCAGGTTGGCCAGCTCCTGGCTGATCACGAGGCCCAGCCCGGTACCGCCGAAGTTGCGCGTCACCGAGACATCGCCTTGACTGAATGCCTTGAACAGCTTGCCGAGCTTTTCTGGCGAGATGCCGATGCCGGTGTCGGACACCTCGATGCGCACCGTACGCGGGTCGCCTTCCTGATGCCGTTCGCTCGGGTCGATGCCGTCGATTGACAGGTGGATGTGCACACCGCCGCGCTCGGTGAACTTGACGGCGTTGCTGACCAGGTTGTTGACGATCTGCCGAATCCGCGTCGGGTCTCCATGCAACGTGCGAGGCACGTCAGGATTGCAGCTCGAGGTCAACTCGATGTCCTTGTTGGCCGCCTGTGCCGCGAAGAGCTCGTTGGACTCGAAGACCAGGGCGCGCAGGTTGATCGGGTGCCGCTCGATCATGACCTTCCCGACGTCGAGCTTCGACCAGTCCAGGATGTCGTTGATCAGCGCCATCAAAGCCCGGGAGCTCTGGGTGAGCAGAGACACCATCTGCGCCTTCTCGCGTTCGCTCAAGCCATTCTTCTGCAGCAGCTCAGCTGCACCGACAACGCCATTCAGCGGCGTTCGGATCTCGTGGCTCATCGTGGCGAGGAACCTGCTCTTCATTGCTCCCACCTCCACGGCGGCTGCATGCTCTCTGACCAAGGCGCGACGCAGCTGGTCACGCCAACGCAGCCCCTGCACCATGTAGATGAAACAGTAGGTCGTGCACAACACGCTGGAAATGGCGGGAAAGAGCGTCGGGTCGCTGACGGGCTCCTGGGGGCGACCTGCTCCGGTGATACCGATCGTGAGAGCCAGGGGTCCCCTTGTTTTCGGTGCCAAAAGTGACGGTACGCTCCTGCCCGTAGAGCCAGCATTGGCGCGGGTCCGTTCGAGCGCTGTTCGGTAAGTTGTTGATTCGATGAACTTTCCTGTTGGCTCGCGCAGGGGCTTATCGTGGGCGGCCCGAGGCTTGAGTTGGGAGCGAGGCCATGCAAGGCTGGCAATCACCGTATCTGGGCCAGCGCGAGCTGCCGCGTGAGCTCAGCCAGTTTGAGCTGCAGGCCTTCTTCAGCTTCAGCCCCGCCGAGCGAGAGCTGACCTTGCCCCCGAAAAACGTAGTTCTTGGCTGATGATGGAATCAGAGACAGGAGCTACGAGATGAATGACAAGCAAGTGCGTGGGAAGTACACGCAGGAGTTCAAGCTGGAGGCCGTCAGGCTGGTCAGGGCAGGCCAGTCGGTGGGGATGACGGCGAAGGTGCTGGGCATTCCCAAGGCCAGCCTGAGCAACTGGGTGCGCTCCAGTGAGCAGGGGCAGCTTGGTGGCGCTGGCGACCGGCCGGTGACGCCAGAGCAGATGGAGCTGGCCAGGCTGAGGGCGGAACTGGCGCGCGTGAAGATGGAGCGCGACATCGCAAAAAAAGCGGCGGCGTACTTTGCGCAGGATGTTCTGCAAAGTACGCCTGGATCCGGACGATGAAGGAGAGCTGGCCGGTGAGCCTGAGCTGCGAGGTGCTGGGCGTGAGCGTCAGCGGGTACTTCGAGCACCAACGCCGCCAGTATCGACGCCAGCCGAGCCGGCCGGGCTCGGGGCGTCTGAGCGACGAGGCCTTGCTGGCGCACGTGCGTGCCATTCACGCCGAGGTCCGTCAGGAGTACGGATGGCCGCGGATGACTAAGGAGCTGTGCGCCCGGGGCCACCGCGTCGGCAAGGAACGGGTTCGACGCCTGATGCAGCAGCACGGCATCAAGGCTCGGGGCCGCCGCAAGTTCGTCGTCACCACCGACAGCAAGCACAACCTGCCGATCGCGCCAGACCTGCTTCAGCGGGACTTCGCGGCCGACGGCCCCAACGCGAAGTGGACGAGCGACATCACCTACATCGCTACCGACGAAGGCTGGCTGTACCTGGCGGCCTTCATCGACTTGCACAGTCGGATGATCGTGGGCTGGAGCATGCAGCCCCACATGCGCGCCAGCCTGGTGACGGACGCGCTGCGCATGGCGTGGTTCCGGCGTCGGCCACCGCCGGGGCTGATCGTGCACACGGACCGCGGCAGCCAATACTGCAGCGACGAGTTCCAGAAGGCGCTGACCGGGTACGGGATGCGCTCGTCGATGAGCCGCAAGGGCGACTGCTGGGACAACGCGCCGACCGAGAGCCTGTGGGGGCGCCTGAAGGTCGGCAGACTGCATGGGCGTAAGTTCGCCACCAGGAGGCAGGCTATGGACGAGGTCATCGACTGGATGGCCTTCTACAACCACCGCCGGCTACATTCCTCGCTGGGCTACCTCAGCCCCAGGCAGTATGAAGAGCGCTGGGTCGCGGCACAGCTCAACAAGGCCGCGTAACAAGGATGCTAAGAGCTACGGGATTCAGGGGCAAGGTCAAGCTGATCGCGCGACGCCGCGGCGACGGTCTGCGGCTGGGCCTGGCGCTGCACATCGGCTTCGTGCGCATGACCGGCCGGCCGCTGAACAGCGTGCGCGTCGTGCCGAGCGTCCTGCTGGCCCACCTGGGCCGCGAACTCGGCATCGAGACTCCCGATCTGGCGTCCGTGCGGGCGCTGTATGCACGGGGCCGCACCCTGTTCGATCACCAACAGCTGGCCTGCGAGTCCCTGGGATTTGGCTGGATGACTGAGCACCAGCGTCGTGCGCTCGTGCGTGTGCTGCGCGATGAAGTCGCGCAGTGCGCCGACCGAGAACGTCTGATCGTCCACGCCCGGCAATGGCTGTACAGCCACAGGTTGCTGGTCTTGCGCGAGCGCGACATCCGCGGCCTGGTGGCGGCCGCCCTGAGCGAGCTCGAGCGCACGACGGCCGAGGCGGTTCGGCAGTCGGTTCCCGTCTCGACCCTCAAGCGCTGGAGCGCGGTGCTGGATGCCCCGCGTCCTGATGGACAACCCTGCCAGTCCTGGTTGTGGAGCGCGCCGGCCAAGCATTCCACGCGGCAGATAGCAGAGGTTCTGGAGCGAATCACTTGCCTGAAGGAGCTCGGCGTCGACCGCGCGCTGGCCGAGATCAACAACGTGCTGGTGCGCCGCTACGCGCGACGCATGGCCTCGCGAGCGCCGTCGGTCAACGCCCGCGTCAAGGAGCCCGCCCGGACCGTCGAGACGGCCTGCTTCCTGCGCTACTGCTTGCTGACGGCCACCGACCAGTTCATCCTCATGTTCCAGCGCCGCGTCGCCGATCTCTGGCGCCAATGTGCCGACGATGCGGTTGCCCCCATCGACTGGTCGCGGCAGTACCAGTTGCTGCTGCAGGAGTTGGCCGAGCTGGCCCGGGACGAAGCCGGCACGGCCGAACTGCGCACGCGCCTGCTCGAACTGGTCGCAGCCCGGCGCGCGCAGAGAACACCGAGCCGGGCCTCGGGCATCCGTCGGCAGTTGATCGCCGCCATCGCCCCGGTGCGCTCGCTGCTGGTGGCCGCTGGGAGCCTGTCGTGGACGGCCACGGGTGAGCACCCGGCGCTGCAGGCGCTGGACATCCTGCGCGCGCAGTACGCAGCCGGCGACAAGACCTTGCCTGTCGATGTCACCGCTGCACGGCTGGGGGCAGCGTGGCGCCAGGACATCGCTGACACCGACCGGGAGCGGGCGTTCCGGGCACTGGAAGTGGCCACCCTGTTCGCGCTGCGCCGGGGATTGCGCAATGGCTCGATCTGGATCGAACACTCGCTGAGCTTCCGAGGCCGCGAGCGGCTGTTCATCCCGGACGAGCGCTGGGAGGTTGAGGCCCGGCGCCACTACGCCAGGCTACAGATGCCGGCCAAGGCAGCGAACTACCTCGCGCCGCTGCTGGAGCGCGTGCGCGCCGGCGTCGACGCCGTGGCCACGGCGGTACGCACCGGCGCGCTGCGTGTCGACGACGAACTGCACTTGGCTCCGCTGGCGGCCGACGATGAGGACCCCGAAGTCAGCAGGCTGCGCAGCCGGCTCGATCAGCGCATCGGCGAAGTGCAACTGCCCGAGGTCATCCTGGCGGTGGACGCCCAGGTGCGCTTCAGCTGGATCATGCTCGCACGCGAGCCGCGATCTGGCCAGGAACTGCTGATGGTCTACGCCGGCATCCTGGCCCACGGCACCAGCCTGACTGCGGCCGAGTGCGCACGGATGATCCCGCAGCTGTCGGCCACCAGTATTCGCCAGGCTATGCGCTGGGCCGGTGACGAGCGGCGCCTGGCGCTGGCCTGCCAGGCGGTGCTGGAGCACATGCAACGCCAACCGATCGCCGCCACCTGGGGCCGAGCGGATCTGGCTTCGTCAGACATGATGAGCCTGGAGACCAGCCGCCGGGTCTGGCAGGCACGGCAGGACCCCAGGCGGCAGACGGCCTCGATCGGCATCTACAGCCACGTCAAGGACCGCTGGGGGATCTTCCATGCCCAGCCCATCGTGCTCAACGAGCGTCAGGCTGGCGCGGCCATCGAGGGCGTGGTGCGGCAGGAGAAGGTCGAGACCACGCAACTGGCTGTGGACACGCACGGCTACACCGACTTCGCCATGGGCCTGGCTCGGCTGCTGGGCTTCGATCTGTGTCCCAGGCTCAGGGAGCTCAATCAGCGGCACCTGTTCGTGCCGCGCGGCATGAAGGTGCCCGAGGAGATCGCTGCCGTGTGCGAGGCCACCATCGATACGGCCCTGATAGAGACCCACTGGGACAGTCTGGTGCATCTGGCAGCCTCGGTGATCACGGGCCACGCCAGCGCGGTCACGGCGTTGGCCAGGTTCGGCTCGGCCGCCCGAGGCGACCCGATCTACGACGCCGGCGTCCAGTTGGGCAAGCTGCTGCGCACGGCGTTCCTGGCCGACTACTTCGTCAACGAGGCGTTCCGCCGCGAGCTGCGACGGGTCCTCAACCGCGGCGAGGCGGTCAATGCGCTGAAGCGGGCGATCTACACCGGCCGTGTGGGGCCAGCGCAGGCACGGAGAGCCGACGAAATGCAAGCGGTGGCCGATGCGCTGAGCCTGCTGGCCAACATCGTGATGGCATGGAACACGGCGCAGATGCAGGTAGTGCTGGACCGGTGGGCCAATAGGCGGCAGATCGTGCCGGCCGAGCTGACCGGGCGCATTGCGCCCACGCGCCTTGAAGGCATCAACCTGCGGGGAGTCTTCCGCTTCCCGCTGGAGCGCTACGCGGGCCAGATCCTGCCGTCACAAACTGCAGTGAAAACAGGTGCTGCTGGCTGAGATCGACCCCACAAACAGGCCTTCAGCGGCCGATCGGAGGACCAACAGGAACTCATTGCCTGACAAGCACTTGCGCGCGGTCTGAAAGCGAACCCCGCGCCAATGCTGGCTCTACGGGCAGAGGCGTACCGTCACTTTTGGCACCGAAAACAAGGGGACCCCAAGCCGGTCTTCTTCGGCCTCGAGTTCGATCCCCTGACGCCGGGCCAAGTCGTCTCTGGCCGGATCATCAGGACCGACGACGCCCTGCTGCAGTCCGCGCGGTGCGCCTTTCCGGACCCGGAGCCCGGCACGGACGTCCGCGAAGCGCAACTGGCTGCGGTCCAAGCCCAGGCTCGACACCTCCTCGCCTTGGAAGCCTCAGCGTTCACGCTGATCGGACACGCCCGGCAAGCGCTCACATGGACCACCGGCGAGGCCGCACAGCGTAGAACCGTCGAATGCGTGGCGGTGCGATTGGTGTCCGTCGACCGGAGCGTTGGAAGCATCTTCCCCCGCCGGCCGGGAGAGGACCGCCCTCGCCTCACCTACTCTCCTCCGAGCTACACCTGAAGCGCCATGGTGACCCCGAAACAGATGCGCCGCCTTGCGACCAATCCGCACGACCTGATGCGCTTCCAGACCACCGGCCAGCTTCCATCCGGCACCAAGCCGGCCGGACCGCTGGTTGAGCTGTTGGACGCCATTGGAGCCCGGGACCGCATCTCCATCCGCGGCGTGGTTGTGGATGCTCGGATGGGCTACCAAGGGTCCAGGACCTTCGCAACGGCTCAACAGGCCTTCCTGTGGGTTCATCCCTCCAGCGAGGTGTTCGGCTCTTTCCCGGCCGACTCCTGGCGCATTAAGACCTTCGACCGACGCCTGACGATCGAGGACCTCAAAGAGTGCTGCAACTCGATGCCCGAAAGCGTTCTGGCGGCCTATCCGCGCTTGCGCCGACCGGCGGCGAAGCCGTCCTCCCTGCGGTAAGCCGACTCGCCCTAAGCAACCCGGCGAAAGGCACCGGCTCTCGGTCGAATCGGCGCGTGCATGGCGCCCTACTTATGAGCGCTTGCGCAGCCGCCCCGCGCAGCTTCGTTTGTCACCTTAGAGGCACTCTGGAGGCACTCAAGAGCTAGCAAGGCACAGGAAAACTTCTTTTAGAAGTTTTTCGCAAGTGAGCGACCACTCTCAGAAAACTTCTAAAAGAAGTTTTTGAGGCCCTGGAGGCACTAGGCTGACTCAGGCGTAAAAAAGGCGCCCGAAGGCGCCGCAGTGCACACCCTCCCCTACCCGCTCAGGAGGCCTTCGCCGCCTGCTGCAGGAACTCCTGGAGCTTCTTCACTATGCCGCTTGCGTCCTCCGCGCGCACAAAGTCGATTTCTAGTCGGCCGGCCTTCTTCACGCGGATTTCGGCGTAGCGACGCTTCCCGCTCATCACTGCAACGGACACGGGCTCTGGGGCGTTTTCGGTGCCCGGCTTCGTCACCCATGCCACCGCGGCACCCTGCTTGAGCTTACCTGCGGCGACCAGCTTCACAGCCTCCGTTACCTGGTCTGAGTAATCGTCCACCAGAGGGGCGAGTCCGGCGAAGAGATTCGCCCCGAAGCTCCTGTGGCTCGCTCGGATAACCTCTTGCGCGGCCGGCGGCAGCTTAGTGAACAACATGATCTTCTGCAGCACCGGCAGACTTACGCCGGATTCCTCGGCTAACTCGGTCACTGTCAACTCACGCTCCTGGCGGATGCGCTCGAAACCGAGGTACTTCTGGTAGTCGGAAAGATTCGGGGTAATGTGGTTGTCATAGACCACGATTCGTAGCGCCTGCTGGTCATCGACGGCTTTGATGACCGCTTCAACCTCTGTGCGTCCAAGGTTTCGAAGCGCGCGAACCCGATGGCGCCCGGCAAGTAGCTCATATCGGCCGTCCGCTTTCAGACGGACGACTACCGGAGATGACTGCGGGTTGTGCTTGAGGTTGTCCTCCAGTGCTTTCACCCGCTCCGGCTCGAGCTCGCCGATGTGATATGGGCTGTCGTCGAGGAAATCGAGAGGAATCGCTTTGCCCCTCCCCTCGGCTTCCTTCAGCGCCCTGTTTTCCTCGGTCAAGGCTTGCGCATCGTCGCTGAAGTGCATGAGCGACGTCGTGGCGGGAATGGAACCGGACCGGCGCGACGCCCTGATGCTCTGCTCAGCCGGCTGCTGCGAGCTGCTCCGCTCGAACAGCGGCGCCCAATCGCTGCAGTTCTGCTGCGTAGCTGCTGGCGAGTTCGAAGCACGTCCGACCATGGACGTCCACAGTAAGCAGATCGGCGCCATGCCGCCTCAGCATTGAAAGCACCTTGAGGGTCAGCGGCCGGTCTTTGTGCACCGCCCAGTGTGCGGCAGTGAAGCCCTGGCGGTCCGCTAGGTCAGGCTTGGCGCCGGCGCGCAGCAGGTGCTTCATAGCCTCGAGGTTGTTCTGACGCGCGGCAATCATGAGCGCGGTCGTCTGGTTCCCGTTTCGCAGGTCAGGCGACACACCAGAGCGAAGCATGAGCTCGAGCGAACGAAGGGCGTTGCGGTCGACGGCCACAGTGGGCGCGGTCCAACCCGAAATCGCTTGCGACGAAGCGGACCATCGCGAGCGGAGGAGCGCGGCCATCACCCGCTCGTCGTTCAGGCCGACGAGAACTTCGGAGACGCTGTTACCGTCCGTGTTGACGCCCGTCAGGTCCCCGAGTCTCGGGATGACCGCGCACAGCAGTGGCACAGGGGCGCGAGAGCCCACAAGCCAGAGGAGCGCGGCGCGCTGCGCTTCCGCGCTCACCAGCTTCAGAGACATCTCGATACCGTCCTCAGTCAGTAGGTGCAGAAGGTCCGCACGATGGCCGCGAAGTCGGTGGCCGGGATGTTCACACTCGGAATCGACAGGCCCGCTCCATCCAGAGCAACGACGGTCCACGGGCCCGCGCCGGTGAGCCGAACCTGGGTGCCCCATCGCGCGCTGTCAACCTTGCCCTGTGCCACGTGCGGCAGGATGAAGGCGTTCGGAGTACCGCCGCTGATGCAGGTTGGCCGCGGCACCGTCTGACCGTTGGCCGTGATGATGTAGTTCTGCATCTCCACAAGCTTCGGCGCCAAAGCCTTGAGACTCCCCGTGCTCGGCGAGAAGCCGGCCGCACGACTGGGCAGAGACGAGATGACGACGTCGTTCGCGGCCGTGACGGTGTCATTGACCGTGAGGGCTCCGGAGCCTGCGACGGTGGTGCCGCCCGACGCGGACAACGTGAGAGCGCCGTTCGGCTGGATGTTGATGGCTCCGCTGCTCGACACCGTTCCGCCAGGGCCCATCGCGATATCGCTGTCAGAAGTGAGCGTGGCCCCGCGGACGTCGGCACTCGAGGTGATGTTGCCGGTCGCTGTCACCGTCGTTCCAGCAGTCATGGCGCCGGTCGTAGTCACGGAGCCAGCGTTCACGACACCGGTCGCCGTTGCCGTTGTGCCAGTGAACCCGCCGGCGGCGGAGACCTGCCACGGCATTGCGGTGCCGGACGCGTTCACGCTCGTGGCCGCAACGATGCCGTTGCTGTTCATGTTGAGGTTGCCCGTCATCGCATTGCCGCCGTCGAGACGGAGGTAGATGCTGTCGAAGGGCGTCGTCGCCTGGGAAACGAAGTAGGCCAGTCGGCCGGCCTGGTTGGCGTTCGGGTAGTCAACGACCAGGGCTGTCCAGGCGCCGCCGTTGCCGACGGCACCCGTGGCGTCGTAGGTTAGGCCGCCCGGGCCGCCGATGCGCCGGACGGCGCGCCCGAGCAGCGCGATCTGGTCCACGGTGCCGATGCGCCAGCGCGAGTTCGTGATGACGAGGGCCTCGTACTGGTAGGGGCCGGGCGCCGCGCCCAGCCGCTTGACCCGGATGCTGTAGCCGGCACCCCAGGGGTTCCCGGACGAGTAGTTGGCAGGCAGCATGGCGCCGGCCTGCAGCGTCGCAATGGTGATGTCCGTGGTGGGGTTCAGCGACAGGGTGGCGACGTTTGCCGGGATGTAGGCGGCTACCGCCTTCCCGACCACAGAAATGTCGTCAGCCGCCAGGTCGGCCTGCGACTCCTTGAACTTCTCCAGCAGCCTCTGGGCGCCGACGATGGCGGCCATCGCCATGATGGAAAGCACCACCAGGAGCTCGATGATGGTGAAGCCGCGCTGCAGCTGCTCCAGACGAAACGTGCGCTTCATGATGGTCGCCTTTCAGGCTGAACCAGGCGCGTCGGTGTACCGGGCCGCGGGGCTGAAGAAGTACGAACGGCCTTCCTTGCGCGGCGACGGCTGGATGCGCTTTTCCCGCACCCATCGACGCACGGTGTTCGCCGCGGGCGCATCGTTTTCGGCGTAGTTCGCAGCCACCCAGGAGGCCAGCGAGATGCGTTGCTCGGTGACTTGAGGCGCGCGCTCGCTGGGCGTGCCGATCCTGGAGGTTTGGTGCTCGGTGCTGTTCATGCTGGTCTCGTGTGTAGCCAGCGCTCAACGCGCTTCATGTTTGGCTCGCTGCTGAAGGCCGCCGCGGAAGGTCCCCGGAATGCCACGGCTGCGGGGCTTCATTGACCGGTCGCCTCCGTCCAGGGGGCCCCGCTCAAGCCCTCCGTGGAGAGGACGGTGACGGGAGGGCTCAGCGCTTCGGCCGTCCAGGAGAGCCAGGAACGTCTGGCCGCCGTCGACGACGCGGATGTCAAGGGTCATCAGCACATCGCGCCCGATGTGCACGACGCCTGCATCCTGGTCCTCTCTCGACGACGGAACGATTTCACGAACGTCAAGGAAGTGGTAGTTGGCCAGGGCCTTGATGAGCTTGGGGGAGATGACCTCGAAGTTCAGCGCGAATTCCGGCGTGAAAGCGCCCGCATGGCGCAAGCGCTCGCAGACCAGCGACAGCGCTGTACCCCCTCGCGTCAGCGCCACGTGCAACCACGGCATCGCACTGAACCACTCTTTGACATCCTGAGGGATGGCGATGAAGTACCGCATATCGTGCATGCCGATGTTGAAGCGACCGCCGAGAGCGGGGCCTACATCGAGCATGTTCTCGCTCGACATGACGAGATTCCCGTTCGCCCGCTCCTGGGCGAACCAGGACGAGAAGGCCCGAATCCGCCCTGCATCCTGCTCAGCGGATGAGGCCGGGCCGTCCGCGTCGGACGCCTTGGTAGGCCGCGACGTAAGAGAGTCCCGTCGCTTGCGGAGGACTCGCAGTGCGTCGTCACTGAGCTCGGGAGCTGTCATCAGGGTTAGACTTGAAAGATAGACGCGTACCGGCTACAATATACACCATCACGCCCACAGCAACAAGAATGCCGCCGGCGAGAAGGAAGCCCGATGAATCCGTTCAAGCCCAAGGCGCTCGCGCCTGTTCCGACGACCGACTTGGTCGGCCTGTTCGTCGCAACCTGGTCGGGCCGCTGCCGTGCGAAGCAGGGAGGCAAGCCGCTCTTCGTCCTGAACGACACCCCTCTCAACGACGCGGACCTGGGCTCGGAGAGCGGTGTGCTGCCGCTTGTCATGTGGCATGCCGAGAACGTCTACAGGTACGGCATCAAAGAGTCCGGCTTCGGAGCCTCGTTCCGGCAGGACGCCGATGCGCTGCTCCAGCGCACTGTGGGCCTGCAGAAGGTCCATCGCTCGACTGCCGAGCTGCTGTGCTTCACCTTGGAGGCGCTCGAGGACATCCGGGCGCATCTGCCGCGCAGCATGAAGTCGCCTACTGCGACCGAGCTCCGCTCCCTGGTCGCCCAGTTCGCCCATGAGATGGGTGTCGTCCCCGGGGTGGCCCCGGTGTCCGGACAGTCCTTCGGCGCCCGGCCGCACGGTTGACGCCATGGCGTCCATTCCTCATTCCCCTCAGCGAGCCGCCGGCCCCGTCCGGCGGACCGACATCGTGTCCGGGATGGCCGATGCCGCCGTGGACGTGCGCAAGGCCTGCAACGGCATTAAACGGACGTCGTGCCTTGCAGCAGCCTCTCTCACGGGCGGCTTCGACCCGAAGGACTTGGCCGGCGCCGCTCAGGACATGGCGCTGGAGGTGCTGAAGTCCATCGGCTTTGACGTGGGCAACGATGACCGTGTGAGGTCGGTCATGCCCATGGTGCTCGAGGCGACCTCCGGCGTGATTTTTGATGCCGCTCGCAGCGGCGCTGCTTCGCTCGAGCAGATCGTGCGCACCGGGGTCGAGGCGATGACGGCGGTCGCGAAGTCACGCGCCGTTGTGCGAGCGATGGAGCCCCTTTGGCCGGGTGACATGGATTCGGTCACCAGCATGCGCATCACAACGGCTGCCGCCATGTCGCACGTCGCGGTGGAAGTCGACGCGTTCGACTTCATGCACGCGCCGTCCGAATGCATCAAGGAGGCGACGAAGCTCCTGGTCAAGGCCAGCACCGACACCTCGCGCCGGCTTGCGCCTCCACAGAGCTCTGCCGCGGCGCGTCTGATGCTGACGCAGACGCTCATGCAATCCAGCGCCCGCATGTTTGCCGCGGTCTGGAAGGGCTATGCCCAGCATCTGACCGCGGAGCTCGACGCAATGGGCGAGGTTGAGCGGAACGCCCGCCTGGAGCAGATGGAGGCGACTCCCATCAGCAAGCACATGGAGACCATCGCCGAGCGCTTCCTTGCCCTGCTTGCATCCGTCAGCGCTGAGGCATTGGACGTCTGCCTCGAGCCTGCTGCTGAGCGGAGCCGGCAGAACGCACGCCCTCGGCATCGCTGACCCCATGCTCGAAGCTGTAGCAATCGACTTGGCGCAGCGCGCCTCCGTGGCGGAAGTACGCTCCTCTCCTGGCGCCGCTGCGCAGCCGGCCTGGTACCGCCCCGTCACTGCTCAGTGCCTGGTGGAAGAGGCCGGCCGGCAAAGACTGGAGCTCGTGAAGCTGCTTGCGGTGATGAAGGCGGAGGGCGGCCGCGTAGGCATGTTCAGCCGGAACACGGACGGCTCGTACGACATCGGCCCGATGCAGGTCAACACCATTCACCTGCCCGAGCTTGCCAAGCTCTTCAACCGCTCCGCCGGTGAGGTGGCGCGGCTCATGGCCTACGACGGGTGCTTCAACGTCGCCGTCGGGGCCTGGCTGCTGCGCAAGCGCACCAACGAGGCCGATGGCGACTTCTGGTATGGCATCGGCCGCTACCACAGCAAGACACCTGTCCACTCTACGCGCTACATCCTCCGCGTGCACAGCGTCATGCAGGACATCGTGAAGAAGAGCCTGGCGGACGACGCCAAGGCACGGACCGTGACATACGCCGGTGCCGCAGCTCCGGAACAGCAAGGGCAGTGAGATGGCGAAGCAGCAACGCGGAGGCGACAGCACCGGCAAGTCGCTGGAGGACGATGCTCTGATGATCGGCGGTGCCATCATCATCTTGGTGGTGATGGCATGGCTCCTCCTCGGGCCCATCATCTCGTCCGTCCTGGGCTTCCTGCGACGCTACGAAATCGTCCCGTTCGCGCTGTTCTTCCCGGCGGCGGACGCTCTGCGGCTGAAGCTGGTGGCGCTGGACGGTCGCTCGCTCGACTTCTCGAACACCGTCGGCATGCTGCGCCAGACCGGTCCCTACGTCCGCTGGCTCTACATCCCCCTGTTCGTCTGGCTCGCCATCCGCCTGATGACGAAGTCCACGCGCGGCCGCTTCCGCCGCAAACACGACATGACCAGTCTGGCCAAGCAGGAGGCTGCGCTCTGGCCAGAGATTGCGCCCGTTGCAGGCAAGCAGTTGGCGATGGTGAAGGGCGACCTCACCAAGGGCGAGTGGGCGGTGGCATTGACGGAGTGGGAGTTCGCGGAGAAGCACAAGCTGGCCACGCGGGCTGAGCCGGCTCTCAAGCGCGACCAGGCGCGGGACGTGTTTGTCGCCCAGCTCGGCCCGCGCTGGAACGGGTCCGCAGCGCTTCCGAAACACGCCCGGGCGCTCTATGCGGCCTTCCTCATGTACATCGGCGGGGAGGGCAAGGCAGGCCTGGCCGCGCTGCGGAAGATGGCCAAGACGTTTGCCGCCGGCGGCCTCAAGGGCATGGACACCAGCTTCGCCGATGCTGCCATCGCCAAGCACGAGACGAACCCCATGGCCCAGCGCGCCATCGGCCAGCATGCCTACGTCTTTACCGTCCTCCCGACGATGCTGCAGCTGGCACGCGCCGAGGGCGTCCTGGCGAGCCCGATGTTCATCTGGCTGAAGACGGTCGACCGGCGCCTCTGGTACGCGCTCAACAACGTGGGGCGATATGCCTTCCACGTGGAGTGCGCGGGCATCGCGGCGCACTGGCTCTTCGAGAAGACGGTGAGCCAAGCTTGCCCGAGCCCGATGGTGGAGAAGGCCGTCGACGGCCTGGCGACCGCCCTCACTGAGTACGCCGAGGACGATTCGCTCGACCGCCTATACAAGTGACAGGTTGCCGGTATTGGTCGCGCTTGTTTCTTTGACGGCTAGACGCATCGCGCATACGATATACGTAAAACACCACAGCCGACAGGCAGTGACCAACATGAAATTCGCACGTAGCGGCCGCAACGCGGCCAAGGTCCGCGCCAAGCGTCTCAAGAGCGGCGACATCGCGCTCCAGCATGGCGAGACCCTGTTTCGGATCAGCCCGTCCGAGTATGCCGCCATCACGTTTGGAAGCGCCAGCGCGAACGAGCACGCGCTCTACGGGTCCAAGTTGGTCGGCGCGGACGCCGAGAAGACGGTGCTCGCCGTCTTTCCGACCGTGAAGGAGGCGCAGAACGCGCACCGGGCCGTGACGGCGGCATACGCCGGCTTTGGCCGTGGAGGCTGGTGGCGCTGGCCGGCCGGCGTCCTAGGACTCTTCGTCGCGGCCAACGTCCTGTTCTCGCAACCCAGCCAGGCCCTGCCCACCGTCTATCCCGACGTGCAGCAAGGCGCCGTGGGTTCCGCACGGGCCGCGCCGGCTGCGGCCCTGCCGGGCCAGTTCAACCCCAACGAGCCGACGCTCGAAGAGCTCGCTGCCGGGAACTACCGGCCAAACCTGAAGGTTCAGGTGCCCGACGTGAAGGCGCCGGAGCTGAGCTGCGCTACGCAGTGACGTCCTGACGTCCGTATCGAACTGCCTTTGGTGAGCGCATGACTTCCGACGCCGTCAACTTCAAGCTCGAGCGCAAGCAGTCTTCGCTCATCTACGACACCCGCAAGCTGGGTGACCGGATCAATGACGCGCTCGCCGACGAGACCGTGCCGGTCGTCGTCATGGCAAGTCTGGGAGCCGCCTCCTTCTTCGTGCCGGCCCTGGTAGAGGTCATGGTCCTCGTCGCGCTGGGGTTTTACTGGATGGCGCGCCGGGCGCAGAAGCGAGCAGGCCTGGCGCTCCGGATGCCCAAGAGCAGCGGCGAGATTGACCCGAAGGAAATCAGCCTCAAGGACGGGAAGCCGAGCCGCGCCGAGGGCATCGTCTACATGGGCAATGACCTCGACACCGGCGAGGAGGTCTGGCTAACGGACGTGCAGGCTCGCACGCACATGCTCTTCATGGGCACTACTGGCTCCGGCAAGACGGAGTTCTTGGTCTCGCTCGTCTACAACTCGCTCATCCACGGCTCGGGACTGATCTACGTCGATGGCAAGGCCGACTCCTCGCTGTACGGCAAGGTGTACTCGATGGCCCGCGCGATGGGGCGCGAGGACGACGTGCTGGTCATCAACTTCCAGACTGGCGCCAAGGACATCTACGGCGCCCAGCCGAACAAGCTCTCCAACACGCTGAACCCCTTCGCCGTCGGCTCCTCGGGCATGCTGAGCGAGCTCGTGAAGGGCCTGATGGCTACCGGCGAGAAGTCAACCTGGACTCAGCAGGCTGAGTCCTTCGTCGAAGCCCTGATGAAGCCGCTCGTCTACCTGCGGGACAAGCACGGCCTCAACCTCGACGTGAACGTGGTCCGTGAATACTTCGAGCTCAACAAGCTCGAGGACCTCGCTTGGCGCGACGGTGACAAGTACCCTGGACTCAGCGAGTCCGGTGTGCTGGACGGCCTGCACAACTACCTGTTGACGAAGCCGGCGTACAAGAAGGAGAAGTACCACGACCAGAGCGAGACGACGAACGAGCAGCACGGCTACATCACCATGCAGCTCATCCGCACGTTCAACTCGCTGTCGGACACCTACGGCTACATCATGAAGACGCAGCTGGCGGAGATTGACTTCGTCGACGTCTTCCTGAACCGCCGCATCCTTGTCGTGCTGCTGCCGGCGCTCGAGAAGTCGCCGCCCGAACTGACCAACCTCGGCCGCATCGTCGTAGCCTCCATCAAGGCGACGATGGCCAAGGGCCTCGGCTCGGCACTCGAGGGAGACTGGAAGAAGATCATCGACGCCAAGCCCACCAACGCGCCGAGCCCGTTCATGTGCGTGCTCGACGAGTACGGCTACTACGCCGTCGAGGGCTTCGCTGTGGTGCCGGCGCAGGCGCGCTCATTGGGCTTCTCCGCAATCTTCGCCGGCCAGGACCTTCCGGCCTTCGAGAAGGCGTCGAAGGAAGAGGCCGCCTCCACGCTTGCGAACACGAACACGCGACTGTGCGGCAAGCTCGAGTGCACGAAGACCTACGACTTCTTCAAGAACATCGCGGGGCAGGGCATCTACACGAAGACCTCCCGCTACGAACACGATTCCGGGGCCATGGGCCCGACGGCGTTCAAGGCCGACGACGGCATCAGCATCGACCGCGTGGAGCGTGTCAGCTTCGAGTCGCTCCGCGGCCAGCTTTCCGGGTACTGGCACCTTTTCTTCGCGAACACCATCGTGCGCGTGAAGTCCTTCTTCGCCAACCCGGTGCCGGTGGGAAAGCTGCGCGTCAACCACTTCATCAAGGTCGCTCGCCCTGACCCGGAGGAGGTCGATGCCTACAAGTCCACGACGCACCTGTTCACGCGCGCCGTGACGGCCGAGGGCGGAATCGCCTCCTACATGGACCGCGTCGCTGACCAGCAGGACATCCGCGACATCGGCGAAGGGTTCGAGAAGTTCAAGCTGCAGGACTCGGCGCTGCACAACGCTGCTCGCGTGCTGGCCTATTGCTCGCAAGCAGAGGCACACCGCGCGAAGGCCTTTGCCTCGGCCATCGACATCGGACTCTTTGCCACCGCGGGCGGCGACGACGATGCTACGCCTGACTTCGTGAGCCAGATGAGTGGCACGGTCGCGCACGCACCGCAGGTCGATGACGACATGCTGGCCTTCATCGATCCGGCAGGAGACGGCGAAGACCAATCGCAGGAGACCGCTCCTGAGGTCACGTCCTACGGCAGCGAGCCCGAGGTGCCCGAGCGGCTCTTCGACGATACGCCTGCCGAGGTGCGCCCGGCCGAGCAGGAGCAGCGCGGCTTCACGGAGGATGCAGACTTCGGTCGTCATCCCGTGGCGCTTGTCGACCCTGACCTGGGAGCCGACGACCTGTACGACGACGATGTGCCTGCCGACGTGGTCGCGAGCGCTGAGCCCGAAGAGGACTGGGGTAGCTACGGCGTAGAGCAGCCGGCCGCGCGCGCCGCACTGATTCCGGAAGGGGTCGGAGAGCTCGTCACCCATGACCACACGACCCTCTTCGGGGCCGAGGGCATTGACGTTCCGCCGGCGGTCGCGATGGCCGACAACGATGTGGAGGCCGAAGCCCAGGACCGGCCCGTGGACGAGGTCGGACAAGAGGGCTTCGACGCCTTCGATGCGCCGCTTGCGGACGAAGGATTGCTGAACCGCGAGGCCACCATCAGCGGCTTGGCGCAGATCGAGCGCATGACGGGCGCCCCTGAGACGGAGTCGCAGATGACTGCTGCTGCGGTGGCCGAGACGCTGGCGGGCGCGACGACCTACCCGCTGACGCCGCCGAAGGAAAAGCCGGAGCTCGCGCACTTCGAACTGCTGGCCCAGAAGCTGTCGCGGCACCTGAGCGCCGCGGACGAGAGCGACGACTCATGGTCGGAACTGTGAATCGCGCCGGCACCACGCGGCGCAGCGTGCTGCTGGTGGCTGCGTGGGCGACGATGTGGCGACCGGCGGCGTCGTTCGCGCAGAACGTCATCGAAAACTCGCCGGAGGCAGGGCCTGGGTGGGAGCCGCCCAAGCAGATTGGGACGGTGTCAACGCCGACTGCGACGCCGGTAGTGGCTGGCCCGCCTGTGACAGCAGCAGGCGACTGGCGGCAGTTCCTGCTCTCCGGTGAGCGCTCCATCGTCGTGCGGCGCAACGGCCCGCGCCGGCGCATTCGCTACATGAACCATGACGGCTCAGTCGACCGGGACGGCTACGGCCTGGCCTGCTTCATGCTGCGTGACGTCCGCGCTGGGAAGGTGGTCGCCATGGACCCCAAGCTCCTGGACGTGCTGTGTGGCATCCAGCGCTGGATGGAGTTCAACGGCCGGACCGCCGATATCGAGCTGCTCAGCGGCTTCCGCACTGGGGTCACGAACCAGGCGACCGAAGGCGCGGCTCGCAACTCCATGCACCTCTATGGCAAGGCGGCCGACATCCACATCGATGGCGCCTCGAGCGCGCTGGTCGGCGCGATGGTGCAGGTCTTCAATCGAGGCGGTACCGGCGTGTATCTGAACCGCGGCTTCGTGCACGTTGACACCGGCGCACAGAGAACCTGGGTCTCGACGGCCCGCAGAGGATCGTGAGCAAGCTCTACAAGGTCATCGAGAAGACGTTCTGCCAGGGACGCCGGAATTTCGTGATGGTTGGTGGGCTCTGGTGGACTTCCAAGGAGCAGGCTCGCGCAGCCGCGCACCGCCTGGCGCCGTACTCCCTTGCGCATCGGATGTTCATCTTCGCCCCGAAGGCGGGCATCGTTGAAGAGGTGGAACTCGAGCCGCTGCTTACGCGGATGCAACGTGCGCACGTGGCGGTCCTGACGAGCAAGAACCCCGACAGGCTGGCACGGGAGGTGGCCGCGCAGGAGGAGCGGCAGAGGCGCGCCCAGGCTTGGTCAGTGGGCATCTGAAGCGAAAACGGCGCCCAAGGCGCCGTTTTCACAGGGAGGCCGAGGCTCAGCTGGTTACCGACGCCTTGGGTACGCGGCGCACCGTCTTCTTCGCCGGCGCGGCCTCGGCGGCCTCGTGCTTGCCGGCAGCTTTCGACGCTTCGGCGGCCGGCGCTGCGGCAGTCTTCGCCGGTGCCTTGCGTGCGCGCGGCTTCTTCACCGCGGCCGCTTCGCCCCCTTCCACCGCTTCGGAGGCCTCTTCTTCCTTCTTCGCCTTCGCCTTCTTGTTCGGGTTCCAGCCACCGGTCTTGAAGACATCGACCACGCCGCGAGCCTTCGCCTCCTTGTCGACCGTCTCCTTCCAGTCCTCGAGGAGCTGGCCGCGCTCGTTCGGACGCTGCGAGAGCATCGCCACCTTCAGATAGTGCATCAGCCGGTTCACGGCCGGAGACTGCCGCGAGCCCGGAACGCGCAGCCAGCGGTACGTCGCCGATGCCTCGGAGCCCAGCAGCACGGAGAAGCGCTTCTGGTCCGTCGGCGTGACGCCGTTCACCATCTCGTACATCTCGGGCACCGTGGGGAACTTCGGGATGACCGACAGCTCGGGGTGGTCCGCAAGGAAGCGCACGAGCAGTGCCAAAGTCGGGTCGCTCACGGGCTCATCGCCAGCCCGCTTGACGATTTGCATCCACCGCGTGATGGACAGGCCGAAGAGCCAGCACGCGTCCGAGACGAGCAGCCCGTACTGGGTACGCACCGCATCTAGGTCCTTGCCGAGGACGGGTCTGTTCTTGGGAATCACGGTCACCTCCAGGAAAGCCCCAGCCTTAGGGCACGTACAGCGCGGACTTGATGGTCAACACTGTTAAATGTTTGACAGTTAGCGTACTCGATATACAATCGGACAACCGGGTCCCCGTGGGGTTTGACGGTACGATGGTGCAGATGGTATGCGAAATGCGCCACGGTCGCAAGCTTCTGATGGTGCGCTGAATACTCAATTTTTTAAAGGCCGCTCATGCCTTCGCAGAAAAAGACGACTGCGCCTTCGGTCCGGCTGACGTCATTCGCCGTGTACCGGACGACCACGCCGGCGAGCGGAGGGCAGCCTCAGGTGGAGGTCCTCTACGGCGCCTCCGACGCCCGCTTCAACCCGGCCACGAGGAAGATCGAGCTCCTCGCGGACTCGATTCCGTTCCATAGCGAGTCGTTCACCCGGTTTACTCCAAAGCCTGGGCACGGCATGTTGATGCTGTATGGCATCCGTGACGCGCTCGACGAGCTGCACAAGTGGCGTACCAAGGCGCGCGAGCTAGGCGCAGAGTTTGCCTCCGCCGAGTTCGAGGTGGAGGTCGGCGGCATCGAGAAGGACCTGGTCAGCAAAGAGATGCTGAAGGCCTCTCGCAAGACGAACCGCTTCCTGAACGTGCGACGCATGAAGGCAGACCTGCAGGAGGACGTCTTCAAGTGCTTCACGCGGTATGCCAAGGAAGACGGCCTAAAGGTCGACGAGGACATGCAGCGCATCTTGCAGATTGCGACCCATCCGAGCTACTTCGACCGTCTGTTCCAGGAGTATGAAGACCTGCAGGACATGGACGTGCTGGTCATCCCGGTGGCCGACATCGAGATTGGCGGTCGTAGGCACATCCGCCAGGCCGCTTACGTGCGTCCAGGGGCGAAGATCCTCGACGTCCGACAGGTGCGCCCCGATGTCGACATCGTGCTGCCTGCATGGCTCACGGACGAGAAGGCTGCGGCGAAGCAGCTCAAGTTCGCAGAAGCGATGGCCTGACGTCCAGAGCAGATTCGACAGGCGCCCGGTGCTCATCGAGCCCGGGCGCCTTTTCTTTGCGTCCGTGTGGCCGGCCTTGCTGTTCAGGCGCGCGCCACCGGCATGTCGTCCCAAGACGTTGTGTAGTGGGGCGTTCGCCGCTCCTGTTTCGGCACGAACTCGCGTCGCGCAGTTGCGAGACCGGCGCTCGCCACCATTAGTGAGCCGCGGCCGTGGCGCCGGTTCACAGCGTCGACCGCGGACATCAGCTTGCTGCGGTCGCGCGGGACAGTGCCGGGCTCGGGCTCTCCCAGGTCGAGCTCGGCCTGGTGCACCGACTCGGGCTGCAGTTCCATGAGCATGACCCCCGCTTTCGCGTAGCGGTAGCCAGGCTTGAACACCGCCCGCAGAGCGAGGATGGCGGCGCTGACCAGCACCCGCGTGTCTCCTGTCGGTCGGACCAGCGGCACGGTGACCGAACGGCTGTACTGCCGGTCCTCCTTGCGGAAGGGGCTCGTGGTGATGAAGACGTGCACGGCGCCGGCGAGGTTCTCCTGCTTGCGCAGCTTCTCGGCCGCGCGCGCCGCGAAGTCGCTCAACGCCTCGACCAGTCCCTCCATCTCGAGCACCGGCCGCCCGAAGGAGCGCGAACACATGATCTGCTGCCGGCTCGCCGGCGCGTCTTCGAGCGTCAGGCAGCTGATGCCGCGCAGTTCGAGCACGGTCTTCTCGAGCACCACCGAGAAGCGTCGCCGGACAGCCGCGGGGTCCAGCCGGACTAGGTCGAGCACGGTCGAGACTCCAGCCGCGTTGAGCTGGGCGCCGATGCGCGGCCCTACGCCCCAGACTTCCTTGACCTCCGTCTTGACCAGGAGCTCCCGCCGGACTTCATCTGCCAGCTCGCCCAGATTGCAGACCTGAGCAAGCTGCTCAGGGTAGGACCCCGGCTTGCGCTCGGCCGACTTGGCGATGTGGTTCGCCAGCTTCGCGAGCGTCTTGGTCGGGCCGAAGCCGACGCAGGTGGGAATGCCGGTCCACCGAAGAACCTTCTCACGCAGCGCGCGGCCAGTTTCGACGAGGGAACCTGGTCCGCCCGGCATGCCGGCGAAGTCCAGGAAGCACTCGTCGATGCTGTAAACCTCTTGGCGTGGCGCGAAGGAACCGGCCACGGTCATCATCCTCTCGGACATGTCGCCGTAGAGGGTGAAGTTGGCCGACAGCGCCACGAGGCCCTGGTCCTTCTCGAGGTGTCGACATTGAAACCAGGGCTCCCCCATCTTCACGCCCAGCGCCTTCGCCTCGTTGGACCGGGCAATGACACAGCCGTCGTTCGAGCCCATGACCACCACGGGCCGGCCCGTCAGCGACGGCCGGAAAACGCGCTCGACCGAGCAGTAGAAGTTGTTGCCGTCGACGAGGGCGTACATCCGCCAGACACCGTACTGTATGGACATACAGTATAGGCGTCCGCCTCCTCGCTACTCAGGGGGAAGGCGTCCGGCCGCGCGGCGGGCGAGACTTCGGCACCGTGACGGCTCTGGAGGAAAGCATGCGCCGAGCGTCCGGCCATGTTGTTCACCGCCTTCGCGATGGCAGGCGCCGGCGCCCATGGCGCGTCGGCGGGCCACGTTGCCTGCGAGAAGCAGTTCAAGCGGCTGAGCAAGGGTGCCGTGACTGCTGTGCCAGAGGTGAAAGACTGGGGCGACGCCCGCGAGTATTACTTTGCGTGGAACGCCGACGCCGGCCAGCTGCAGACGAGGGGCGGCAAAGCGTCGGGCAGCTGCATCATCGACCGCCGCACTGGCAAGGGCTTCGTCAGCATGAACGCCCAGGACCTCGGCGACTTCGTCGCTCCGGCCCCGCTGTGACGCAGCAACTCAGCAGCCGCTGTAGTTCTTCCGGCCGCTGGCGGTGATGGTGTACGTGCCGCCGCGCGGCCCCACATAGCAGGTCGGACCGCCGGCAGAAGGCGGTGCCGAGACGGCACTTCGACCGGCCTGCTCGGATAGATTCTGAGCGCGGGCGGTCCCGGTGGTGGAAACCGGCGCAGTGTCACGCGGCCCCGCGGCCGGCGCGCGATGGCAGTGGTAGTCCCCGGTCTTGCGGTTGTGGTGGCAGCCCGCGGCGTTCAAGCCGCCGCCGTGAGCGGCGGCAAGAGCGGGCAGGCTGGCAACCGCCGCGGCCAACACGAGCTTCAAACCTCGCATGTCTCCTCCTCCTGGAATGGTCTGATGGGGCGCAGTTCTCCGATGCGGGTCAGATCGCGGCGCAGCTCGTGGCGGGCAAGCGAGTCCACCACGTTGAGCTCGGCAAGCCGGTCGAAGGCAAGCTGTTCCCAGGCTTCTCGGGCGACCTTGACTGAGAGCAGGTACTGGTCCTCGAGGTGGCCGGTGGCACTGTTGCTGCGCTGGGAGTAGCCTGAGACGACGACCGTGCGGGCGACGGGCAGGGCGGCGAAGGTCTCGCCGACCAGGCGAAACACGATGCCGTGCACGTGGTCCGCGTAGAGCCGGCGGACCTTGGCAGCCGGCAGCTCCTTCACGGAGAGCTTCAGTCCGCGCGCCGGCACGGCAGCCGACTTGGTCGGCATGTTCTCGATTTCAGGCAGGTCGACATCCAGCTGGACCGTGAGACCTCCATCCCCGATGTCCACCGCAACCTGGGTCTCCCGCGGCCAGACGATGTCCTGGAGGTTTGCCTCGAGGAAGTCCTCCATGGCCTGGACGTCCTGGTAGATCAGCTGCTCGACCAGAACTCGACGCTTGGTCTCGGCCGCGTAGAACGCACGCCGCTGACGCTCGAACTCTTCCGTGTCCCCTTCGAAACGGGCTAGCGCCCGGTCGTTTTCCTCCTGGATGGCCAGGCGGACGGACTTCCTGAGTCCTTCAAGAAATGTCGGGACGCGGAGAGTGGGCCGCTCGGGCGCTACCAGGTTGATGCGCTGCGGTTCGAACTTGGGCTTCACCCTGGAGTCCGGGGTGTCGTGATGAAGCCGGCCGAGCGCCTCGACCTGGTCGTTCAGCTCGTCGCACTTGCGCTGGATGAGCGCCAGGATGGCGTCCCGGTTCTGCTTCTTGGCGGCCTCGACCACCGCCTCGCTGAGTGGCATGCCAGCGCCATCGGTGAAGCTCAGGACGCCTTCATCGTCGATGCCGCAGGTCAGGCTGACCTTGGTCGTCTGCGGGGGTCCGAGCTGGGCGGACGGCGTCTCGCTGCGGCCACCGAGCCGCTCGCGGTATGACAGGCCGGTGCCGGGGATGCTGTAGTTGGCGTAGACGCCGCGCTTGCCCACGCTGATGGAGGCGCCTCGGGGACCGAAGCTCCAGCTGCTGCCGGAGCCGGAAATGGTCCACCGGACGCCGGGGGCGAGCTTGAAGGTCTTCCGGAACCGCAGCGCCATCGGCCGAACCCCTGTAACAAGAAGTCACGCGAATGTGCCCGTGGCGCCGTCAGCCCGCAAGCCCGCGGTCGCCGGGCGGCGCTACAGCGGCATCGACTTAATGGCGTTCGTCACGACGCCCCAAACTTCCACCTCCTGTCCGTCCTTCGGGACGATGTCGGGGTAGGTGGGATTGGCTGCCTGGAGCTTCACGCGCGAGCCGCGCTTCCAAAGGCGCTTCACGGTGAACTCGTGGTCGACCACGGCCACAACCACGTGCCCGTGGCACGGCGTGATGGCGCGGTCGACCAGCACGACGTCCCCGTCGTCGATGCCCGCTTCTCGCATGGACGGTCCGCGCACCCGCATCAGGAAGGTGGACTGCGGGTGCTTGATGAGCACCTCGTTCAGGTCGATCCGCTTGACCGCGTGGTCCTCCGCCGGCGAAGGGAAGCCGGCCTGGACCGACTGCGGAAGGGCAACGATGGTTCGACGGGCCCCGCTGGCCGCGGGCACCGGCTCCCCCGTGATGTCGGCCCACCGACACTCGATGCTGTACATCCATACAGTATAGGAGTTGCCTTTGATCCGTCAGGACGGGCACAGCCGTTGCCAGAGGAGGCCATCGACTCTGCGAAAGGAGTTGGCATGGCCGACGACAAGACCAAGAGCGGCGGACGCGACCGCGAGCTCATCGATGTGAACCAGGACTACGAGCTGCGCGACTGGGCCAAGAAGTTCGGGGTCAGCCCGGAGGAGCTCAAGAAGGCAGTGGCGGCGGTGGGCAACAGCGCCAAGAACGTCGAGGCCCATCTCAAGGGCGGCGGAGGCGGAGCCTCTGGCCGGTCGAGCTGAACTGCCTGAGCGACTGAGCAGCATTGAGCCGATGCTGCTGGGGCAGGCTCGGGCGCCGTTCGACGACCCAGCATGGACCTTTGAGCTGAAGTAGGACGGCTACCGGTTGATGGCGTGGGCCGGTGAGGGCGGCCCCCGGCTGAAGACCCGCAACGGCGCTGACGCCACAACCTGGTTCCCAGAAGTCGTACGCGGCCTGGCCGAGCTCCCCGCAGGGGAGCATGTGCTTGACGGCGAAGTCGTGGTGCTTGACGAGCTCGGCCGCACCGACTTCGACAAGCTGCATGCCCGGGCGAAGGCCCGACGATGGAAGCCCGGCCTCGCGTCGGTCGTCTACTGCGTTTTCGACGTCGTGGTCCACCGCGGCCGGGACATCCGCCACCAGCCGCTCCGGCGACGGCAGGCTTGCCTTGAACAGCTGCTCCGCCAAGGGGCGCCGTCGCTGCTCCGAGTGACCGGCCTTGAAGGGCAGGGCTCGCAGCTCTTCCACCAGGCGCGGTTGCTTGAGCTCGAAGGCATCGTTGCCAAACGCCTGGACTCCTTGTACCTGGCCGGCCAACGGTCCGAGACCTGGCTGAAGGTCAAGCGCAAGGGAGCGACACCGGCGCAGCGATTCAACCGACCCAAGCGCCGTCCGCTTCCCGAGGCCTGCTGAGCGTCGGGCGCTCCGCCGCAGGGCCTGCGAGGCAAAAGCTCTATGAACGTAGAGGATTCCGCCCGCAAACGACAAACGGGCGGATTGCGACTTGTCAAATCGAAATCCGCACGTTCGGTCGTCAAAACCCGGAATTCCGGGAATTCACTGCGCGGTGGGGGGGTCGCGTCGTAAAAACCCGGAAAAGTGGAGTGAGTTCAAACGCGAAGATCGGAAAGCGTCAAGTTTTAAGCGGGAGAATGGCGAAACGTCAAGGCGCGGCGGTCGTTGTTGCCAAACTGATGCCGCTAGAGTGCCAAGTTGATGCCAAACAGGGCCGCGACTTCGTTGTTGCCTAACTGTTGCCTCTAGAGTGCCAAACTGATGCCTTGCTGTTGCCGAACTAGTGCCAAACGCCCAGCGGGGCCGTTGTTGCCAAGTTGTTGCCTCTAGAGTGCCAAGCTGATGCCTAACTGATGCCGCTACGTTGCCAAACTGGGCCGCACTGATTGGCCGGCATCCATGGCTTCTCTCGGTATGCCTCGGTCAGCAGTCGAGGATGGGCATCAGGAGCTGTTCCAGGGGCCGAGTTGGGCGCTCCGGGGCCACTGGAATGGCCATTCGACTTGACGTTTTTCTTGTAACGCTTATGCCTCTCCGACTTGACACCCGTTGTGTCTTTGTAACGTGGGGAGCAAAGAAAAATGGTGGGTTCAGGACCACCTGAAAACATTGAATTTCGACGTCGTCAGGAGTGGTTCATTCGGAGCCCATTGGAGGGCCCAGACCCCAGCCGCAACCGGCGCCGGGAAGGGGTAAGAGGTGAGGCAAGAGGAGGGTGGTCATTCAGCGGAGGACCGTCGAAGGCGCCCCAGAGCCGGCACGCATCGATTCCGAGAGAGCGACCAGGGAAGCCGCTCAAGCATGGCAGGAGCACGACAACACTCCCCAATTGGTACCGGTTGCGCCCGCTGTGCGGACCCATACACTCGGACTCACACACCGCTTAGCCAGAAGCCAGGCGGCCTAACGACATCGCCGGCCGCACCGCGGAGCCGGTACAGACAGGAGAGGGCCGTCATGTCGCAAGACGTGCAGCCGGAGGGCGTTCATCGTTTCGATGCTGGCTTCCCCGTGTCCGGTCGGGTCGATTCGACGTCAGGTGCGTTCCGCATCCTGCCGCCGTTCCACCCCACCCCGGGCCCACTCGACCTGATCTGCCGCCGGACCAAGACGGGCCCAGGCTATGAGGCTGAGGACTACAGCTTTGAGGTCCGGCTCCCGGCCGGCGCCGCGGCCGGCGGACTCCACCACCACCGGGCCCCGCACGACGACGGCTTCACCTGGGGCCGACCCGGGCCCGGCACGAACGACCTGGCGCTGAGCGTCCTGGCCGTCTACTTCCCAGTCGCCGAGGGCGCGGCCGCTCCCGTCACCGTCGCGCCGGGCGAGTCGGTCTCGGCGACCGCCCACCGACACCACCTCCCGTTCGCCGTCGAGTTCCTGCTACCAATGCCGTCCTGCGGCGGCGTCGTCGAGGAGCAGGAGATTCGGGCCTGGGTCCAGCTGCAGGACGCCATGGCGGTCATCGACCCGGAGCCGCCCAGGCTCGATGGCCCTGAAGGGTCGGCTGACTGAGCCCGGTCCCGTAACGACTACCGGCGCCGGACCGCCGAGCCGAGTTCGAGTCTCATCCCCGGCTCCAACCTCACAGCCCGGCCCCACCGACCAGAGCTCCAAGCTCTGGGGCAAGACCCGCTGGCCAATCGCTTCGCTGTGTCCAGTCGACACCCCGGTTTCGCTGCGGCGCCGCCGAGCCCCACAATGAAGCCATGACCGACGGCGCCCCGAACCCGGACTCCCAGCTGCAGCCCACCGACCGGCCCGGCGACCAGCCGACCGAGGTTTCGGTCAGTTCCGGCTCCCGGGCGAAGAAGGCTGCCCCGAAGGCATCCGCCAAGCCGACCCGGTCCGAGCAGCTCTTCGAGCGCTTCGCCCACCGGGCCCGGTACGTCGGAGACGAGGAGACCAAGCGCCTGAAGACCCAGGCCAAGACGGTGGCTACCGGCATCCGCCGGCTGCGGGACAGCTTCGAGAAGCTCATGACTGCGAAGCAGCTGGACGCGCTAACGCTCGCAGTTCGAACCCTTCACGAGCTCGCCGAGGAGGCGGACCAGGCCTCGGTCATCGCCCGCAAGGCGAAGGTCGACCACGATGCAGAGCAGCTACGCCTGCGCCGGGAGAAGGCGGACCGCATCGCCGAGAAGCGCTGGGGCCCCATTGACGACCCGACGCGCAAGGGCGGCTTCCTGGACGAGGTGCATGCCCTGGTCAACTTCGTCGACCTGCGGGTGAACGGCGCCAGCCTCAAGGAGCTCGAGGAGCTCTTCGGCGGCCGGCACTTCCAGTTCGACATGGAGGGCGGATACACCGGCCCCCAGCTGATGAGGATGCTCGAGCAGTACGAGCGGGAGCCGACAGCGGCTCGGCTCGTCGACATGCGCCGGCGCGCGGCCGAGTACCTCGGGTCCCTGCACCAGAACCGGCACTTGAACCAGGTCAACTTGCAGGACTACGAAGCCTGGAGCGCCAAGCGCCGGGCCGCCATGCCGGATCTGGCCAGCATCCGGACCGGCCGGCCGGCTCCGGAGGGCCAGGGCAGCTGAGCGCCAGGATTCCGGGTTTTTACGACGCGGTCCCCCCATCGCGCAGTGAATTCCCGGAATCGGCAGCCTCACGCGGCGGTTCGGCGTTGTTGTCGGGCCCAGTCGGCCCCTTCGGGTGGTTGTGACGGAAACGTCGGCCGACTACCCTGCGCCGCCCTCAACTTCCGCTTCGGCGCCGCTTGCCTCTTATGCCGCCTTCCTGCCACCGGACTCAGTCCACCCCGGCCACCCGCTCCGCAGCTGCCAGTGCTCTGGCGTGTCTCGCACTCGTCGGATGTGCTCTGCCCCAGACGCGCGACGAGATGCTCTCCGCCGCGTCCTCACCGGTCAGGGTCTGCTCCTCGGAGCTAACCACGGCCGGCGCCGCCGAGCGGTTGGAGGCCGCCTGGCAGAGATGCTTCGTCAGCCCTCGAACGATGGGCGTCGCGCAGACGGGAAGCGGAGCCGTCTTCTACGAGCAGTCGCGACTCGTCGTCTTCCGAGACCGAGTCGGAGACGCGACTGTCCTGTCGACCCGCATCGCACGCCGACCGCTGGACCTTCCGACGCCGCTGAACCAGGCGCTCTTCCTGATGGCCGACATCCGCGAGACCCCCGAGTGCAAGTCCGAGGTGGTCGTGCGTGCGGCGGCCGAGAACTGGCAGAAAGTGGCCGGCGCCACGGAGAAGTGGCTCTCGGACCCGCTGCAGCAAGTGCCGGAAGCTGGTTGCCGTCGATGACGCGTCGTAGGTGCGGCCTCGGATGAACTCAGGGCTTCGCCTGCTGAACTCATTGGCCCCGACGCCAAGATTCCGGGTTTTTACGACGCGGTCCCCCCACCGCGCAGTGAATTCCCGGAATCGGTGCCGAATCCGAGTCCGCCAGGTGCTGTCTGGCAGCCTCGCCTGCTGGGCTCGGCTCCTCGTCTTTCGTACGGGACCGAGGTCAACTGGGGCTCGGTCAGCACCGTCCGCCATCCCCTACCAGCTCGACACCCCAGCAGTGCACTTGGACGCCCGGCCCGAGTCCGTGACCTCATCCCAGCGGGGACTGAACTCATCGTGCCGGCGGGCCGATTCCGGGTTTTTACGACGCGGTCCCCCCACCGCGCAGTGAATTCCCGGAATTCGCGGGAACCGACAGGCTTCGACCCCCCTGTCTGCACGCCCCCGCCTCGTTCGGAATAGGGATGAAGTCCGCTGGACCTCGGCCTAAGGTATGCCGCAGCGCAACACGGCGGCGACAGCGGCATGAACATCTCTTTCCTGCGCGAGCTGCGCGCGAACGTGCGATATCTGTTGGACGAAAGCGGGATGACGGTCGACGGATTCGCTAAGAGCAGGAAGGTCCCGAAGAAGCTGCTCGAGGGCATCCTGGCGTGCAACGAGCACAACCCTGAACTCGCGAGCCACCTGGCGCTCTTGAGCGACAGGCTCGGCTTCTCGGTCGCTCAGCTGCTGTCGCCGAACCTTTCGTGCGGCTCCAGCGGCAACCTGCCGGTTGGCGACAGCCCGGACCACATCCTCGCGCGGCAGATCGGGCGCCTCATCGAGGACTTCGTCGACTGCGACGAGTCCGGACGGTTTGAAGTCACAGCGCTGGCGCAAGAGCTCGCAGAGGAACATCTGCGCCGACGCGCCAACCCCCTGAACCCGAACAAGCCTTCTGGCTAAGTCGCAGTCGTTTGTGCAGCCCATCACGCACTTTTCTGCATTGGGTGCGGTGGGGCTCCATGCCGCGAGCGAAGGGGCTATCTCACGAGCCCCTTCGAGAATTCGGCACCTGCCTTGCTGCGAAAGCACATGGGCAAACGGTTCCGCGTCCTCGTCGCGGACGACAATTGCGACGCAGCTACCTCGCTGGCGATGCTCCTGGAGCTGAGCGGCTACGAGGTCCAAGTCGCCTGCGACGGTCCGGCTGCCTTGGAGCTGGCCGAGCGCTGGCCGCCGGACGCTGCAATCCTCGATATCCAGATGCCGGGCATGAGCGGATACGAGGTTGCGAAGGAGATGCGCGCGAGGATGCCGCACCCTGTTGTCCTGATCGCTCACAGCGGGGACCTGATGATCCGGCAGCGGGACATGGGCGAAGCGAAGGTCTTCGACCTCTGCTTCTCCAAGGGGATGGACGTGACGGACCTGCGCCAGCGGCTCGACGACCTCCTGAAGAGTCGGTCGAAGTCGTCGGCGGGCCGCGGTTCCCTTGGCGGGCGGGAAGACGCCTCGACGGCACGGCCGCGGCCACGCTAAGCGACGTACCGCACGGCACCCTGCTTGCTCTCCTCGGTTACTTCGACTTCACCAGGAGACTGAGATGGGCGACACGACAGACAAGAAGGCGGCCGGCACCGGTGCTGTTGTCGGCGGCGTGGCCGGCGGCGTGGCGGGCGGCGCTGCAGCGGGTGCGGCCGTTGGCGGGATGACCGGGCCGGTCGGCGCCGCTGTGGGTGCGGCCGTTGGTGCCGTGGCCGGCGCGCTTGCCGGCAAGGCCATGAACGTCGACCCGAAGGAAGAGGACGCCTATTGGCGCTCCAACTACGCCGACCGTCCCTACGTCACCACCGGCTCGACCTACGATGACTACGGGCCGGCGTACCAGCATGGCGTGAACTCGTACACGCGGTACCCCGGGAAGAGCTTCGACGAGGTCGAATCCGACCTCGGCCGTGACTGGAGCACCACCCGCGGCAGCTCGAAGCTCGAATGGGAGAACGCGAAGCACGCCACACGCGATGCGTGGCAGCGCCTGAGCGACCGCGCAGAGCGCGCGATGCCAGGTGATTCGGACGGCGACGGTCGCTGAAGCGGGCCAGATGAGCCAGCCTCGCCAATCGCCTTCGGCTGACGGTGTTCCGGCGACTCCGGCGCCGGCTGAGAACAAGCCCGAAAAGGACGAGCCCAAGAAAGACAAGCCCGGAGAAGGCACGTCCCCCGATCCGCGGACGCCATACGGACCCGAAGAAGGTCCGCCGGTCGGTGAGGCGGTCGGCCAAGACAGCGAGGCGAAGCCGCCGGCTCCGTAGCTGGTTCCGTAGTAGGACGGTCGCTGTATCTGTATTGCCGTCCCTCAAGGGGCGCCCAAGGGCGCCCCTCTTTGTGCCTCCACGGTGCTGAGCTTGGGTCCGCTTCTCTATCCCGGCACGCTTGCCGGTCATCCAGCACTCGACGCGCTTGAGTTGGTGGGCGCTCTGACGCCTTGGCTCTGCTGGCCGCCACGCCCCGTTTGGCAACGTACGTTGCCTCTACGATGCCTCTAGAGTGCCTCTACGTTGCCAAACGGAGGTCGGCATCGCCGTCACGTCGACATCGCGACGATTCGGTCCGAAGTCAGAGGCAGATCGAGGGGTCCGCAGCGGAGGCTGCTGGCGCCGATGCTTGGGGCGCAGCCTCGGCACAGAGGTTCGGCCGCCCGTAATCGGCCCAGTGGCCAAGGTGCTGGCTGCTCGCGGCGGTCTCCTGAGGCTGAACTCGGTCGTCCGTATCGGCCGCCGGATGCATGGCGCTGGCCACCGCTGCAACTGCGGCGACTGCGAGAACGGTGAACGAGCGAACTGGCGCCTTGGCCATCTGTCGGTTCTCCTGAAATGGTGTGACGTGGAAGCTACCGGCCGGGTGTGTCAGTTCATCGGCCTGGCCGCCGAGACCGCGTTGCTCGACGAAACGGCCAAGGTGGGCTACGCGGCGCGCGCGCCTCTATCGGCACACCGCGCTTCGGGACGCTGGAGCGCCACCCGCGTGGGGGGCCTCAAGGCGCAACAAGTGCCTCAGGTTGCGACGGCGAGGCCGGTACGGCGCTGGTACGCTCGCGCGACAACGACCAGGTCGGGGCATGGGGACGGATCCAATCGAGGCGCGCTTCGAGCAGCTCAACGTCTGGCGCAACGGCGACAAGCGCGCTCCGCACAAGCCGCTGCTGATCCTGCTGGCTCTAGCAAGCTGGCAAAGGGGCGCTCGGGAGATGCGGTTTGCCGAGTGCGAGCAGAAGCTCGGCGAGCTCATCCGTGAATTCGGTCCGGCCGCGAAGGCGGTGCATCCGGAGTACCCGTTCTGGCGCTTGCAGAACGACGGGCTATGGGTGGTCGAGGCGGACCAGGAAATGCGCACGCGCCAGTCCAACAGCGACCCGCTGAAGTCAGAGCTGCGCGCGGCCGGCGCCCGCGGCCACTTTTTTGCGGACGTCGCCGAAGAGCTCGAGCGCCGGCCGGCCCTCATCGGCCGCGTCGCCCAGCGCGTGCTCGACGCCCACTTCCCCGAGACCCTCCACGAGGACATCCTCGCTGCCGTGGGGCTAGAGGTCTCGGAAGAGACCGAGTCGACGACCCGCCGGCGCCGCGACCCCAACTTCCGCAATGCCGTGCTGCAGGCCTACCAGTACCGATGCGCCGTCTGCGAGCTCGATCTTCGCATCGGCTCCATCACGGTAGGCCTGGAAGCCGCGCACGTGAAGTGGCACCAGGCGCGTGGCCCGGACGCCGTGCACAACGGCGTGGCCCTGTGCAGCCTGCACCACAAGCTCTTCGACCTCGGAGCCTTCCACATCGGTGCCGACCGGCGCATCTTGGTCTCGGAGCAGGTCCATGGGACCTCGCGGTTCGAAGAGGTCCTGCTGCGGCACCACGGTGCTCTGGCCTTAGAGCCGGTGCGATCTGAGCACAAAGTCCTCCGGGACTTCGTTGGCTGGCACTTCGACCAAGTCTTCAAGAAGGAGGCGAGACCGGCGACGTGATGCAGTCCGGGTCCGTGTTGCGGGTATACCTCTTGCTCAGCGCAATCGCGTGCTGCCATAAGCAGCGCGTGGCTATCCCATCACCTGAAGGAGAAGCTATGAGAACCGCCCTGACACTTGCGACCATGGCGTTTGCTGCGGCTTGCGTACCAGCTATCGCGCAGACAAACGACCGCGGCACCGCAGCAACGACGACCGGAACGACGACCACCCAGCAAGAGATGAACCGCGGGGTGCCAGGCGTCGACGTCGACGTCGGGAAAAACGCGCGCGGTGCGGTGGACGTAGACGTAGACCACAACACCAACGTTCGCAATGCGCCCGGCGTGAGAAACACCGACCGAGGCGCCCCCGGCACGACGGACAGGACGGACACATCGCGCGCGCCGCGCAGCGACCGGAACTGAAGCCTTCCGCGCCTGGCACGCGGCGGTGCCGGGCGAGAATGGCGAGGCACTGAGCAATCTAGCCATCTGCTCGCGGCCACTTCACGCGGCCGCGGCCGGTGACTCGCCGGCCCTTGCGCCGCGCATTAGCTTGACGCTACACACACCACGCGCCACGCCTAGAGCGTGCCACCATCCACGCAGATGAAGTCGACGATGGCCGGCTTCTGAAGCTCCTCGGCAGGGTTGGCGGTCACGGAGATACGGGTCTCCAGGCCGCGGGGCGCCTTCGCCGTCCACGACTTCGGGGACTTGCTGACGAGCTCGATGTCGGCTGGGGCGCCGGCGATGGTCGTAGCCGTCCACGAGGCCACAGGCGCACGCGAGGTGAGCTCGACGACGGCATCTACCAGATCTGGGAGACAGTGCTCGTCGCGCCGCGGCGCTTCTACGAGGCCAACGTGGCTGAAAGCAGGAAGTTCACCTCGTACATCTCGCATGAAGACATCGCGATGCACCTGTCGATCTTCAGCACATAGGTAGACCGAATGAGCCAGTCCCTCCTTACGACGAGTGGCGTACGGGATGAGGGGCAGCAGCACCGCATCAAGGAGCTCAAGCCAAGCGGCCATGGCGAGGAACCACGGGCTCATCGTCACGATCAAGTGCAGCCACATACCGCGGCGGACTGCCCTCGACGCGCACCACTGCGCGGCGGCCATGGCTGGGTACACAGCGACACCCAGCAGAGCACCGAAGGTGAAAACGAGAATTGGAGCCTGCAGACTCATTCCGGTGCCCTAGATTAGGCACCGTCACCCAGATTACCTGAGCAGAAGGCCGCACTGACCAAAGAGATACGAATGCAAGATTTCGCAGGCCCTCGCGACTTGCCTCCAGGTGCCCGATCTTGTAGGACACGTATGCGACAGAGGCCAATACTTGGAACTGAGGTGGCGAGCACCGACCGCTCACAGTCTTCATAGGAGGCTGTATTTGTTAGCAGCCTACCGTTTGACATGAGCGGCAGCCAAAGGGCGCAGCCCTTCGGCTGTCCGCTCGATGGAGGGGTTAGGCCGCATGAGCGCTCCGGGATTGGAGATAGACGGAATGTGCCGCTAGAAGAGCGGATGGTCCTGCAACGGCGGCAGTCGCATAAGGGCCGAACGGTGCATACATGAGCACAGTGCTTGCGGCCCCTGCGGCGACGCCAAGCCAGAAGATAGAACCGAACTTGAACGAGCGGCGCTGCGCAGTTTTGACTGCCAACCATGCGAGCACAGAGATGGCATACGCTCCGGCCGTCCACTGAAGGACGCCGGACAAAGCTTGGAGCAGGCTCATCTCAGGATGAGACGTTTCACGGAGGCGGAGAACCAGGGACGTCACCCGCAAGACTTCGGGTAGCGTAATGGCGAGGAAGAGGATGGCGGGCAGTACGAGGACAAGCGCCTCGGCGATGAATACCTTACGTGGAAGCATGTTGTCTAACGTTTGACATGAGGGGCGGCTTGCAGACGGCGAAGCCGGCTGTAAGACGTCCCCTCGATGGAAGGGTTAGGCCACACCGGCTGCCCCCCCCCCCCCGCTATTTTTGTACCGGGCAATCTACGCCCGGCCTTCCCCCAGCCGCCAGCGCAGCGGAGGCTGCGGCGCTGCGCCAGCTTACGCAGCCGTCGGTAGGATTCTTCGGGCGAAACTGTTCACCGACAAGAACTGCGAGCGCAACGCCGAGGCCACATAGAAGGACAGAGGTGCCGGTGCGTTCAGCGACTTTCGTAACTCGCCGCCACGAAGGCGGGACAGCACTTGCTATGTGCTTTGCCCACAGAATGCCTGGCACTCCAGCTACGGCGGCCACTGCGATAAAGGCAAGGCCATAAAGAACTACCCCCGCCGCAACCCAAGGCATGAGACCGCTCGCGCGATACGACATGGCAAGGAGCAGAAGCCACAGCAGCACCACGGCGGAACTCACTGCAATCAGCAATCCAGCGCCGATGGCCTGAGCGATGAGAAGCATGGATTTGTGGGGCCTAACGTTCGACATGAGCGGCGACCGACAGGCGGCGAAGCCGACTGTTGGGCGTCCGCTCGATGGAGGGGTTAGGCGTAGTGCGCACGGCGATGGCAGTTTGGGCACAACGCGATGGCGTTCTGAACAGTGTCATTGCCGCCGTCCGAAAGTGGCTTTCGATGATGCACTTCAAGGTATGGTGTTCCGTCCTTTCGTCTCTTGAATGGGGCGGACTGCCGACACAACTCGCAGTGACCGTTCGCGCGCAATAGGACCTCCGCGGCAACTGCGGGGTTGCGCATAAATACGGTGGTTTGTACTATGACTCTCTCGGGCTTTGCCTGGCCTGTCTCGAACATATTGCGCCGCTCAGCGGAACTCATCTGAGCGCACTCATTAACTTGGCGCTCGAACTCGGCGTGTAGCTCTAGCAAGTCGGGCATTGCTGTGCGAGTACGGTGTTCCCGCGCGAGCCCATAGAGGAACGTTTCGTTCTGGGTCCAGCGAACTCCATGTTGCTTCATCAGCTCCATGATGGAGTCCTGAATGCGCTCCGGATCGACAAGGTGGAAGTTGTTCAGTACGAGATCGAGCTTGGCATACCGCAGCAGGGCAGTCTTTCGTGATGACGTTGAGGCGATTTGCACACCACGTTGGTTGTACTTGACTATCCGAAACGAAGTGCGATTTCCTCCGGACAAAACCTGGCTGCCGATAGGAAGCAAACCTTCGAGTCTCTCGCGAGTTGGCATGGTGGGGCCCAGCTACGCCTAACGGTAGAAGTAAGCGGCGGACGGAGGCTGGCGAAGCCAGCCGCAGGCCGTCCGCTTGACTGACGGGTTAGGCGCGAGCGACGGCATGCGGGCGCTTGGCTGGCCTAAGGGAACCAACGGTTCGTGCGGCGGCTGCGGCAAGTAGCGGCGCGCGAAGCTACGCATCGCTCCGGCGGTGCGCTGGCCGCCGAAGGACGGACAGCCTGGTAGAACCTCCTGCACGAAATGGCGGCCTTGCACGGCGGAGAACTGCGAGCCTATGTGCATGAACGGTATTCGCTTGCGCTTAACACGGATTAGACGGCCGAACTGTCGCAGTTTTCGGCGACGTTGTACGGGTCCCGTGTGAAAAGTTTCGTCATATCAAGGACTTAGTCTACAGCTTCAATCCCCGCCGAGGAACTGTCACGATCCATTGGAGGTGGCTATGCATGTGCTGACTATCCCCCTGCGGGGGGATGAACTGGCGCTGAGACTGCGGCTGTTGGACCAGGTCAGAGACTCCTTGCGACGTCGTCGATACAGCTTGCGGACAGAGAAGGCGTACCTCTACTGGATTCGTCGCTTCATCCTCTTTCACGGCAAGCGTCATCCTGCCGCGATGGGCGCGCCTGAGGTGGAGGCTTTCCTAAGCGAGCTCGCACGCCGGCAGGGTGTAGCGGAGGCAACGCAGAACCAAGCTCAGAGGGCCAGACGATGCCCGTAGAAGCCCCAGGCGAGCCGAGGCCGGCGGTAGAACTTAAGGGGCGACGCTACATCCTCGAACTGGATGCGTTCGCTTCCGAGGGCTGGATACGCGTTCCAGAACCCCTGGTTGCCTCGGAAGTCTGGAAGCCCGGAGTCCACGCCCATGCCGGCGCCGGCTGCGACGAGAAGTCCGTCCGCATCCCGGAGGAACAGGGCGGCTTCTTCGAGCGCGTGAGCGTCGAGTTTCAGGGCAGTCGTCATCCCAGGCCATTGTGGTCCCTCAAGAGGCCTCCTACACAGCGTACCCCCGTCTCTTTGGCGCCTTGCTAGGGCGCCACTGGGCCGCTTCCCCGGTGCCGCTGCTGCAGCTCGAGGTCGGTGAGGTGGTTTGCTCGGACGCGGAGCTTCCTTGGCTGGCACGGGGACTTTCAATCCCATATGCCGCGGCGAGCGCATACCCGCCTGGCGTCAGTCGAATGTACGTCGACTGCCCGCCGTTATGGTCCCATAGCTCATCTGCGAGCCTTAGTAAGCAGACAAAGGCGCTCAGGCTGAGAAGAAGCTCTCGTTCCGGCACAAACGTGGTTCCTACGGTGTCATTCGCGAATGCGGTAGGGCCACGCAACGGAGCCGCCGGAGCTCTAGCTTCAGAAGCCCTTCGAGGGGGCCTGCAACGAGGACGAGCGCCTGGCTGCGTTCACGCTGGACGTGGGGTCGATAGACGCCGAGGTTGCGTTGCAGGACATGCTCAATTGCGGAGTAGTCGCATTGAGAGCTCAACTGGCGTGCCAACTTCAATCGAACGACCGCGTTGATGCAACGGATACGTGAATATAGATTTGGTTCGAGTCAAACAATTGTTTCTCTCCAAATTGTTGATGTGGACATGTCAAGCGGAGGCGGACTCTGGAATGTCGGCGGCCTCTAACGTTTGTAGAGCTTGCTCATTAAGATTCGCGATCGTGACAAGCCGGTCCGCTTGGCGAGACATGGCGTCGTGAAACAGATTTCTCGCCAGCCGCCCAATGCCGAATGATTCGTCCCGAATCTCATAAGCACTGGAGAGAACGAGGTGCGCCTTCCTTTTCGCTTCTTCGGTAAGCTCCATGCCGGCTTCGGAGGCCATGATCTGCAAAATATCCGTTAGTTGGTCCGGCCGATAATCAGCAAAGTTCATGAAGCGGGTAAAGCGAGACTTGAGGCCGGGATTGGAGGCGAGAAATCTTCCCATCTTTTCTGTATATCCGGCAACGATGACAACCAATTCCTTGCGATGGTCCTCCATCATTTTGAGAAGGGTATCCACCGCCTCGGCGCCGTAGTCAGCGCCGTCCTTCACAAGCGTATAGGCCTCGTCGATGAAAAGGACGCCGCCAAGCGCAGTCTCAACCGTTTGCCGTGTTTTGATTGCAGTTTGCCCGACATAGCCTGCCACAAGCCCGCTTCGATCGACCTCTACAAGGTGCCCTCGTTCAAGGACCCCCAGTCCGTGAAAAATCCGGCCCAGTAGGCGGGCGACCGTCGTTTTGCCCGTGCCTGGGTTGCCATAGAACACCAAGTGGTTCGTGGTGTTGGTCGTTGGCAAACCTCTTTCCTCGCGAAGACTGTTTACCTTGATGGAATTCACAAGACGTTGGACTTCTTGTTTGACAACGTCGATGCCTACCATTGCGTTAAGTTGATCGACAAGAGTGTCCACGCTTTCGCCCGTTCGGTTGATTCGCGGGTCTTCTCGTCTAGTCGTCACGGCTGGCGCACTTTCGTGGTCAGGCTCGATCTCTTGCCAAAGTGCTTCCTTAGATCGTTCCAGGAATGCCTGCTCAGCAGGTCCTATGAAACGGTCTGCCTTCATGCACATCAGCAAGAAGCTAAAGAAGATGTGTTTTGATTTCTCTCTATGGTTCGTGGAATTGACAAAGTCGTAAGCCTTAATAAACGCATGAGTTTGTGGAGTAAACGGCTCATGGAGACATCCCTCGGCAGTCCAATCCTTCAGCATCTTTGCCATCACTGAGCGATGGACGCTGCTATCATAGATCTGTTGGTTTCCTGTTATATTGATTAGCTCAAGTACTTCAAGGTAAAGGCTAAACTCGCTCTCTGTGTAGACGCCATCTTGAAGGATGGCTCGCACGGCCATGAACTGCAGATCACCGGCTATGGCATCAAGAGCGTTGAATTCTTTGGTCGTATCTATGTCCGAGCCATTGGCGATTAGGATGTCCCGCCCGACAATGATGGGTTCGATCAAGGACTCCAGCTCAGCGAAAAGTAGGTGCCGAAAATCTGTCAAGTTCATTCAAACTCTCCTCCTGATGTGACGTTTTTAGTCATCAAGCAACGGCTAGGACGGTTGCACCTCTTGCCCTGAACAGCATCCACCCAATCTGGGGGGTGCCCGCGAGACGTTAGATGTTGTTGTGAAGTAATGCTCGGTTGCTGACTCTGAGCAATCCCTCGGCGTCTCTCTTAACGACGCCGCTGCGGAAAGCGATTACCTGGAGCCGGCGCGGCCGTGATAGCCCGGGGGAGCACCGAGTACCCGAACCAGCCAGATACGCGCCGGCGTGGCCGGAGCTCCACCGCAAGTTCGACCTAACGACCTGTGCCGGGAGCGGTCAGCGGCCACGCCAACTTCGAGCACCTAGTGGTCACGGCGACTGCGAAAGCACCGGCACTGGTGGGTTCAGATCCCCGGGCTTGGTGCCACTTCGACGCGACCTGCCGCTCCTGCCGAACCCGGACTCTGGTGGCCTGGAGGCGGTCTGGCGCGAAGGGGAGACCGACGTGCTCGCCGTATTCGAAAGCAACGACGGCCGGCGCCCGGGGCTGCACATCGAGAACAAGCTCGGCATCGGGGCCTTCACGCAATACCAACCCGAGGTCTACGCCGGCCGAGCGGAGGCGTGGCTCGGTCTGGCCAAGTACGGCAACTATCAAGTCTGGGAGATGGTGCTCGTGGCGCCGCGGCGCTTCTACGAGGCCGACTTGACCGATGCCAGGAAGTTCACCTCGTACGTCTCGCTTGGGGACATTGCCGAGCGGCTGCCCGTATTTGGCTGACCGTCTCCGTGGCCGACCGCCGCATCCTGGTCTAAGCAGGTGCACGGCGGCAACAAGTTCGAGGAGGTCCTGCTGCGATACCGCGGCACCGAAGCGCCGAAGCCGGGATCCGCTCCGAGCACCGGTCGTTGCCCACTTCAGTCGGAACTGGTAACCCTGGCCAGTGGGCTACTTATCCGAGAGTTCGAGGTCTCTGACCATGTTCGGGAGCCAGTCCGAATCGTTCCCAACTCTATAAACGTAGCTCTTCGCAGGTTGGAAAGTGGTCTGCACTTGGATCGGCTTATTAGTGGCGCCGATCGCATTCGTGCGTACCGAAAGAAAGGTCTCACCCGGGTTGACGAGTAAGGTGTACTTTTGACCTGTGCGAAGCTGAACTACGTCGGTTCCGTTCACATTAAAGAAGAAGGAAACCACCGAACCTCCAGCGAAGGCTCGATCTCGGATAACTGTCAACCTCGCAGGCGTTTCACTGGTGACTTGGATCGCTCCCAAGACTTGTTCCTTCGGAACCGGCTCCGCGACACTCAAGGGTACCGGGACTGTCGAGCAGCTGAGGATGAGAGGGGTCGTACCCGTAAGAATCAGGAGCCGCAGGAGTGAGCGCATATGGCACCGGTCTGAGGTGGGAGAGCAGCCTTGCTAGTTCCGATCAAGAATCTGCCGAAGGTAGGCGCGCGTCGTCTCGATGGCTGGCTCGCCCTTGGCCTTGGGTGTTCCGAAGGCATAGACGCCGATGGGCAGCTGGTTGACCACCGTCGTAGCCGCGATTGCCGAGACGGGACTGGTCACAGTACCTACCTGAGCCATCATCTTCATTCGGGTGAAGAAGGCGTCTTGGGTTGTACCCAGCGGCTCGTAACTGAAGTCAGTCACTGCCGTGTTGGTCTGCGCGAGGTGCTTGTTCGCCCGGCGCGACAGCCTCTCGACGTCTAGTGGGGTGTCCGCAAAGTGTCCAGCAAGTCCTCGAACGAACTGCGTACGAGGTGCCGAAACAGGCAGTAGCTGCCCTTTGCGCTTGAGGACGAGCACCTGAACCCATCTCGTGAAGCGATCAGCCTTCAGTGCGCGGACGTCGGCCAACTCAGTGCAAGGCACCGCGAACTGGGCGAGTTCTCCTGCCGGCTCGGTATTGCGGCGCTGGTACTCGAACAACGCCCGCTCCTCGGGAGAGCTGTTCAACTGACAGAACCCGGGCGGCGGGTCGAGATTGATCGACCTGCCGAGGTAGGTGACGGTCTCCGCGTTCGCCCCGAATGAGATGAGAGACAGCGCTGTGATGGCCAGCAAAACGGTCCGGCTCAAGTTGTTCACTCCGATTGATGAGCTTCGCGTCAGACGCGAAAAGCAGGGCACGTTCATGCGCGAAACCACGAGGCCAGCATGACGCCGAGAAGTGTAGAGGGGACCACAAGCACCCACAGAATGATGCTCGCGTTGGACAGCGCCTCGCGCTTCTCACCAATCGACTTGTCGGCGACTCTGCACACGTTCCGCGTGTAGTTTCGGCCGGCCTTGTTAGCAGCCCAGACAAGTGCTCCGCTGACCAGTAGAAAGGGGAGAACACCGAGTTTCAGACCTGACCCGGGTCCTAGAAGCGCGCCTGAGAACATTAACGCCTGGACCCAGAACAAGTTCTGGACTCGCCTGGACAGGCGGCTGTTCCAGAGTTCCATAGACAGCTTCGTTTGCTCCGCACGCTCACCCTCGGTGAGTTCCTTCGTGGTCTCGCCTCCGGTCGCCACGGGCCCCGGAAAGACGCGGCCGCGAGAAGCGAACGCTCGTCGAACGGCTTCAGCGGCCTCGTCAGCGAGTTCGTGGATTCGTTGCGCAACCTCGGCGAGTTGGTCGTCTGTGAACGACTTGTACTTCGCCTCGAAGAAGGCCAGCTTATCTGTGTCCAGGTCAGAGATGGTCGTCATGGGCGCGAGTAGATATCAGGAACTACGGTGGGACAACAGGCGCTGTCCTTAGGTCAACCCACTTGTCGCCGTCGTGCGACGCCTACACCGTGACCCGCCTTCGCCTCGGCATGGAGCCCCCATTGGCTCCGTGACGTTTTCGACACTCGAAGGGACGGCTGCCGTTAGCGCCGGTACCGCGGGGTCACCGAGCGCAAGCGTTCGCCACCTTCCGATCAATCGTCATCAGCGCTTCCAAGGCCCCGGAGCTCAGACCTACAGCTCCTCGCGGCAGCTCGTTGGCTTCTCGAGGGTTGATGCGGATGAGTCGCGCGCCGTACTCCTGAACCATGGCCTGGCTGAAGAGGCGCACTGACGGGATGGCCGTACCCGCTCCCATCTCGACCACCACGGGACGCCGTGTTTTGGTGAGCCACTCCCGCAACCGGCCGCGCTGAAGACGCGTGCGCTGCGGGCTCCAGTGCATGTCCCCGAACATCAGGATGTTGGGCCGCGCCATGCCCGCGCAGTGGCAACACTGAGGAAGCCTGCTATTGAGCAGCTCACAGCGGACCTCATCGACCTGAGGGATGAACCGGTCTGCCGGCCAGGTCTCCCCACTGCAGGGTTCGAGGCACTGCATCCGGTGGATGGAGCCATGGCACTCGACGATCCGTTGGGGGTCGAACCCAGCCTTCTGGAACTGTCCGTCGACGTTGCTGGTGTAGATGAACGAGCCGTTCGGCATCGCATCGCCCCAGCGCCTCAGGATGTCGAACCCGGCGTGTGGAACCGTTGACCGATAGAGGGCCAGGCGATGCCCATAGAAGCCCCAAGCAAGCCGAGGCCGGCGGTAGAACGTCAGGGGCGACGCAACGTCCTCGAACTGGATGCCTTCGCTTCCGAGGGCGGGATACGCGTTCCAGAACCCCTGGTTGCCTCGGAAGTCCGGAAGGCCTGAGTCCACACCCATGCCCGCGCCGGCCGCGACGAGGAGTCCGTCGGCGTCCCCAATGAACCGGGCGGCCTCATCAAGCGCGTGAGCGTCGAGTTTTGGGGCAGTCGTCATCGCTGGCCATTGTGGTCCCTCAAGCGGCTTCTACGCCGCAAACCTCCGCCTCCTCGGCGCATTCCACATCGCTGGCGACCGACGCATCCTAGTCTGCGAGCAGGTGCCCGGGACCTCGAGATTCAAGGGGTCTCGCTGCGGCGTCACGGCGCTCAGGCCGCTGGGCTGGTTCGCCCGGAGCACGACACGTTCGCGCAGGTTGTCGACTCGCACTATGAGCAGGTGTTCAAGCGCGAGGCAAGGACGGCGTCCTGAGCGGTCACAGGAGGCCAGCTATGACATGCTTCATGCTCGGGAAGCATCTCATCGCATACTCGTAAGCTTCGTCTGTGACCGGGTGCCCTTTCTCGACAAGGATTTCGACCGCCACCCGGTTATCCACGGCGATGGCAACCATGAGCGGAGTCTCTCCTTCACTGTTGCGGCAGGTTGGCTCCAAGTCAGGCAGTAGGACCAGTGCGCTGCGCAGCTCCTTGTCCGTTGACCAGCGCGCGAAGGTCGAGCGAAGCGTATCGGCGAAGTTGCTCATGAGACGCGCTACGTTATCAACGCCACCTCACTCTGCCTTTGCGTCGGCAAGCGACTCCGCAGCAGCCGCGGCGGCATCCTTGAGCGCCCGCACATTGCGCTTGTCCTCAAGTTGCCCCATGCCGTAAGCAAGCCACGCTGCGGCGAGCAGCGCAGCATAGGTCGCAAGCTGCTTGATGACAGTCAGGAACCTCGCCGGAGCCGGCAGCGGCGGGCGTGGGTGATGGATGGGGGCCCAGCGAGCGAGCTCGCGCGGCGTTTCGACGGCGGGCAAGGAGCCGGGGTTCTCAAGGGGTGCTTCGTCCTCGCCTAGCACGTAGCGGAGTCGCATCTCGTTCGCATGCACTTCGATCAACAGGTGCGTGGCGTTGGGAGGGCAGGGTGCGCCGACGTGCGCTATCGGGCACGGAAAGTCGCCGTGCAAGATTCCATGTTCGTTGACTTTGAAAGCACCCGCGGGCAGAGCGAACGTTGTCGTGGCGCCGGTGCGCCCCCAGACAGTGAAGGCCGGGTCAACAGGCAAACGTCCGGCTGGAGCATCGACACCACGGTTCTCTACGGTGTTCGCCATGCGCCGAAGATCGTAGAACTGAAGCCTGGCGTGAATATCCGGACTGCTAGAGCCAGCGGTATGGATGATGTCGCTTAGAACGCTCACATCAAGCACGGTCCGTTCCTTGTATTTGCATGGTCTCCTCACGCCGTGGTTCCGCTGCCAACGCTTCGACTTATCGCGGTCAACAAGGAATGTTGCCGCAGGCCGTCGCCTACACCGCGGCCCTTCTCCTCCTCGGCGCCGCTTCCTCCACCGGCTTCGTGACGCACTCCACGGTCGCAACCGCAGCTTCCGGCACCTCCGACACCGCGTCGATGACCGCGCGCATGCGCGCCTCCACCGAGACCAGCTCCATCGCCTTGAGCCACACCGACCGGAACGGCACCTCGTAGCCTGGGAAGTCGACGACGTCGACCATCGCCTTCTCCATGAGCTGCTCGAACGAGCCCTCCAGGTCCGTCTGGCCCGGGCCCATCACCTTGCCGAGGACACCGGTGGAGACGAGCACCTTGACGAAGGCGACTGCCGCCTCCACCGACGTCTTCGGAAGGGCCATGTCTGAGCGCGACCGGCCGAGCGCGTGCTCGAGCATGTAGGCCGCGGCCGCGCGGGCGTCGGGCGCCAGGCCGGCGGCCACGAACCCATCGAGCACCCTCCGGGCGTTGAATTCAAGGTCCTCGGGGCTGAGTTCATCGAATCTGCCCATGAATACACGGCGCTTGAGCACCGGGCCCAGATTCATCGCGAACGATGACTGCGCCCGCAGCACCTCGAGGCGCCGACGGACCTCGAGCACGAAGGCCGGATCGGCCGGGTTCACCCGCTCGCTCATCGGCCTCTTCCCGGCCACGGAGCTCGAGAGGTTGAGCGTCCCGAAGGAGGTGTAGAGCGAGGCCAGGACGGTCAGCGCCACCAGGTGCGACTCGTCGACGTCGGAGTCTTCGACGTCGGGAGACTTGTAGTTGGCCCCAGAGGTGATTGCTGCAGCATCGAGCTTCAGCCCACCGAGCACGGTGAACGGGAAGGGAAGGGGGAAGGGCACCTTCGCCGGCGCGCCGCCGGCCTGCTCGGCCTGATGCCGCACGACAAGCGTCTCCAGCTCCATCACGGAACCGATGAACGCGGGCTGGGAGGTCGCCAGCTTCATGGTGCTGGTCACGAAGCGGCTGCGCCGGAAGCGGATACCCCCACTGGAGTTGCCATAAAGGGTCTTGTCCGTCACCTCGACCGAAGCCTGGCTGAGCCCGAGCCTCACGCACGGGTGCAAGGCGAAGTCCAGGAGCCGCTGCTCGAACTCGTCGGGCACGTCGCGAGCCGCCACTGGCTCGGCCCGCTTCTCGTCACCAAAGAGGCTGCCCTGGCCACCCTCGGGCCGTTTGGCATCGTAGAGGCACTCTAGAGGCACTCTAGAGGCAACAACGGAGCCGGCGACGTCGAGTTTGGCATCGTAGAGTGCCTCTAGAGTGCCAAACGGACCGCCCGCGCCGCCAGGCGGGGTCTCGCCCTGGAAGTCGGATCGCCGCGGCAACCCGGCGCAGCCGGTCGCCGCGATGGCCTTGCCGAGCGCCACGTAGCTTCCCTCCTTGCCGCCGGCGCCCGGGACGAGGATGGCCGGGTGAAGCAGCACCGGGTGCGCGAGCAGCTCCTCGCTCAGCATCCGCTGCACCGCGCGAGCCGCCTGGGGCATAACCCGGGCAACGGACGGGGCCGCGAGGATACGAAGCGCGATGGCGACTCGGGTGCCGATGTCGTACGGCTCCAGCTCCCTGTAGGCCTCCTCGGTGTGCAGCAGTCCGGCGATGACGTCCTTGTCGGTGAGGGCGCCGTGACCCGCCTGCAGCTCCTCCGGCGTGCCGAACATGCCGTTGTAGTGCCGGCCGGTGCCGCTGAGGCGGGCCCACAGCTTGTCGCCATGGGCGCTGGTGACCCAAGCGTCAGCCAGCAGCAGGTGGCCAGGCAGAGCGCGCTCGGGCTGAACGGTTCCGAAGGGGAGGTCGTCCGGGCGGACGACGACTCCCTTCAAGATGTCGCGCAGGGCCTTCAGGGCCGCGGTGTCGCCCGTCTTGCGCGTCTTGGTCTGGGCCCGAGCCTGAGCCATGGCTTGCTCGAGCGTCTGGATGCCGGCGTCGCTGAGGTGCATGCCAAGGTATATCGACTTGGCACGGGCAATTCAAAGCGGGCTGGCGAGGGGGGTGCGTCAGGACGCAGGCTGTGCAACTACGGGCGGCTCCCTTTGGAAAGCTCCTCGAACATCTGGCCGTACAACTCTCGACCACCTTCGCGTTCCATCTCGACGAAGTTCGCGTAGTTCTTGCGCACCATAGTAGACAGCTTGTGTAGACCGTGATGCGCATAAAACTGAGCCCACCGGGTTCGGACTGCCTCGTCGACGAACACAGGCTTGCCACTCACCTCGCGCTGCATGCGTCCCTGTAGAAGCGGCCCTATCACTGCGACCGCCAATGGAGGATAAAGTTCGCCGCGCTCCATCGCAGCGTGAACTCGCTTTGCGTATGCGACATCCGCATCCGGAAGCCGACGCTCGCTGAATCGCAGAACAAGCGTTTGCGCAAGAGCGTGCTGGCCTCTTCCCCGCAAATAGCCAACCAACGCCACGTCAGGATGCTCTGCTGATCCACCTATGCAGTCCAGTGCATCTGGGATGGAGGAGCCTTCATTGGGAGCGCTGTGGCTCTCCGGCACTTCCTTCCCGCCGTTCTCGTCAGACGAGTACAGCTTCAGATACATAAGAAGCGCCTGCTCGAACATAAGCGTCATGGCCTCTGCCAAATCAGCCCGAGGGGTCGAACCGCCTTCTTTCTCAGAGGCAACAATATTGAGAGCCGCATGATGCCCCGCGCTACGTATAAACGCTTCAGTAACGAGCACATCAGGCAACTCGTCTTTGTGCGCAATCTCGCGGGCCGCGCTAAGAATCTTCTCGGCAACGTCGGATTCGGACGTAGTCATTGGTCGAATCTCTTTATCGCATCGAAACGTGGTGATAGTTCTTCCAGTGGCAGAAGTCAACAGGCGATAAGTAGCATTTCGGGACCCGGGTGCGACGACGAGGCCGCGTAGCGACGTGCGTGACCATGTGCCTTCGGCTCCCGACTGAGGCTTGCGGGGTGCCAATTTCACTACGCAGCGATTCGAACAGCGATGCAGGATTCGAACTGCGATGCGCCAGCATTCGAACTGCATTCGAACTGCGATTCCACAGGTACTCAACCTTCGAATGGCCATGTCCCCCGCCGGGTCGGGCAGCAATCTCAGGTCGGGAACTGGGTCTTCAAGCCAAATTTGCAATCGCCTCGTGGAGGCCTAGGATGCGCTGCATGGAGGGGCCGGTAATTCGCCAGAGAACCCGGCACGCTGGACCTTGCCGGCGCAACGCTGGAGATAGGTGTCGGGGCCTATTAGGACAGTATTCTAGAGATGCGAAAAGCGGAGATTGAGATGGAACCTATCACCAAGATGGAGCTGGGTAACTTGGCTATCGAACTCTCGAGTGCCGAGGAAGAAGGATGGCTGTGGAACGGCTACTCAAGCATGGCAAACGGCATCCGGCAGGCGTTGCAAGTACACGATGAAATTGTTCTGGGCGACATAGGGGACGGCGTGCTGCAGCAGGAGTTGAAGGAGCAGTGCATACCGATCCACCTGCATGCTGAAATCACGGGGAGGCAAAACTTGGTCTTGGAGTGGTCACTGACGGATGGGAGGGTCCACCCAAGCCATGTAGAAAACATGGAGCGTGGCTACTGGAGGCCGCAACGGCTGATACAGATCAACGCCACAGAGGCTGTCGGAATACGAAGGATCGACCGCAGCTCGTTCACGCATACGCTCGCGGAGCAACGACGCGTTGCGAGGCTGCACGACCTCTTGGTATGCTTCACCGTAGGAGTGTTCCGCCGCTACGTCGCCGATTTGAGCGCTCAGTATGTGGTGGAGGCCTGCAGCGAGACCCCATACATTCACATGGCGCACATGTCGAGCGGTGGACTAAGCCTGGATTACGCACGTCGCGACATCTACGAGCCGAAGGCTAAGCTACCTCCGATTGAGCAACTCACGGGAATCATCCCTCGCGACCTACTGGAAGCTGCTCCTCGGCTGAACTGGAGAGTCCCGCTGAAGGTCAATTGGGTGCAATGGAGCGACAGAGTCAGCGAGGTAGGAGGAAACCGCCTCGACGAACTGACAGACTCGGACAAGCGGATGGTCCTCGACTTCTATCGGTCGAACGACCCCAAGGAAACTGCGCGCGCTCGAGCTCGTGAGACGATGCCCATGGGTGCAGTTGCCCGGCGGCCGCAGCGCCATCATGTGCCGGTCGGAGCGCACACGTAGCAGTTCTCAGTAAACGCATCCAGCTTGCGCCAGCGAGCCATCTGGATCAGTGCGGCTGCGCTCCAATGTCAGGGAACAGCGCCGCATGCTTATCGATCCACTCGAGCGCCGCCTCTTCCGAGCTCAGCACGCGGTGCTCCGTCCGCTGCACCGACTTGCGGTATTCCTCGATGTGACACACCTGCTCGACCATGCGGGCCAGGAACGCGTCCTCCGCATCCAGGAAGGTCACGCCGAGCTCAAATCCCTCGTCATCCCGCGCTCGGCACCAGGCTACCCGCGCATGCGCTGCGAACGGCGGATGCACGCAGGAGATGCGGACGTCCACGATGGAGCCGACTTCGACCGCGAAGTCCGACTGCAGCGCCAGGCCGCCCAGGCTGATGTCGTGAGTGTGAAGACCGCCGGCGCCGGACCCACTCGCGAAGATTTCGACCGGCACGTCGATCGGATGGCGGATGAACTGCCTCTGCCTCATGGTGTGCGTCTCCCCAAGGCCCGGTACTGTGCAGCGACGGGTGCCAATCGATCTGTGGGGTGACGCACGGCTGCCATTTGAGGTGAGTGGCAGTCAGGCTTGAGTCCGCGGGCTCCTTACACCGCGAATTTCCATCTGCGCATGGCGAACGTGACGGCTCCTGCTGGGGCAGGCTAGGCCATGGCGGCCCGCAAGCCGCCGCCCAACTTGAACACCGCCACGGACGGCATCGACCAGGCTCTGCGACTGCTGAGCGAGGCTGCCACGAGTCTCACCACATTTTGCAGCGTTGCGCTTCAGGTTTGACCAGCTTGGCCGTGGGCTTGCAGGCAAAGGCATTCTCGAACTCAGGCATGTTCACCACCACGCCGTTGATGCGGTAGCGGCTTGGTGAATGCGGATCGGTCAGGGCCTTCACGCGCAAGACCTCGGGGCGGGAATCGCTGCAGTCCCATTGCGCGAAGCCTACGAAGAACCGTTGCTGCGGAGTGAGACCGTCGATGGGTGCCAGCTGCTTGTCCGCCACATGCGCCTTCCAGGCTTCCCAGGCCAACACCAGTCCACCGAAGTCTGCGAGGTCCTCTCCCATCGTGAGCTTGGGGTTGATCTTAATTTCGTCGACGATGGTGTAGGTCTTGTACTGGTTGCCCACGCATGCTGCGCGCTTCTCGAACTCGCGGCCGTCCTTTTTCGTCCACCAGTTCCTGAGGTTGCCATGAGCGTCGAACTGGCGGCCCTCGTCATCGAAACCGTGAATCAACTCGTGCCCGATGGTCCCGCCGGTGTTGCCGTAGTTGGGCGCGTCGTCCATCTTGGCGTCGTAGAGAGGCGGCTGCAGCACGCCGGCCGGGAAGTTGATATCGTTCATCTGAGGGTTGTAGTAAGCGTTGACGGTCTGCGGCGTCATGCCCCACTCGCCCCGGTCCAGCGGCTGGCCTATCTTGGCGAGCTTGCGCTTGGCCTCGAACACCCGGCCCGCGGTCACATTGGCGAGGAAGTCACCGCGAGTGACTGGCATTGCCGAGTAATCGCGCCAGCGGTCGGGGTAGCCAATCTTGTTGACGATGGTGTTCAGCTTGGCGATGGCCTTGGCCTTGGTGGAGTCGCTCATCCAGGTTAGGTCCCGAATGCTCTGGGCCATGGCGGCTTCGATTTCGGTCGTCATGGTGAGCGCAGCTTGCTTGAGCACGGGCGCGAAGTTGCGCGCGACGAACTCCTGGCCGAGGGCCTCGCCGAGTTGCTGGTCGACCAGCTCGACACAGCGCTTCCAGCGGCTCTTCAACTGCGGCACGCCGTTCAGGGTTTTGCCGAAGAAATCGAAGTTGGCCTGTACGAAGCGTGGCTCGAGGTAGGCGCTTTGGCTGCTGGCGAGCTGCCAGCGCAGATAGGTCTTGAGCTCGGCCAAGCTCAGCCGGGCCAGCAGCGCGTTGAAGGCTTTGTAGAAGGCAGGTTCGGTGACGTTGTAAACATCGAGGTCTGCGGCTACACCGAGTGCAGCGCGGTAATCCGCCCAGTTGAAGCCCGGCGTGAGGGCCTGCAGCTGATGGGCGTTGAACTTGTGGAAGGTCTTGTAAGGATCGCGCTTATCGGCCGTGCCGAGTGACGATCTGGCCAGGGCGGTCTCGACCGCGAGCACCGTGGCCGAGTTGGCTTTGGCGGCGGCGCGCGTGTCACCAAGCAGCTCGAACATCTGCGCCACATGCGCCTGGTACTGCCTGCGGATCTTGGCGATCTTGGCGTTGTTCTTGACGTAGTAGTCGCGGTCCGGCAGCGAGATGCCGCCGGCAACAGCGAAGGCGATCTGCTGTGTGGCATCGGCGTAGTCCTGTCCTGAGCTGAAGCCGAAAAACAGCCGTTCGTTGCCAGTGACGAGTTGTAGGTCGGCAAGCAGGGCCGGGAGCTGGCGGTTGCTCGCCATCGCATCGATGCGGTCGAGATAAGGCTGCAAGGGTTTGAGGCCGGCGGCCTGCACGGCGGCCTCGTCCATGCACGCGGCGAAGTAGTCGCCCAGCTTGACCTGGGTGGCGCTGCGGTCCGTGCTGCCAGCGGCGAGCTCGGCCAGAATGCCCCAGAGGTAGCGCTGGTTCTCGTTGGTCGCCTTGGAATACACGTCCCATCGCGCCTGGTCCCACGGTATAGGGTTGTTCTTGATCCAACCGCCGCACGCGTATTGATAGAGGTCGTCGCAGGGGTTCACGCTCCGGTCTATCGCGCTCAGGTCGAGGCTTGGGGTGTAAGGAAGGGATTGCAGTGGACCTTCGGACTTGGGACCGGCCACGGCCAGCGCCGTCGCTAGCAGGACGGGTAGAAACAGCAGGTTTTTTTCCATGGCGGGTTCGAGAGACTGGGGTGAGCTGGATGCTCCTCGGCTGCCACCGCTCGCCTGTTGCCGTGCTGCCGCAAAGCAAAGACAGTACAGGCGTTCGCCCTCGGTCGGCAACGAAATCGGCCGGGGGCCGCCGCTCCTTGAGTGGCACTCTGCTTGGCCAAGACGCGATGAGATGCTAGAACGCGGCCCTTCGTCAACGGCCGCCGATGGGCGGGCCGCGGCCGGCCAACCGGGATCGTCCCTCGGCGGCTTGACGGCCGCGGATTGACGTAGGAGCGCGTGTGGCGTGCGGGAACTGCAGCGCGCGCGCACGTCGCTAAGTCGCAGTCGGAGCTGAGTGGCTCAAGCAGGACTATCGCCGAAGGTGCCCAGCGAAGTTGCCACGGGTCCGGCTGTTACTCTTCGGCCCCAATGGGCTCTCTAGCCGGCTACCTACAACACGCGTTCATCGAGCACTGCCCCCGGGGTTGGTCGTGCCGTCGTGAGGAGCCCTTGGTGAGCAAGGACGCTGCCATGCGCCTGGGCTTCATGCCCTACGCGGACGTCGTGCTCGAGGAGCGCTCGACATCGCGTCGCGTCTGGGTCGAGTTCGAAGTGAGCCGGGCGGACCCCGTGGCGAACCATGCCAAGTTCGGTACCTCGGCGTTCCTTGAGCGGACGCACCGTGACGGCGACGCCTTCGTGTCCATGGCGAGTCGCCACATCGCGCCAGGTCGCCTCGCCCTGGCTGCTGGTACCGCCATGCTGATGCGCGGCTTCGGCATCGCCGCGTTCCAGATTGACCTGTTGCCGAAGTTCAGCGCGGCTGACATCAAGCGGCTGAACAGCGGACGCATCCCTGCAGAGCTGGACGCGCGGTCGGAGCTGGAGCGGGCCCTCCGGGTCAGCGACGCTGAAGTCACCGACGATGGTCACCGAATCCACAAGGTCGACAACCACTTCGCCGTCGCCGTGAACGTGCGTCAGTGGAACGCTGAGATGCTCGACCTAGCCCTCTCGAGCGTCTGGGGGCGTCGCCGGGTGAGCTACTGCGTCTACGACCGGGCCAGTCGACTGTTCGCTCCGTCGAAGTTCTGTGCCTTCGTTCCGACTGTCCAGACAGCCACCGCGGCGGACTTGCCGGCTCTCCTGGCCGGGCGCCCGGCCGGCATGACGATGCCGATCTATGCGACCCTCGGGGAAGTGGACAAGCGCTTTGACGGCGCCATCGCCTGGAAACACCTGCACCAGGGGCTCAGCTACGACCTGGTGAAGCTGGAAGGCGCCACGCACTCCATCCGTTCAGACTTCGAACGCTGGCGCGCCCAGATGGCGGCTGCACTCGACATTCGAGACCCCAAGCTGCTCCTGCCGCCGGTGCGGGCCTGATAACAGTGCTCTGCTACGGACCCGGCTCGCACACAGAGCGGTACCGCTAGCACGCTGATGTATGTCGGCAGCCCTACGTAGAAGTCTGCAGCTTGCCCGCCAGTTCCCTCGCCTTGACTAACCTTCGCTGAATCGCAACGCACGTAGGCCCCTTGCGGACATCGGCATGGCCAGACGAAGCAGCAGACGCGTAGAAGGCGTCCACTGCACGTAGATACCGCTCACAGACGATGACTTCGCGCTCAAACTCCTTCGCCTTGCGCAGGAGAATGGCCGCGCGCTCGAAATAGAAGGGCGCGGCTACAAGCCCGGTACGCTGCATCGTCTCCAACTCGGCCTCGCAGCATCGGAGCATGACGTTCAGGTCATGCTTTGCAGTCTCCGCGTGTTCCCACGTCGGCTTGCCGTCGACAAGGTTTGCACCACCTGCTAACTGAGTCACCCAGTCGACCTGTGATGCTGAAGTCTGGAGCGTCGTTGAGAGCAGTTCCGTCGCCATTCGGCGTGCTGGTGCGGTCAGAGGGTCAGGCCGGCACCGGCGTCAGCACCGTCGCGGATGAGGTGCCACCCGTCCTTGTACGGCGCCATCTGGTCGACAGGGACGTAGACGGACATGTTCGTTAGGCTGCGCTGGCCGCCCCTTTTGAGGGGACGGTCGAACTCTCTTTGCACGAACTCACGATAGAGCCGGTTTGCGTCATCACGAGGAACGACGAAGTACAGCAAGTGTGCAAAGTCCAGCTCACCCCTGTGCCCATGCGTGCTCGCCGCCTTCTTGTCCAGGTTGACGAACACCACGAAGTCGGAGACGAACTTGTCCCGGGTGAGGTCTTGCTCACCAGACGTCTGGGTGAAGTACACGTACTCGGGCTTCGACGGGTAGCCGGTTTTGACCTGGATGAGCAGCTTCTTCCTGGGGTCTGCGGTGTCCACGAGGAGGTCGCTGCCGGCGAAGTTGGCGCGCAAGCCTGCGGTGTTGTAGGCCGGAATGCCGTTCATCCAGCACTTCGCCGAGACTGCCGCTTCGCCGATGCGTCCGTGTGACTGCTGCTTGCGTATCTGCATGGTGAGGGGGTCCGCTGACGTCTACGCCGCCGTGATGGGCTCGAGGACAACCGCGCGCGTGACGTCGCTGCGGGCGCGCCCCGAGCCGTCGACAAGTCGTTCGAACTCGAGTCCCGACGTGTACGAGGCCTTCGGCCTGAAGTGACCGTGGTACTCCCAGCGGTTCACGTCCAACTTCACGAAGACGGGAATCGCCTCCGTCTGGCGAGCCAGGATGTCGCCCGCCCGGGCAACCATCGGCGGTGTGCCGCACAGGATGACGCGCGGAGCCAGAGGGTTGAGGTCCTTGGTGAGGCAGGCAGCCACCACCATGCCACCGCACGTGGGCAGGTACGTTTGCTTGCTGCCGCCCACCTGGTTGCCAATTTCGTCCCGCGTATACACGTGTCCGACGGAGAACATCCAGACCTCCCTTCAACGCACGCCGGCGGGTGCCGGGCTGCGAGGGACTCTAGTTGCCGCGCGCGGTGAGGCGCGTGAGATATTTCTCGCTTCGGGCGGCGCGCCGGTGGGGCACCCGAACGTGGGGGCCGACGCCGGGTGGGCCCGCTATGCCGCCTTCTTGGGGGCGTAGCCGAGAAGTCTCATTGCCTTGGTCAACGTCTGCTTGCTCGTCCAGTACGCGGCCCACGGGTCGCTCTTCTGGAACGACAGGTACTCCCGAGCCGTCGCGATGCTCCACTGCGACCCGCTCTTGAGCTCGCGCAGCTGCTCCCAGCTCACCGGCATCGACACTCCCATGCCTGGCCGAACCCGGGCCGAGAACGCGGATGCCGTCGTCTGCCCGTGACCGTTGCGCAGGTAGTCGATGAAGATGCGTCCGACTCGGTTGGAGCCACCGGACTTGGCGACGAAGCGCTGCGGGATGGTTTTCGCCATGTGCTGCACCGCCGCCTGGGAGAAGCCCTTCACGGCGTCGTAGTCCAGCTTCGGCGCCAGCGGCACGACGACGTGGAGGCCCTTACCGCCGCTTGTCTTCAGCCAGGCCTCGAGGCCGAGCTCCGTCAGCAGCGTGTGCATGAGCACTGCGGCCTCCTGCAGGTGAGCCCAGCTGACGCCTTCTCCTGGGTCGAGGTCGAAGATGACCCGGTCGGGCTCGTTGATGCGCTTGATCGTGGAGTTCCAGGTGTGGAACTCGACCACGTTCATCTGAGCCGCTGACACCAGGGCCTCGGCGCTGCCGACGGCGAGCAGCGAAGAGTGGCCGGGCCACAGAGCTGGGTCCAGCTCCGTCATGCCCGGCATCTTGGTCTCCGGATGCTTCTGGAAGAACTGCTCGCCGGTGATGCCCTCGGGCGCTCGGACGAGTGAGACCGGCCGGTCTTTCAGATGCGGCAGCATCCAGTCGGCGATGGACTCGTAGTAGCGCACCAGGTCGACTTTTTTGAAGCCGGTCGACGGGTCAATGACCCGGTCCGGATTCGTCACCTTGACGCTCGTCCTAGGCTTCCCTGCCACGGCGGCCGCCGTCTCGGTCACCGGGCCCTCGGGCCGCTCCGCCTTCTCCCGGGTGATCTGCGTTGCCGGCTTGTCCGTCCGGACCCCACGGAAGGTGGGATGCCGGACGTGCCCGTCGGGCGTCCACTCAGAGAAGGCCACCTCGACCACCATGGTGGGCTTGACCCAGCGCTCGACGCCGGCGGGGCGCTTGGACCAGCGGCCGGGCTTCACGGCACCCGCCTCGAGCGCCGGCTTCTCGACCTGGAGCTTGGCCAACGTTGACCGCAGCTCCCGGCCGGTGGCTGAGTTCCAGCCGGTACCGACGGAGCCGGCGTAGCGCAGCTTCCCGTCCTCGTGGTAGCCGAGGAGTAGCCCGCCGACCTCGGTCGGCGCGCCGGCGCGGTCGGTGAAGCCTACGACGATGAACTCCTGCCGCTGTTGGCACTTGAGCTTCAGCCAGGTGTCCGTCCGCGAGGAGACGTAGGGCGCGTCGGCGCGCTTGACCATCACGCCTTCGAGCCCCATCTTGCAGGCGGCCTCGAGCATGTGCGCCGGCGGCACGTCGAAGGCCTCGCTGAACCGTACGACCTCGCTCTGGCGCTGCTCGAAGAGCTCATTGAGCACCTGGCGGCGGCTGGCCACCGGCACCTTCCTCAGGTCCATGCCGCCCAAGAAGGGGACGTCGAAGACGAAGAAGCTGATGTCCTTCGAGCGACTGTTGTCGATGGCGTTCTGGAGGCGGTTGAAGTCCGGCACGCCAGCCTGGTTGATGACGACGATTTCGCCATCGAGCCAGGCCGAGTCAAGTCCGAGGTCCTTCACGGCCGCGGCGACGGTCTTGAGCTTGGACGTCCAGTCGTTGCCGTTGCGGGTGAAGAGCCGGACATCGTCACCGTCGACGCGAGCAAGCATCCGGTAGCCGTCGAACTTGGTCTCGACGATCCAGGAGCCGCCGCTGGGAACGGCCGAGGCCAGGGTGGCCAGCTGTGGCGCCAGCTTGGCCGGAAGGGGCGCCTGGACCGCAAGCTGCAGGTCCGCTTCGCCGCTCGGCCCTGGCGTTCCCGCCGCCGTTCCGCCAGCCCGCTGTTCCCGCTCTTCGACTGGCCCGAGCGGCTTCTCCACCACGCTGTCCGGCAGGGCCGAGATGACGTCGTACTCCGACGTCGGGCGGGCCCAGGCGTCGCCCCGCTTCTTGAGCAGCAGCCATTGCTCCTGCTTCACCTCGCCAGGCTTGGAGATGCGCACCAGCTCCCAGAGGCCGGCCAGCTTCTGGCCGTGGAGCTTGAAGATCAGCTTGCCCTTGGCCATCCCCTCCCGGGGGTCGCCCTCCGGCTCCCAGGTGCCGCGGTCCCAGATGATGACCGTGCCGGCCCCGTACTGGCCCTTCGGGATCGTGCCCTCGAAGGTGTTGTAGCTGATCGGGTGGTCCTCGACGTGGATGGCCATCTGCTTCAAGGCCGGGTCGTAGGAGGGCCCCTTTGGCACTGCCCAGCTCAGCATCACGCCGTCGAGCTCGAGGCGGAAGTCGTAGTGGAGCCGGCTGGCCCAGTGCTTTTGGATGACGAAGCACAGCGCCTTGGATTTGCCTGAGCGCTTGGCCGGTACGCCGGCCGGCTCAGAGGTGACCTTGAAGTTGCGCTTGGCGTTGTAGCGCGACAGCGGCGTGTCGGCGTTGGCCTGCGTCGAGGGTGCCGTCCTGCCCACCTCGTTCACTCGACATGGGCTTGCTGCGTCAGCAGGAAGACTGCATCGAGCTGGCGGTCAGGGCGGGGTCCGCCGTCGTGGTAGCCCAGCTCTTGCATCAGCTCCAGGGCGCGGGTGCGCTTGTAGAAGCCGAACACCAGCACCATGCGGTAGAGCTCACCGGCCTGGTTGGCGACGGCGAAGCGGAACACGGTATCCGTCCCGTCGCCCTTGAATCGGTCGAGCTCTTCGGTCAGCCGTTGCAGCAGCTCGGCATCCTCAGCGGGGACGGCGGCGGACAAGAGAGTCGATAGCATGGCTCGGCGGGATGAAAGACGACGCCTATAGCGCCCAGCCGGGCGCACCGCACCGGTTGCGATGGGTCAGCAACTGGCGTGCCGCCTCAGGCTCGCGCAGGATCCGCTATCAGCTACTCACATGTAAAACGGCACTCCGAAGCCGGGGAACGTGATGTTCGCGTACGTGGCTGCGCGGATGACGACACGGACCGGATAGCGCACCGCCGCTTGCCCTTCACCCCTGGGCCGGCTCTCGAACGGCGACCTCATGGGGCCGGAGATGCGGGGGACTTCAGCTTTGCCGTAGAGCTCCAGAGCCATCGGTTCACCAGTGGCCGGATTGGGCGGTGCCGGCATGCTGCCGTGCACGATGCCGTACTTCTCGAACGGCCCTCTCCAGTCCTCGTGCACCCACCAATCGATTCCAGGCAGCTTGCTTCCCAACAGCTCCCGCACCGCATCGGCAATGTGGTCCACGCTCTTGACTTCGAAGCTTGCTCCCACCAAGGGCAACACTGGCCAGGCGGCGATGCGCGACAGCAACTCTTCGCTGGCCTCTTCCAATTTCTCGGAGTCCGTCTCTCGAGCATCGATGCGAGGCCCCACGAGGCCCTGGAGCGGCCCTTGAGGTCGCTGCTGCGGGATGTCGCTCAGAACCGAGGCGTCCTCTCGAAGCTCCCACGTCATGGGCGGCTCAGCCCAAAGCGGATTTGGAAGGCCGGACAGGGTCTGCCCCGTCTCCAAGCGTTTAGGAAGTGACTTGCGAAGATCGTTGTCGCTCATATCGGCTTGATCGATTGTGTGGCCCAGACCCGGCAGGACCCTATGCCGTCATCGCGACGTTCCACGACACGAGCTGATTGCTCTTGTTGTTGCACAGCCATCGCTCGACCGCCGCCACGATTCCTTCTCCGTCGCCTCGCAGCGCAGCAAATGCCGAGAGCGGCGGGCCCTGGCGCTCCAGGATGGGCAGCAGTACGTCCGCATTGATGCAGCGTACCTCATACGTCATGGTCGGATTGACCAGGTTCTCGCGCTCGATGTGCTTCCAGCACTGGCTGTGGAAGAGCTGCTTCTGTGGCCACGGCGTCAGCGTCTCGGCATCGAGTGCCGAGGACTCCCGCCAGCGGTCCTTCATCCGGTTGCGCGAGATGCCGACGTAGCGGATGACGCCGTCCGAGCCAGAAACCAGGTACAGGCACGGCGCCCGGGCTCCCCAGGCCTGCTCATTCAGGATGTCGTACTTGGCTTGGAGCCACGGACCGATGCGGCCTCCACTGGCGACATTCCGACGCCAACGTCGCCCTCCGATGCCGTGGATGCGGATGACGGGCGTCGAGCTGCGGAAGATGTCCTGAGCTCGTTCGTGGGGGAGCAGTGCCATGTTCAGTCCTGATGGGCCTCGACGGCAGCCAGAGCCGCAGCCAGTCGCTCCGGGGAAGCGTGCTTCACTGCATGCAGGAGCTGTCGCTGTTGTTGGCTCAGCCGTTGCTTAGGCGCGATCGATCCCCGCTCGAGAGCCTGTTCGTATAGGCGCTTGCACTCTTCGTCCGATGTCTCCACGAGGAGTGCAATGAGCACGGCGTTCTCCGATGGTGAGCCCGTCAGGCTCTGGAGGTAACGAAGCCGCTCCCTGTGTTCATTGCGAAGCAAGACGGTGAATCGCTGGTGATTCGCGGTCGATGTGCTCATCGGGAAAGAGGTCCTGTTCTTATGGGGGAAGACATACGTGGCCGGCAGTATGTCGCGGCCCCCATGAAACACCACCGGCAAAAGTTCTCGACTTCAACGGGAGAAGACCGAACTCAAAGACTGTGCCTTCGCCCCCTCGACACCTCAGGCGCTACAGGCTCCGCCGCGTCGACTGTCTCCCTGATGACCTTCGCCATGTCGACCTCCGTCCGATGGACCCGCAGAGCCTCGATCCAGGCGCCACGCGTCTCCGGAGCGGTGAAGTCCTCAGCCGTCATGTCGACGCCATGTTGGGCCAGGGTCCGGATAACGGCCAGCGCGTGCTCGAGCTGGCAGTGCGGCGGCCCCGAGAACTGCAGCATCTCGCGCACGGCCTGGGCCGCAGCGGGTTCGGTGTCCTTCAAGCCGCAGGTCACGATGCCGCGGAGAACCCGCTGGCACCCATCAACCACTTGGTCGTAGCCGGGCCCAGCGCCTTGCATCGGACCAAGCAGACCAAGCCTACCTGCTTGGATCGACCCCGGGATGAGGGCCGCGTGAAGCACCATGCGCAGCTGTGCGATGAAGTCGGGCGTGTTGCCAGTCCCCGTCTCCTTGAGCAACGCCAGGTGACCTTGCCCCCGAAAAACGTAGTTCTTGGCTGATGATGGAATCAGAGACAGGAGCTACGAGATGAATGACAAGCAAGTGCGTGGGAAGTACACGCAGGAGTTCAAGCTGGAGGCCGTCAGGCTGGTCAGGGCAGGCCAGTCGGTGGGGATGACGGCGAAGGTGCTGGGCATTCCCAAGGCCAGCCTGAGCAACTGGGTGCGCTCCAGTGAGCAGGGGCAGCTTGGTGGCGCTGGCGACCGGCCGGTGACGCCAGAGCAGATGGAGCTGGCCAGGCTGAGGGCGGAACTGGCGCGCGTGAAGATGGAGCGCGACATCGCAAAAAAAGCGGCGGCGTACTTTGCGCAGGATGTTCTGCAAAGTACGCCTGGATCCGGACGATGAAGGAGAGCTGGCCGGTGAGCCTGAGCTGCGAGGTGCTGGGCGTGAGCGTCAGCGGGTACTTCGAGCACCAACGCCGCCAGTATCGACGCCAGCCGAGCCGGCCGGGCTCGGGGCGTCTGAGCGACGAGGCCTTGCTGGCGCACGTGCGTGCCATTCACGCCGAGGTCCGTCAGGAGTACGGATGGCCGCGGATGACTAAGGAGCTGTGCGCCCGGGGCCACCGCGTCGGCAAGGAACGGGTTCGACGCCTGATGCAGCAGCACGGCATCAAGGCTCGGGGCCGCCGCAAGTTCGTCGTCACCACCGACAGCAAGCACAACCTGCCGATCGCGCCAGACCTGCTTCAGCGGGACTTCGCGGCCGACGGCCCCAACGCGAAGTGGACGAGCGACATCACCTACATCGCTACCGACGAAGGCTGGCTGTACCTGGCGGCCTTCATCGACTTGCACAGTCGGATGATCGTGGGCTGGAGCATGCAGCCCCACATGCGCGCCAGCCTGGTGACGGACGCGCTGCGCATGGCGTGGTTCCGGCGTCGGCCACCGCCGGGGCTGATCGTGCACACGGACCGCGGCAGCCAATACTGCAGCGACGAGTTCCAGAAGGCGCTGACCGGGTACGGGATGCGCTCGTCGATGAGCCGCAAGGGCGACTGCTGGGACAACGCGCCGACCGAGAGCCTGTGGGGGCGCCTGAAGGTCGGCAGACTGCATGGGCGTAAGTTCGCCACCAGGAGGCAGGCTATGGACGAGGTCATCGACTGGATGGCCTTCTACAACCACCGCCGGCTACATTCCTCGCTGGGCTACCTCAGCCCCAGGCAGTATGAAGAGCGCTGGGTCGCGGCACAGCTCAACAAGGCCGCGTAACAAGGATGCTAAGAGCTACGGGATTCAGGGGCAAGGTCAAGGTACTCGGGCGACTCATGCCACTGCCACACCGGCCGTCGACCGACGCCTGCGTTCAGATGGGACCCGCAGGCCGCGAGGAAGCACTCAGCGTGCACCTTGAACGGGTTCTGCGGCTCTACGGTCTTGCTCGAGTCCGGCCACAGCCGCAGGAACGGCATGGCCTCGACTCGAACCGGCCAGATTGCCGGCTTCACCAGCTTGTCGAGCTCATAGATCGAAGCGATCAGCTGCGGATGGTTCTCGTATTGACCGAGCGCGAGACTGAGCACCCTGTAACCTACCGCCATCCGAAGCTGGCCTGGAACCTTCACGTGACGAGACCGAAGGCCGAGCAGCGTGCACGGGTGGTTCGCGAAGCGCTCGAGCTGCTCCTTCGTGGCGCCGTGACGCTCCATGGGAAAGGCGCCGTGCTGGGCCAGACCGACGGCGTGTGCCACTGACACCTTGCCCTTGCCGTGCTGGTCTGATGTTCTGACTCGCAGTCGAGGATGCATCAACACCGGATGCTCGAGGAGCAGCATCGCGAGGCGCCGCTGAGCGAGCTCGATGGCGCCAGGGAAGTAGTCGCGGTCGACACCGAAGCCGGCACCCAGCAGATGCAGGTAGCAGCACAGCCGCTCCGAGACCAACGGCGAGGGCCAGGCAAGCCCGGGCCATGCCGTCTGCACCTCACCCCACGGCGACGTCCCGTCCCATTCGAGTATGGCGCGCAGCCACGCGGGGCCGCGGTGCTCGGCTGCCTCGACGCTACCGACGAAGAGGTCGTTGTCACCGAGGTCTTGCATCTCGAACTGCTCCCCGACGGGAAGCATCACCCACTGCTCCGGATCGGCGCCTGGCCGCGTGTGCTCATCAACGATGTCCGCCAGGCGCCGGAGCATCTCGTCCGACATCGCGTAGGGAAGCCTGGATAGGGGCATCTCAGTCGTAGTCCTAGAGTGCGGCAGCCCCGGCCTCAAACGGGCGCGCGCCGGCGCCGCGGAGCCGGGTTGGCTTCGCCCGGGCCGTTCGAGGCCGAAGTGATGGCTTCGCCGGCGACGGTCTCCTTGATGACGCGGGCCATCGAGCGCTCTGCTTCCATCACTCGGAGTGCCGTCGCCCAAGGGTCGCTCGGTTCCCAGCCAGCGTTGGTGGCGCCGCTCGTCCTGATGCGCTCTGCCATGTCCTCGAAGCCGATACCTTGGGCCTCGAAGAAGGAGAGGGCCCGGGCCGCGTCATTGACGTCGCACATGGACGCAGCCGTACTTACCGTCGGGTAGCCCGGGTCGTTCGCGCAGGCGAAGGATGCCTTGAGGATGAGAGTCGCCGCCCCGGCCGGGGACTTGGCACCGGGAAAGCCGATGAGCTGTAGGGCTTCGGTCTGCCGGACAAGCCTTCCGACAACATCGATCTGCTTGCGAAACCCCGGCGTGGTGCTCATCTGCCCGAGAGCCTGCGGGGCGTCCAGGAGGACCTGGAAGCGAAACGCGCGCTCGTCGACGAGACCGCTCTCGCGCAGCTCTCGCAGAAGCTGCATGGAGGCGCGGTAGTCGCCATCCTTCCATGCCCAGGCGAAGAGGGTGGCGGCCCGCGGCAGAAAGGTTTCCTTCTGCGACGAGCCGTTCGGAATGGCGGAGCGAGCGCGGACGCCGGCGGCCTTGCGCAGGCGCTCGAGCTGCAGCACCGAGGAGAGCATCCGGCTCGTCACCTGCATGGGGTTGGACTCGGTGAAGACGCCGAGGAGAGTCCGCCCCTCGCCTTGCGAGTCCTTAGGGTTGCCCGGAACGACAGGCGCCTTCTGGGAGAGGGCCGCGACCACGATGGGGTGGGTCGCGAACGGGGTCAGCTGAGCATCCGAATACCCGTCCAGTCCCGAAGGCAGCCTCCCCCTGGTCCTCATGGCCAGCGCATGCGCGAGCGGCACCTTGCTGCCCCAGCCGACCACCTCGAAGAAGAGGCGAGGGTGCAGCAGAGCAGGTTGGGCCATCAGCAGCTCCGACAGCCGCTCTTGCGCCACACGCCGAACCCACTGCAGGGAATCGACCCGCTGGAACGGCGCGTTCGAGAGCAGGTGGACGCATGCGCAGACCTGCTCGACCTGGTTGTCGATCTGCTCCGTGCTCCTTAAAGCCACGGAGAGTGCTGCTGGCACCTCCTGCTTGGGGTCCTTCTCTGGCCAGGCCTGCGGTGTGCCGCCGGCAGCGGCAGGGGTCTCATCCCGCTTGAAGAGGGGCTGCCCCCGTTCCCACAGCTTGCGCATGCGCTCGGCACGCTCCGTCAGGCCAGCGATGGCCAGGAGCTCTCCGACGGCCACCTTGCTGCCTTCCAGGTCGTCGAGGCGCTTGTGCGGGGCGTCCGAACCCCGGGCTCGCAGAAGCGTCGAGAGCGACATCACCACCGGGTGGGCAGGCTTGAACGAGCCTTGTCGGCCTACGAGTCCGAGGTACCGCTTCGCGATGATGTCCAGGAACGCATCGACGGACTTGGGGGCGGTGCGGCTCAGCCGCTCCAGTTCGACGAGTTCCTCGTTGTTCATGTACTGGTCTACCCGGTGGGTTGGGTCGCTTCAAGGAGAGCGTGCCGCGGCGCGCTGGCGTCAGAGCGAGAGGCGTCGCGGCCGGCGGGCCGGAGCCACGTCTGCGGCCGCGGCAGGGTGCACAGGCTCAGTTGCCTCCCTGATGACCCGTGCCATGGAGCGCTCGGTCTCGACCATGCGCAGTGCCGTCGCCCAGGAGCAGTGCGGATCGGAGCCGGCCGGCGTCGCGGAGCTGGCTCGGATGCGCTCGCCCAGCGTCTGAAGCGTGATGCCTTGGGACTCGAAGTACGCGAGGGCCTTCGCCGCGCCCTCGACGGAGCAGAAGGATGCCGACGTGTTGAGGAACGGGGCCACGTCATCGTCCTTGAGGGCGAAGATTGCCTGGAGCATGACTTCGGCGGCTGCCTGGGCGGAATGGTCCTTCAGGACCCCCGAGAGGCGCAGGGCGGTACTCAGGCGGGCCAGGCGCCGTGGGATGTCTTCGACCTCCGTCTTCTGCGGCCCGCCGCTTGTCGGTCGCTCCTCGACCAGCGCCCGCGGAGCCTTGACCAGCGCCTGCATGCGAAAGGCGTCGTCCACCACAGTGCTCTGGCGCATCTCCGCGTAGAGGTGCAGGGCGCGCTCCCGGTGCTCTCCTCGCTCCCAGGTGCCGCTGAACACCTCCACCGCTTCTGGCAGGAACGCGTACTTGCGGCTTGGGAAGGCCGACTTGTGACTCGGTCGCACTGCTTTGCGTAGGCGCTCCAGCTGAAGCACGGAGGTGAGCATCGCTGGTGCGAGTCGCTTCTCGGGTACGCCCAGGCGTCCGAGGAGCGTCTTGGGGGTGCTCGGGTGCTTGAGCAGACCGTAGGTCGGCACGCGCTTGGTCAGCGCGTCAGCGACGATAGGGTGACTGGCGAAGCACTTGAGCTGCTCGTCGCTGTAGCCGTCCAGGCGTGAGGGCAGGCCGGCGCGGGTGTGGATGGCCAACGCATGCGCCAGCGGCGCCATCTCGATGGCGGACGCACATGTCTTCTCGAAGGCGAGGCGGTGATGCAGTAAGGCGGGCTGCTCGAGCAGCAGCTCGGACATACGCTTCTGGGCCAGGCGGCGCACCCAGGACAGCTTGTCGTCGAGCTGGAAGGGGGCCTTGCCCAGGAGGGACAGGCAGGCGCAGGCCTGTTGCACCAGGCTGGTCGGCTCGGGCGCCCGGCGCATGACGCTGACGAGCCAGGTCGGCACGTCGAAGCGCCACTGCGGCTCTGGCCAGGCGGCGTCGATGCCGGGGTCGGACGGCAGCGTGGGGTCCGGACTGAAGAGCGGGTCGCCGCTCTCCCAGCGCTTGAGCAGCTGCCCGACCGCCTCCTTCATGCCGGCCGCGGCCAGCAGTTCGCCGAGGTCGGAGTCCGGCGTGCGGCCCTTCATGATGATGCCCGTGTGCGGG